>NZ_CP086111.1:2885000-3217500 GCF_016806835.2 Skermanella rosea | reverse complement strand
ACTTAGAGTATGCAGCGAGCTTAAGCCGGTAGGTGGAGGCGCAGCGAAAGCGAGTCTGAACAGGGCGTTTCAGTTGCATGCTCTAGACCCGAAACCTGATGATCTAGCCATGGGCAGGTTGAAGGTGCGGTAACACGCACTGGAGGACCGAACTCACGCCTGTTGAAAAAGTCGGAGATGACCTGTGGCTAGGGGTGAAAGGCCAATCAAATCAGGAAATAGCTGGTTCTCCGCGAAAGCTATTTAGGTAGCGCGTCGGATGATTGCCCACGGGGGTAGAGCACTGGATGGGCTAGGGGGCCTCACCGCTTACCAAACCTAACCAAACTCCGAATACCGTGGAGCACAGTCCGGCAGACAGACGGTCGGTGCTAAGGTCGATCGTCAAGAGGGAAACAGCCCAGACCGCCAGCTAAGGTCCCCAAGTGGTGGCTAAGTGGGAAAGGATGTGGGAAGGCCATGACAACCAGGAGGTTGGCTTAGAAGCAGCCATCCTTTAAAGAAAGCGTAATAGCTCACTGGTCTAGACAAGCCGGCCTGCGCCGAAAATGTACCGGGGCTCAAGCCACCCACCGAAGCTGCGGATGTCGATCATCTCACGATGACGACGTGGTAGCGGAGCGTTGCCTAGGCCGATGAAGGGCACCCGTGAGGTTGCCTGGAGGTATGGCAAGTGAGAATGCTGACATGAGTAGCGACAAAGAGTGTGAGAAACACTCTCGCCGGAAGTCCAAGGGTTCCTGCGCACGGTTAATCCGCGCAGGGTGAGCCGGCCCCTAAGGCGAGGCCGAAAGGCGTAGTCGATGGGAACCTGGTTAATATTCCAGGGCCTGGCAGAGGTGACGAATCCCGAAGTGCGTGCGGCCTTATCGGATTGGCCGTGCGCTGGAGGGGTTCCTGGAAACAGCCCTGCCATACAGACCGTACCCGAAACCGACACAGGTGGACAGGTAGAGCATACCCAGGCGCTTGAGAGAATGGTGTTGAAGGAACTCGGCAAATTACCCTCGTAACTTCGGGAGAAGAGGGCCCCGTTCCTGCGCAAGCAGGGGCGGGGGGCACAGACCAGGGGGTGGCGACTGTTTACTAAAAACACAGGGCTCTGCGAAGTCTGGCATGACGACGTATAGGGTCTGACGCCTGCCCGGTGCCGGAAGGTTAAAGGGAGGGGTGCAAGCTCCGAACTGAAGCCCCGGTAAACGGCGGCCGTAACTATAACGGTCCTAAGGTAGCGAAATTCCTTGTCGGGTAAGTTCCGACCTGCACGAATGGCGTAACGACTTCCCCGCTGTCTCCAACACCAACTCAGCGAAATTGAATTCTCCGTGAAGATGCGGAGTACCCGCGGTCAGACGGAAAGACCCCGTGCACCTTTACTCCAGCTTTGCAGTGGTGCCAGGGTTCCCATGTGTAGGATAGGTGGGAGGCTATGAAACGCAGGCGCCAGCTTGCGCGGAGCCATCCTTGAAATACCACCCTTGGGATCTCTGGCATCTAACCGCGCTCCCTGAACCGGGAGCCGGGACCCTGCATGGCGGGGAGTTTGACTGGGGCGGTCGCCTCCCAAAGAGTAACGGAGGCGCGCGAAGGTTGGCTCAGAGCGGTCGGAAATCGCTCGACGAGTGCAATGGCATAAGCCAGCCTGACTGCGAGACCGACAAGTCGAGCAGAGACGAAAGTCGGCCATAGTGATCCGGTGGTCCCGCGTGGAAGGGCCATCGCTCAACGGATAAAAGGTACGCCGGGGATAACAGGCTGATCTCCCCCAAGAGTCCACATCGACGGGGAGGTTTGGCACCTCGATGTCGGCTCATCACATCCTGGGGCTGGAGCAGGTCCCAAGGGTTCGGCTGTTCGCCGATTAAAGTGGTACGTGAGCTGGGTTTAGAACGTCGTGAGACAGTTCGGTCCCTATCTGCCGTGGGTGTCGGAGTGCTGAGAGGCGCTGTCCCTAGTACGAGAGGACCGGGATGGACGCACCTCTGGTGTACCGGTTGTGGCGCCAGCCGCATCGCCGGGTAGCTAAGTGCGGACGGGATAACCGCTGAAAGCATCTAAGCGGGAAACCCCCCTCAAAACAAGCACTCCCCTTAGAGCCGGGATAGACCATCCCGTCGATAGGAGGCGTGTGGAAGCGCGGCAACGCGTGAAGCTAAGCCTTACTAATCGCTCGAGCGGCTTGATCCCGACATCGCGCGTCATGCGCAGCAGAAAGCCCGCACGACAGGCATCCGTCGAAGACGCATCGCATCCTCATCACCTCGAAGCACCCGGGCGCTTGGTCGACCTGGTGGTCATAGCGAGGGGCCCGCACCCGATCCCATCCCGAACTCGGCCGTGAAAACCCTCCGCGCCAATGGTACTGCGTCTCAAGACGTGGGAGAGTAGGTCGCCGCCAGGTCCACCAATCGCCCGCGCGCTTCAAGGCAAACGAACCGTCACGAATTCTCCCGCATGTCCGTCGCCCTGACGCGGGGTGGAGCAGCCCGGTAGCTCGTCAGGCTCATAACCTGAAGGTCGCAGGTTCAAATCCTGCCCCCGCAACCAAGTCCCAGCGAAAAGCCGCCGATACCTGACCGGTTCCGGCGGCTTTTCGCTGTTCTGACTCTGGCGACGCGCCGGCTCAAGGATACGCCGCGGGATTACTCCCGCGGCGTATCCGCAAACCTCAGTCCGGTATCCGCAGCACCGACTCCCGGAAGGTGATGCGATCTTCCTTTTCGGGCTTCTTCGCGATCGGCGGCACATTGTCCCGGGTGATCGCAGGTGGCGTAGGAACACCGGTCCCCCGCGGAACGGTGTGGACCACCTGGGACGGCGGCAGCGCGTCGCCCTTGGTCAGATGGTCGTACAGGTAGTCCAGCCCCTCGTTGAAATAGACATGCAGCGGCACGTAAGCGGCGGCGAAAGCCGGGATCGCGTTGAAGGCGTCCAGGTGATGGGCGTTGGTCACCTCGTAGTACCGGATGTTCTGCTTCTGCCTCAGGGCCGATCCATAGTAGGAGCGTGAGCTGTGATTGACCGCGATCAGCGCGTCGGCCCGGCCATGGACGATCACGGTCGGCTTGCCGCGCAGGTCGGCCGTTGCCAGCACATCCTCGACGCCTTCCGCCAGGCGCCGCGCCGGGGATTTCCCGCCGCCCCTCCGGGAATGGTCCCGGTCACCGGCGGTCCACAGGGCCCGCAGGCAGGCAGCGCCGTCCACGTCCGCCATCGGAGCCGCCGCCCCGCCGACCGTCGTGGCCGAAACGCCGTTCCGGATCAGCTGGATGCCGATCGTCGGGGGAACGCCGTTCGACTGCGCGAAGGCAAGCTCGGCATTGGCCCGGGGCAGGGGAGCGGGCCGGTCCGTCGCATCGGCGTAGGCGTAGGAGAAGCCGCAGAGATTGTCGGTCACGCTCGCCCTGGAATAGGCGTTCGCATAGGCCACGGTCACGGACTGGTAGACATTGACCGACCAGTAGAAGGCGGCCAGCGCATTCTGCTCCGGCACGATCCCGTAATCCTGGATCAGCTTCTGGGCCTCGGCCGGCGTTCCCTCATTCAGCAATCCGCGCGCCTTGAGGTCGGTGCAGACCTGCAGGGCCCGTGTGTTGCCCGGCACCGCCGCGGCGCATCCCTCATAGAGGGTGTAGAACGAGATATAGTCGTAAAGTGGCCGTCCATGTTCCGTCAGGGCCGGACCATCGCCCTGCTGGATCTTGAAGGAGCGGTCCCGCTTCGGGTTGACGTTCGGCTCCGACACGGCGACACCGTCGATCCAGCCGCGCCTGTCCTCCTCCGCCGCCCGCAGGGCCGCGGCCCCGCCGTTGGAAACGCTCGACGCGATGACGACGGTGTTCTCCGGCGTGATCCTCCTGAAGCCCTTCTCGTCGGCGAAGTGCCGGTTCAGCAGATGGAAACCCAGCTGGACGGAGCGCAGGATGTCCGTCCCCCAGTCCGCCTCGGGGTTCTCCCGGGAATGGGCCTGCTTGATCGCCCAGCGGTCCGGATTGTCCTCCAGGTACCGGTCCAGCTCGCGCTCCGGAATCCTCGGTTGGAAGTTCAGCGGCTTGCTCGACCCGGACGCCTCGACATGCTCGCCCTGGACCGTGTAGCCCTTGCCGTTCTCCAGATCGAAGAAGCCGGTGCCGGTCCCCTTGTCGTTGTAGACGACGGCGCAGCCTTTCTTCAGTCCCCACTCGCCGGCGGTGCCGATCGCCCCGTAGACTCCGCGCGAGCCGGAGGATGTCGCGGTCACCATGCAGGGTTTGTCGGGGCGGAAACTGTCCGGGATCTGCACGGCCACGGTGACCCGCGAGTTGCCGCCGTCCTCGCCGTTGAGCAGCGCCAAGTATTCCGTTCCGGGAATCTTCCCGTCGCGATCCTGTGCCTTCTCGCCGGCTCCGACCAGCGGCCCATAAAGCGTGCCATACCCGCCGCCGGCCGATACATCCACCAGCGCCCGGTAATTGTTGTAGATCGCGATCCGGCGAAGCTCCTCGGTCGTCGGGGAGGAGGTATTCGCCGCCTGGGGTGGCGGCCCCGCGAAGCCCGCGGCTCCCAGGCCCGCCGTCAGCAGATCGTCGCTGTATCCGTCGTAATCGGCCCGCAGGATCTTGCCGATCACGTGCCTCTCGATCCCATCCCGTCCGTCCCGCCGGTCATCCCTTCCGCGGTCGTCCTTCGAGTACGCCGCGGGCGTCATGCCGATCATCAGGCAGAGCGCCGAGACGGCTGTGGCTGCTACTCTTCCCATGGAAATATTTCCTCCCTGATTGGGATTGATTTTCTTCAGCCCCGGATGCTGGAGCAGCGCGTGCCAGAATAGAGTGCACTTTCAGGAACATATACTTGCCTGAAGTGGCAGCACCAAAGGGATGCCGTCCTGATCGAAATCAGCTTTGCGGGCATGTCGTGTGGCGGACCTGGCGGCGGTCCAATGCAACGCGTGACGTGCCGCAGAGGGGGTTTCACTTCGGATACTGGCGGGGAACCCGCCCCACGCAGCCTGGGGGCTCGCCAGGACCTGGATCGAAGCGACCTGAGACGCTGTCCAGGTCGCGAACGCGACGGATACGGCTGCCCATCCGCCGGGGCATAATTAATTTCCAAAATGGAAATAACCAGGCCTCCCGTTTCGTCATCGATTTGGGTGCCGGGGAAAGCCCCCGGTAAAAGGGAGGAATTCAGGGAATGCTGA
This sequence comes from Skermanella rosea, assembly GCF_016806835.2. Classification (NCBI taxonomy): domain Bacteria; kingdom Pseudomonadati; phylum Pseudomonadota; class Alphaproteobacteria; order Rhodospirillales; family Azospirillaceae; genus Skermanella; species Skermanella rosea. Next base: position 3,212,318 of record NZ_CP086111.1, on the reverse strand, counting down.
GATCGGTAACACTTGCCGCGGCCTTGCTGATCGCCGGCTTGGCCGTGCCGGCGACGGCGAGCGCCGGGGAGGGCGACGCGCGAAAGCTCGCCCGACAGCCGGGCGAGAATGCGAAAAGGGCGGCCGAGAACGACAGGCAGGACGATGCCGGCAACCGGGCAGCCGAGTCGGGCGAGGATCGCGGAAACAAGCTCGGCCTGGACGACGGATTCCGGGATTGCCACGTCTATACGCCAGGCGGGCTGATGGCGAGGCCCTATCTCAGCTACAGGTCCACCGCCGACAAGGCGCGCCTGGAAAGCGAGAGGGTGCTCCTGTCGCTGGCCGAGACCGTCTACTCCGACACGATCGGCCAGTTCCACGACCTTCACGACGACAGCGCCGCCACCTTCAGCACGAAGGCCGAGCATTTCCGTTCCAGGCACCGTCTCGGCGCCCGGGGATGCCAGTCCTGATGATCACTGCGATCGGTCGTCACCAACACTCGGAAAACAATCAAGGCTCCGTCATGCGCATCACCTTCTGCGTCCCCGTCCTGATGGCCGCCGTGCTGTTCCACGCGGCACCCGCCCCGGCCCAAAGCTTCGGCCAAGGCGTGATCGAGATCGAAGGCCCGCTCGAGGCCGCCGGTGTCGAGAACGGCACCACCGTGATCAAGGTCATGGGGCTGACCGTCTTCGTCACCCCCGATACGAAGCTGACCTCGCCCACGGCCTCCCTCGTCCATGGCGACCTGGGAACCGGGCCGGCATTGCCCGGCCGGATGGATCCCGGCTTCATCGGCGGCCACGCCATCGTCACGGGAACGCGCGATGTTTCCGGCATCTATGCCAAGCAGGTCTATGTCGAACCTGCCGAAAACCACCTGATCGGGACCGTGACGCTGAATGACGGGACCGGCTTCGAGGTCGAGGGCATGCCGGTCGTCCTGCTGCCGGTCTCGTCCGACGCCCAGGCGTATCCCAAGCAGACGCCGGAGTCCGGCACGCCGCCCGTCGCCTACGATCCCCGGCTGCCGGGATCCCCGCTCAAGAACTCGGCCGGCTTCGAGATCGCGCCCGGTTCCGTCCAGGTCGGATCGGACATCGTGGTGGCGGGCTACTACGTGCCGACGCCGGATGGCAAGGGCACCATATACGCCTACGGCGCCACGGCGTCGGGCGATGATGACGCCAGCCAGACGCCGCGCGTCAGCATCCTGCGGGCGGAGTGCCGCCAGCGCGCGGCCGACGAGATCGAGTGGGACGTTCGCGGCAGCACCGTCCCGCCGAGCGGGTCCGTGACCATCCTCAACGCGGCTGGAACGGTCCAGTACGGCACCGCCGCCGTGACCCCCGACATGTCCGACCCCGGCAAGGGACAGTACCGCTACCGTGCCGACATCCGGAAGGCGACGCAGCAGTGCCCGGCCGGCGTGCTGGCCCGCTTCACGGTCGGCGGCAAGACCTACACGGCCACGGCGGTGGTCGAGCGCCGGTAGGTTCGGCGATGCCCGTGGACCGGTCCCATCTGCCGGGGCCGGTCCGCGGCGGATCAATCCCGCGGCAGGGGGCGGCCCGGAATGGCTCGGGCGCCGTGGCGGGCGTCCCAGTCGTCCTGGACCTTCTGGAGCACCTGCATCGCCGGCAGCACGGACGGGCCGGACGCGCGGGGCGGGCGGTTCTCGCGGATGGCGTCCAGGAAATCCAGGGTGACGCGGGTGCAGTTGTCCTGCTCGCCCTCGATCTCCATCGTGCCTTCCGACGTCTTCAGCGTTCCGGCCAGTATGTCGTAGAAATAGGTGTCCCGGTCGGTGACGATCAGCTTGTCGTAGAAGCGATAGGCCGCATGGTACGAGCCGTGGACCAGCAACGACTGGTCGGCCTCGGTCTCGACCATCACGATGCATTCCATGGGAATGCCCGTCGTCGGGTGCAGGTCGCCCAGGTAGCTCTGGACCCGCCGGATCGGAGCGCCGTCGAACAGGTACATGCCGAGATCGACGAAGTGGCAGAAATGATGCCACAGGATATTGTCGGTCCAGCTCCGCTGGTATCCGGTAGCACCGATATTGACCAGCCGCTTGATGAAGAAGCGACCGGCGATGTGGCGGATCTTCTCCTCCCCGGCACGGGTGCGGTCGAGCAGCGACTCCCGCTCGCGGCGGAAGCGCATGGGGTGCGACAGGCCGTAGACCTTGCCGCTCTTCTCGCCCGCCTCGACCACGCGCTTCGCGCCGCCCAGGCTCATGGCGATGGGGATCTCGATCAGGGTGTGCTTGCCGGCCTCGAGGCATTTGATCGCCTGCTCCTCGTGCAGGTCGCTCGGCGTGCCCAGGATCACGGCGTCGATCTCCGGGTCAGCCAGGGCCTCGTCGAGCGACACCGACCACTTTCGGTAACCGTAGCGTCCGGCGAATTCCCTGGCCCCGTCCGGGTTGCGGCCGACGATGGTGTGCAGCACGGCGTCGGTCCTTTTCAGGGCCTCGCTGTGCCAGACGCCCATCATGCCGTAGCCGACCATGCAGACATTCAACGTCATGGATGTTTCCTATCCCTTGAATTTCACCACCGGGACGCCCGGAACATCGACCCGCAGCGCGAAAATCCCGCCCGACAGGGGGAACGCCGCCAGCCGGTCCTCGGCCACGTTGTGGCGCAACGACGTCACGTAGATCGTCCGCATGTCCGGCCCGCCGAAGCAGGGCATCGTCGGCGCCGCGCACGGCATCGGGATCTGCCGGTCCAGCCTGCCGTCGGGCGACCAGCGGTTCAGCACCCCGGCGGAGATGCCGGCGCTCCAATAGAACCCCTCCATGTCCGCGGCGGCTCCGTCGGGCCGGCCGACTTCCTCGGAAGGCTCCGCGATCACGCGCCGGTTGGAGAGGTCGCCGCTGCCCGGCTCATGGTCGTAGGCGCAGATCAGCTTGCCCTTGCTGTCGGAGTGGAAGAGGGTCCGGCCGTCGGCGCTCCAGGCCAGCCCGTTGGAGACGATCAGCCCGTCCAGCATGTGGCGGACCGTTCCGTCCGGCGCCACCCGGTAGAGCGAGCCGGTGCGCCGGCTCATGGTTTCCTCGTCCATCGTCCCGGCCCAGAAGCTGCCGTCCGGCGCCACCTTGCCGTCGTTCAGCCGGTTTCCGGCCATATCGGGTTCCGGATTGGCGACCGGCGTCAGCCCGCCCGTCTCGAAATCGAACAGGTGGAAGCCGTTGCGCAGGGCCACGATGGCGCCGCCTCCCTCGCGCAGCCCGAAGGAGCCGATCGAGTGCGGCATCTCCCAGGTCCGGGTCGCACCCGTCGCGGGGTCGAGCCGGTGCAGGGCGGGGGCGAGGATATCGACCCAGTACAGGGCGCTTTCCTCGGCCGACCAGACCGGGCATTCCCCCAGCGATGCCTTCGCATCGAGAACGCAATCGACTTCCACCCTGTTCTCCTTTTCTTCAAGAATGCTTATCGTTATTGAACGGCGAGGCCGAGCTTCCCGGCGGTCGCCCGAAGGTGGGCGTAGCCCTTGCGGGCATAGGTCAGGGGATGGGCCTTGGCAGGGTCCTGCTCGGCCTCGCAGATGATCCAGCCGCCGTAGCCCGCGTCCGCGACGGGGCGGAGCGCCGCTTCGAAATCGACCATCCCGTCGCCCGGAACCGTATAGACGCCGTTGATCACGGAATCCAGGAAACTCCAGCGTCCCTCCCGGGCCCGCTTCAGCACATCCGGACGGACGTCCTTGGCATGGACATGATTGATTCGCTTCGCCCATTTCCTCGAAACGGCCGCCGGATCGTCGCCGGCGAAAGTGAGATGTCCGGTGTCGAACAGCAGCCCCACGGTGTCGGGCGTGCCGGAGAGCAGCCTGTCCACCTCGTGGGCCTTCTCGATCACCGTGCCCATGTGGTGGTGGAAGGCGAGCCGGACGCCCTTGCCGGCCATGTACCCGGACAGCTTGGCGATCCGGTCGAGGAACACCGGCCATTCCGCCTCGGTCATCACCGGCCGCTCCGATACCGGCACGTCGCGCCGGCCCTGGACCGTGTCCGACGTCTCGGCGAAGACCATGACCTTGCAGCCGCAGGCCGCCAGCAGGTCGAGATGGGGCTGCATGACCCCGATCTCCTCATCCACGGTACGCTTGCGCAGTTCGGCGCCGTACCAGCCGGAGACGAACTCCAGCCCGTACTCCGCCAGTTTCGCCTTCAGCGCCTCCGGCTGCCGGGGAAACTTGTTGCCCAACTCCGTCCCGGTGAAGCCGGCCTCGCGGGTCTCGCGCAGGCAGGTCTCCAGCGGGGTGTCGCCGCCCAGTTCGGGCAGGTCGTCGTTGCTCCAGGCGATCGGGTTGGTGCCCAGCTTGACGGTCATCGAGGCTTCCACTTTCCTGGTTCGGGTTCAGCCCTGGGCCTGGTTCCGGCGGGCATCGGCATAGGCGGCGAAGGCTTCCCCGACCTGCGCGCGCTCCGACACCTCCGGCACAGCCACGTCCCACCAGGCGCCGCCCGCCTCGGTGGTAGGATTCGGGTCGGTGTCGATCACCACCACATAGGTCCGGTCGGATTGGCGGGCCCGCTGAAGGGCCTGTTCCAGCTCCGCGATGCCGGCGACCTTCTCCGAGAGAGCACCGAGGCTGCGGGCATGGGCGGCGAAGTCGATCCAGCCGTCGTTCGCCCGATGATCGACGTTCTCGATCAGGTTGTTGAAGCTCTCGCCGCCGCAGGCCCGCTGAAGCCGGTTGATGCAGCCGAAGCCTCGGTTGTCCAGCACGGTGACGATCAGCTTGCGGCCCAGCATGACCGAGGTCTGGAGTTCGGAGTTCATCATCATGTAGCTGCCGTCGCCGACCATGACGAAGACCTCGCGGTCCGGCCGGGCCATTTTGACGCCCAGCCCGCCGGCGATCTCGTAGCCCATGCAGGAGAAGCCGTATTCCATGTGGTAGCCGTTGGGAGAGCCCGCCCGCCAGAGCTTGTGCAGCTCGCCCGGCAGTCCGCCCGCGGCGCAGACCACGATGTCGCGGGCTTCGGCCGCGCGGTTGACGGCGCCGATCACCTGGGCGTCGGTCGGCAGCGGGGCGTTGGTCGGCGACGTCGCCCGATCGACCGCGCCGTTCCACTCCTCGACCAGCGCCGCCGTCCGCTCCCGCCAGCCGGCCGACGCCTGGTAGGAGCCCAGGGCCGCCGTCAGGTCCTCCAGCGTCCGCCTGGCGTCGCCCACCAGGGGCACTGCCCGGTGCTTGCCCGCGTCGAACGCCTGCAGGTTGAGCTGGATCAGCGTGGCATTGCCCGGCACCAGGGCCCGGGAGCCGGTCGTGAAGTCCTGGAGCCGGGTGCCCACCGCCAGGATCACGTCGGCCTCCCGCACCAGCGCGTTGGACGCCGAACTGCCGGTGACCCCGACGGAGCCGACCGCTTGGGGATGGTCCCATGGCATGGCGCTCTTGCCCGCCTGGGTCTCGGCGACCGGGATGCCGTGCCTGGCCGCGAAGTCCTGAAGGGTCCGGCTCGCCTCGGAATAGAGCACGCCGCCGCCCGCGATGACCAGGGGGCGTTCCGCCTTGGCTAGCAGGTCCAGCGCCCGGGCGAATTCCTCCGCGTCCGGGGCCGGGCGCCTGATCCGGTGCGTCCGCGGCCGGAAGAAGCTTTCGGGATAGTCGTACGCCTCGGCCTGGACGTCCTGCGCCATGCAGATCGTCGCCGGGCCGCAGTCGACCGGATCGGTCAGCACCTGGATCGCGCGGGGCAGGGAGGTCAGGAGCTGTTCCGGGCGGGTGATCCGGTCCCACCAGCGGGAAACGGGACGGAAACAGTCGTTGACGCTGACGGTGGCGTCGTTGAAGTCCTCGATCTGCTGGAGGACCGGGTCGGGGCGCCGGTTGGCGAAGACGTCGCCGGGCAGGAGAAGCACCGGCAGCCGGTTGACGTGCGCCACGCCGGCGGCGGTCACCATGTTGGACGCTCCCGGCCCGATCGAGGTGGTGCAGGCCATCATGCGGCGCCGGTTGCTGGCCTTGGCGAAGGCGACCGCCGCCAGGGCCATGCCCTGCTCGTTGTGGGCGCGGAAGGTCGGCAGCGTCTCGCGGGCGTGGTACAGGGCCTCGCCCAGACCGGCCACGTTGCCGTGCCCGAAGATCCCCCAGCAGCCGGCGAACAGCGGCACTTCCGCCCCGTCCACCTCCGACCGCTGGGCCGCCAGATACCGCACCGCCGCCTGCGCGGCCGTCAGCCGGATCGTCTTTTCCATGGTTTTCCCTCCCGCGTTTCTTCTTCACCCGTTTTGCGCGCCGATCGGACGGCGCGTCAACGTTCCAGCCGAACGACCCCGCCCGTGCGCAGCGACTCCAGCCCGGCATCGGCGAGGCGAAGCGCCTCCCGCCCCTCGGCGAAGCCGGCCAGGGGCTTCGCTCCGGTCTCGACGCAGTCGACGAAATGGTCGATCTCCGCCATGTAGGCTTCGAAATAGCGCTCGATGAAGAAGTTCAGCACGGGGTCGCGGGCCTGGGTCCGCTCGGCTCCCCAGGCTTCCACCGTGGTCGGCCGTCGGTTGTGGGCCTGGAGCATGCCCTTCTCGCCGAAGGCCTCGATCCGCTGGTCGTAGCCGTAGGCGCAGCGCCGGCTGTTGTTGATATGGACCAGCGCGCCGGACGCCGCCCGCAGGACGATCATGGCGCTGTCGATGTCGCCCTCCCCGGCGATCATCGGATCGACCAGGGTGGCGCCCATCGCCTGGATCTCGACGATGTCGCCGACCAGGTAGCGCGCCATGTCGAAGTCGTGGATCGTCATGTCCCGGAACAGCCCGCCCGATCCCCGGATATACTGCGCCGGCGGCGGGGCGGGGTCGCGGCTGGTGATGACGACCTGTTCCACCTTGCCCAGCTCGCCCGCCTGGATGCGGTCGCGGAGCGCCCTGAAGGAGGGATCGAACCGGCGGTTGAAGCCGATCATGACCAGTGGGTCCAGCTTGCCGATCTCCCGCCAGCAGGCCTCGACGCGGGCGATGTCGAGGTCGATCGGCTTCTCGCACAGCACCGCCTTGCCGGCCTTCGCGGCGCGGGTGATCAGGTCCACGTGGGTGTCGGTCGTGGACGCGATGAAGACGGCGTCGATCGCCGGATCGTCCAGCGCCTCGTCCACCGATCCCAGCACCCTGGCGCCCAGCTCCGCGGAAACTTCCTCGGCGGCCTTCGGTGCCACGTCGTAGACGCCGGCCAGCTCCGCGCGCGGATGGGATCTTATGTTGCGGGCATGCATCCGGCCGATCCGGCCGCAGCCGAGCACTGCGAAACTGACCATGTCTTCTCCCTGTCCGATTGTTCTTACTTCCGCGGCGGCGCCGTCGTTGATGCCCTTTACGCCGCCCCGGACATCGGCGTCCACTCCGAGAAAGGTGAGCCCCCTGATCATCACGCACCGGAACTATACCCCATCCTCGCCCCGCTCCGGGCACATGGCAAGGCTGTGACCGTTCCGGGCTCCGCCGTCCTGGACTTGCGGCTTTCCGCAGGGCAAAACCCTGTCTCGGGACAAGCTGGAAGGATGGGATGGCGTACGCCGTCAAGGAACTGTTCAAGACGTTGCAGGGCGAGGGCGCCCATGCCGGCCGGGCCGCGGTATTCTGCCGCTTCGCCGGCTGCAATCTGTGGTCGGGCCGCGAGCGCGACCGCGCGACCGCCGCCTGCCGGTTCTGCGACACCGACTTCGTCGGAACCGACGGCGAGGGCGGCGGCCGCTTCGGCATCGCCGCCGACTTGGCCGGCGCCATCGCGCGCACCTGGGGACCCGGCACGTCTCACCGCTACGTCGTCTTCACCGGCGGCGAGCCGCTGCTCCAGCTCGACGCAGCGCTGGTGGACGCCGTCCATTCCGAAGGGTTCGAGATCGCGATCGAGACCAACGGAACCCTGGAGCCGCCGCCCGACGTCGACTGGATCTGCGTCAGTCCCAAGGCCGGCGCCGACTGGGTGCTCCGCCGAGGCCACGAGCTGAAGCTGGTCTTTCCCCAGCCCCAGTTCGATCCCGCCGGGCTGGAGGACCTGCCGTTCCGCCACTTCTGGCTCCAGCCGATGGACGGTCCCGACCGCGTCGCCAACACCGCCCGCGCGGTGGCCTATTGCCGGGACCATCCGCGCTGGCGCCTCAGCCTCCAGACCCATAAGCTGATCGGCATCCCGTGAGCGCCGAGCCCACCAACCCAGACATATCCGGGGGAAGCATGACGGACGAGAAGGCGCTGGTACTGTTCTCCGGGGGCCAGGATTCCGCGACCTGCCTCGCCTGGGCCCTGGACCGCTTCGCCCATGTGGAAACCATCGGGTTCGACTACGGCCAGCGCCACCGGGTCGAGCTCGACTGCCGGGCTCGCTTCCGCGACAAGCTCATCGGCGGGATTCCGGGATGGAGCGCCCGCCTGGGCGACGACCACATGCTGGACCTGTCGGTGCTGGGCGCCGTCAGCGACACCGCGCTGACCGGCGAGGCGGAGATCCGCTACCAGGAGAACGGCCTGCCCAGCACCTTCGTGCCCGGCCGCAACCTGCTGTTCTTCACCTTCGCGTCGGCGGTGGCCTATCGGCGCGGCATCCGGCATCTCGTCGGCGGCATGTGCGAGACGGACTATTCCGGCTACCCGGACTGCCGCGACGACACGCTGAAGTCGCTCCAGGTCACCCTGAACCTGGGCATGGACCAGCGTTTCGTCGTCCACACGCCCCTGATGTGGATCGACAAGGCCGCGACCTGGGAGATGGCCGATGGGCTCGGCGGCCGGGCGCTGGTGGACCTGATCGTCGAGGACACCCACACCTGCTACCTGGGCGACCGCACCGCCCGGCACGACTGGGGTTATGGCTGCGGCACCTGCCCGGCCTGCGAACTGCGCTCCGCCGGGTGGAGCCGCTACCGGTCCTCCTTCCGGGGATGATGGCCGATGCGGCCTTTTTCGCGGTGGCGGTCCCCGCCGTCCTGGTCTCCGGCATCAGCAAGGGCGGTCTCTCGGGGCTGGGCGTCCTGGCCGTGCCGATGCTGACGCTGGTGATGCCGCCGGGGGAGGCCGCCGGACTGATGCTGCCGATCCTGTGCCTGATGGACCTGTTCGGCCTGTGGGCCTATCGCGGGATCTGGAGCCGCAGCCAGATGCGGGTGATCCTGCCCGGTGCGATCCTGGGGATAGGGATCGGCGTGCTGGCCTTCGGCCACCTGGATGACGACGCCGTGCGGGCGGTGATCGGCCTGATCGCCATCCTGTTCTCGATCAACCAGTGGCTCAAGCCGCTGCTCCAGCGCAAGCTGGCGGAGGCATCGCCGCCGTCCCGAGCCAAGGGGCTGTTCTGGTCCGGCGTCTCGGGCTTCACCAGCTTCCTGGCCCATGCCGGCGGCCCGCCGCTGCTGATATACCTGCTGCCGCAGCGGATGGAGAAGATGATGCTCGCCGGGACGACGGTGGTCCTGTTCGGCGTGGTCAACTTCGTCAAGTTGATCCCGTATTTCTGGCTGGGCCAGATCAGCGGGGCCAACCTCTCGGCCTCGCTGATCCTCGCCCCGCTGGCGCCCGTCGGCATCTGGATGGGGCTGTGGCTGACCCGGCGGGTGGCCGAAGTCTGGTTCTACCGGGTCAGCTACGCCCTCCTGTTCGTGGCCGGCGTGAAGCTTCTCCACGACGGCCTCGCCTAGCCTAGCCTTCAGGCGACTGCGCGGGTTCGCGCCCTCGACGGCCTCCCTATGCCGGATCGGGCGACGTGATGTAGAGCGCGGTCGCCTTCGACTGCGTCAGCGCCTGGTAGCGTTCGTACTGCGCCACCACGTCGCTGACGATCTGCTCGCGGGTGAAGCCCATCACGTCGTATCCCCGGCTGCCGTCGGAGAAGAAGGTCCGCGCCGCCCAACTGTGCGGCCGCCGCTCCTCGGTCGAGGCCGCCTCCGCCGCCGTATAGGCCGGCAGGAGCTGACGGATCGGCCGCACGCCGTAGACGAAGCTCCGGACCTCCGTCGCCGGGACGGTCAGCGCGATGCCGTCGTCCCCGTCTGCGCCGACCATCACGGTCAGGCCGCGTCCCCGCATCTCCTGCGCGACCATCTCCAGCGCCGGCGACACGGTCCCGGTCAGGAAACGGGCGACGTCGTCGCGGTGCGGCGTGTGCAGGCTCAGCTCCAGCCGCTGGCGCCACGACAGCCCCGTGGCCGGCACGGCGGCGGGGGCCGTGCTGCCGCGGGCAAGGTCCGCCTGCATCCCCCGGATCAGGCCGGCGGCCAGCATGATCATGATGAAGGTGAAGGGCAGGGCGCTGATCAGCGTCATGGTCTGCAAGGCGGTCAGCCCGCCCGCGAGCAGCAGCAGCGCCGCCGCGGTGCCCTCCAGGGCGCACCAGTAGACCCGCTGCCAGAGCGGCGTGTTATCGGCGCCGCCGGCCGCGATGGTGTCGATCACCATGGATCCGCTGTCCGAGGAGGTGACGAAGAAGATCGCGACCAGCAGCACCGCCAGGGTGGACGTGACCGAAGGCAGCGGCAGGTACGTGAAGAACTGGAACAGCGCCACCGACACGTCGGCCGAGACGGCCTGGGTGATCGCCCCGGCCGCTACGCCCAGGTCGAGCGAGATGGCGGTATTGCCGAACACCGTCATCCACAGGAACGAGAAGCCCGTCGGGATGAACAGCACGCCGCCGATGAACTGGCGCACGGTCCGCCCGCGCGAGATCCGGGCGATGAACATGCCGACGAACGGCGACCAGGCGATCCACCAAGCCCAGTAGAACAGCGTCCAGGAACTCAGCCAGCCCTTCGGCTCATAGGCGTACAGGGTGAACGTCCGGACGAAGAAATGGTCCAGGTAGGTCCCGATGTTCTGGACGAAGGCCTTCAGCAGGAAGGTCGTCGGGCCGACCGCCAGCACGAACACCATCAGCAGGATCGCGCAGATCAGGTTCAGCTCCGACAACCGGCGGATGCCCACGTCCAGGCCGCTCACGACCGACAGGGTGGCCAAGGCGGTGATGACGGCGATCAGCGGGATCTGGACCGACAGCCCGACCGGCCATCCCAGCAGGTAGTTCAGCCCCGAATTGATCTGGAGCACGCCGAAGCCCAGCGACGTCGCGATGCCGAACAGGGTTCCGCAGATCGCGAAGATGTCCACCGCGTTGCCGATCGGCCCGTTGATCCGGTTCTTGAACAGGGGATAGAGCCCCGATCGGATCGTCAGTGGCAGATTGTAGCGGAAGCTGAAATAGGCCAGCGACAGCCCGACGATCGCGTAGATCGCCCAGGCATGGACACCCCAGTGGACGAAGGTGATCACCATCGCCTCGCGCGCGGCCTCCATCGTCAGGGGCTCGGCCTCCGGCGGGGTGGCATAGTGCTGGATCGGCTCCGCCACCGCGAAGAACATCAGCCCGATGCCCATGCCCGCCGCGAACAGCATGGCGATCCACGACGGATAGCTGAAATCCGGCTCGGAGTCGTCAGGCCCGAGCTTCAGGTTGCCGGATCGGCTCAAGGCCAGGTAGATGCAAATGAAAACGAATGCCGCGACGGATAGGATATAAAGCCACCCGAACCCTTCGATGATCGAGGACTGGACGGCGGCGAACATTTCTTCCGACTCGTGCGGATAGATGACGCCGACTGCGAGCAAGGCCACAATGATGAGGCTCGCTCCCCAGAAGACAGGGGGATTGATCGTCTTCTGCCCCATATCAGACGTGCTCCTTTTCCCTCTGGCTCGACTGCTGCCGAAGCTTCAGGCGGTTCAACGCTTCCCGGGGCGGAAAAGTGTCAATCCAAAGGCATTTAACGGCGTGCGGATGTCAGCGCCGGGAGACGTCAGCCCGCGGATCGAGCGCGTCCTGCAGCCCGTCGCCCACGAAATTGAAGGCGATCACGGTCACGAAGATCAGCAGCCCCGGATATATCGCCAGCATCGGCGCCGACCAGATCAGCTCCTGCGCGTTGGTCAGCATGTTGCCCCAGCTCGGCAGCGGCGGCTGGATGCCCAGGCCGAGGAAGCTCAGCACCGACTCCAGCAGGATGATGTTGCCGACCGACAGCGTCGTGGCGACCACGATGGGCGAGGCGACGTTGGGCAGGACATGGACCAGCATCAGCCGCAGGTTCCCGGCCCCCAGCGCGGTGGCGGCCCGGACATACTCGCGCTGGCGCACGCTCAGCGCGGCTCCGCGGACCAGCCGCGCCACCGTCGTCCAGCCGGCGAGGGACACGATCACGATGATCCGGTAGAGGCTGACCTGTTCGGACTGCGCCAGCCCGGCCGGCACTCCCAGCTTGCCCAGATCGACGGCGGCCAGCACGATCAGCAGGGGCAGCAGCGGCAAGGCGATCACCCCGTCGGTCACCCGCATCAGGAGCGCGTCGAGCCGCCCGCCGAAGAAGCCGGCCAGCAGCCCGATAACCGTCCCGACCACGGCGGAGGCCACCGCGGCGGCCAGCCCGACGAACAGCGACACCCGGCCGCCATACAGCAGCCTGACCAGCACGTCGCGCCCCAGTTCGTCGGTGCCCAGCCAGTTCTGCGGCGAGGGCGGCGCGAAGCGGTCGAACAGGCTCACCGCGTTGGCATCCACGCCGAGCGCGGATTCGACCAGCGGCGCCGCCAGCGAGGCCCCCGCCAGCAGCATCAGGAGCACCAGGCTCAGGACCGCCGCCGGATACCGCAGGAAGCGCCGCCAAGCCGTCACGTGCGCGTCTCGGTGAAGGTGATGCGCGGATCCAGGGCCGCATAGCCCAGGTCCGCCAGGAGGTTGCCGGCCAGCGTCATCAGCGTGGCGAGCAGCAGGCCGACCAGCGCGATGTTGTAGTCGTTCCCCAGGATCGAGTCATAGATCAGCTTGCCCATGCCCAGGTACGCGAACATCGTCTCCGTCACCAGCGCGCCGGAGAACAGGGTGCCGAACCCCAGCGCCACGATGGTGACGACCGGGATCATCGCGTTCCGCAGCGCGTGGCGCCAGACCACCGACCGCTCCGGCACGCCCTTGGCCCGGGCGGTTCGGATATAGTCCTGCCGAAGCTGCTCGATCACGGCGGCCCGGACGAACCGGGTATAGCCGCCGACGCTGACCAGCGTCAGGGTGGCGACCGGCATCACCAGGTAGGGCAGGCGTTCCCACAGTCCGCCGGTCCCGCCGACCGGGGCCATGCCGCCGGCCGGCAGCACGCCCAGGACGACGGCGAACAGGATGATGAACAGCAGCGCCAGCCAGAACGGCGGCACCGAGATCCCGGCGAAGCAGGCCAGGTTGATCGCCGTATCAGCGGCGCCGTAGGGCCGGCGGGCGGCGAAGACCCCCAGAGGGATCGCGATGGCGAGCGACAGCGCGAACGAGATACCCAGCAGCAGCAGGGTATTCGCCAGGCGCGGCGCCAGCACCTCCGGCACCGGGCGGGAGAACAGCCGCGAATAGCCCAGGTCCCCCTGCAGCGCCGCGGACAGCCAGTTCAGGTAGCGCTCCCAGATCGGCTGGTCCAGGCCGTAGAGCTCCCGCAGCCGCGCCGCGTCGGCCGCCGTCAGGTTGGGATCTGCGTTGATCATCAGGTCGATCGGGTCGCCCGGCATCAGCCCGATCAGCCCGTAGATCAGGAACGACATGATCAGCAGGACGACGAGCGCCTCGAACAGCCGGACGGAGACGAAGCGCAGCATCAGCGGCGGCCCATCCCCGCCCGGGTCACTTCGAGCGCCACTGCTCGATCCACAGCGTCGAGGGGTACTGGTGACCGGTCGGGCGCACGCCGTCCAGCCAGGGCGGCATGATGTAGCTGTCGGACCGGAAATAGAGCGGCAGGGCCGGCAGCTGCTCGGCATAGATCTGCTGCAGCCGCGTCCACAGGGGCCGCGCCTCGGCCTCGCCGCAGGTCACCTCCAGGTCGTCGATGATCCTGTCGGTCTCGGCATCGCGGAATCCCACGTAGTTCTGGCCGGAGAAGCCGTTCTCCGGCGTCGGGATCATGGTCGAGTGCAGGATCGTGCGCGGGATGTTCTCGGGCGCGCTCAGCCACGCGAACATCGCCATGGCCGGGAACTTGCGCTCGCGCATCGTCTCGCCGAACAGCACGCGGGCCGGCTGGTTGTTGATCCTGACCTCGACGCCGACCTTCCGCCACTGCTCCTGGAGCACCTGCTGGACCAGCTCGCGGGTCCGGTTGCCGGCGGTGGACTGGAATTCCAGGCTGAGCCGCCGGCCGGCGGCATCGTGCCGGATGCCGCCGCGCAACTCGGTCCAGCCGGCTTCCTCCAGCAGCTTGACGGCTGCGGCCGGGTCGAAGGGGTAACGGGTGAAGTCCTCGCTGTAGAACCGGTCCAGCGGATTGACCCCGGTATGGGCCACCGGCTGCTTGCCGCCGAACAGCTGGCGGGAGATCGCGTCCCGGTCGATCGCGCTCAGCAGCGCCCGGCGGACCCGCACGTCCGCCAGGATCCCGTTGTCGAGGTTCAGGTCGATATGCTCGAAGAACAGGCCCGGCTGGTAGACGACCTTGAACCGCTGGCCGTGCCGCTTCTCGAAGGCGAGCGCCTGCTCGATGGACAGCCCGACCTCGCCGGCGACGTAATCGACCTCCCCGGACAGCAGGTTGGCCTCCATCGCCGAGGTGTTCTCGATGGTGCGCACCACGATCCGCTTGAAGCCGGGCTTGTCGCCCCACCAGGTCGGGTTGGGCTCCAGCACGACGTAGGCGCCCGATTCGACCCGGCTGATCCGGTAGGGGCCGAAATAGAGGCCCGGATTGGTGCGGTCGGTGTCGTAGAGGGTCCGGTTGCGGTACTGGGCGGGATCGGCCTCGAACACCGGGCGCTCCAGGTGTTCCGGCAGCACCAGCAGGTCGTTGATGGAGTCGTAGCTGCACCGGTACTTGTCCCAGTGGACGGTGAAGGTCTTGTCGTCCACGGCGGTGATGCCGACGATATCCTTGGAGAACAGCTGGGCGTTGGTGACGCCGCTCAGGGGATGGCGCCCGACCTCCCAGGTGAACAGCACGTCGCGGGTGGTCAGCGGCTTGCCGTCGCCCCAGGTGGCGCCGGGCTGGATGGTGAAGGTGGCGTCGATCGCCCGCGTGCCGTCGGGACGGGTCACCTCGACCGCCGTTCCCTTTTCCAGGCTCGGCAGTTCGGTGCAGAGCAGGCAGATCAGCTTCCAGTCCTGGTCGAAGGTGGTGAAGGGCCGGCGCGCGGTGCCCAGGATGTAGCTCTTGGTGGCCATGGCGTCGATGCTGGGGTGGAACGTGCCGGGAAACTGGACGGCGCCGATCACCAGCTCGTCCTTCGCGGCAAGCGCCGCCGATCCGAAACCTCCGAGACCCACGGAGAGGGCGAGCGCGGCGCCCGCGCATCCCAACAAAGTCCGATTAATCGCCACCGGCCGTTCACCTTAAACGTTGCGTGCACCACGTCACTCGAACTATGGGTTCTGTCCAGCCGCGGGTCCAGCGCCGATCGTGCCTGCGGGCACGACCGGCACCGCCTGCCCGAGGCGCTTCAAGGAGGATTTGCATGGTTCCCAGCATCCGGTTCAGTTTCGGCGCCGCTCTGCTCGCCCTGGCGGCCCTTGCCTCCGCCGGCCCGGCCGACGCCGCCGAGGAGAAGCGGTTCGACGACTGGAAGCTGCAATGCGCCGACCGCGCGCCGGAAGGTTTTCCGAAATGCATCATCACCCAGAACGTGGTGTCGAGCGAGACCAACCTGGGGGTGCTGAGCGTGGCGGTCTATTTCCGGCCCGGCGCAGACACGCCGTCGCTGGGATTCAATCTGGCGCCCCAGGCGGTCAAGGAGGCGGGCATGGTTCTCCAGATCGACGCCCGTCCGGCCCTGGAGATGCCGATCCAGGACTGCAACCCCAATTTCTGCGTCGTCCGGGCCACCCTGCGGGACCAGGTGCTGACCATGTTCCGCAACGGCACGCGCGGCGTCGTGGCCTTCAAGATCCCGCCCGACCAGCGGATCGCGGCGCAGATCTCGTTCAAGGGTTTCACCAGCGCGTTCAAGGCCCTGGAGCAGCGCAAGGCCGGGTGATCCCGGCCCGCGGCGCCCGGCGCTCAGCGGTCGTCCCACTCCGCCTCGTCGGTGCGCAGCAGCTCGACCAGCCGCGCCACGCGGCCGTTCGCCGATTTGCCGAGGTCGCCGCCGAGGTAATCGTCCGATGCGAGCCACGTCCGGGCTTCGGTGAGTTCGGCCGCCGTCGCCCCGGTGCCGATGATGCTGGCGATGCGCAGGTCGTCCATGCGGCCGCAGATTTCGATGACCTGATCGCGTGTCAGTTTGACCATTCGGGAACCCTCCCCGTGGCTGTGGCTGATCCTGCCGGGAGATAAGCGCCGGACAGGCGGGATTGCAATAGGGTTGATGGCGTTCGCGGCCTTCCGGCCGGGTAGCGTTGACAAGCCGGGCGGAGGGTTCGAAACTCCGAGCCTCTCGCAAACGGTTCCGTCACTTCCAGGATAGGTCATGTCGAGCACTTCCAAGCCCCGTTCAGGTGGGCAGATCCTCGTCGATTCGCTACGCGTCCATGGCACCGATCGGGCGTTCTGCGTCGCGGGCGAAAGCTACCTGGACGTCCTCGACGCCTTCTACGACGCTCCCGACATCGATCTCGTCACCTGCCGGCAGGAAGGCGGGGCGGCCAACATGGCCGAGGCGGCCGGCAAGCTGACCGGCAGGCCGGGCATCTGCTTCGTGACCCGCGGCCCCGGCGCCTGCAACGCCTCGATCGGCGTCCACACCGCCATGCAGGACTCCACGCCGATGATCCTGTTCGTCGGCCAGGTGGCCCGCGACCAGGCGGAGCGCGAGGCTTTCCAGGAGATCGACTACCGCCGCATGTTCTCGCCGGTCGCCAAGTGGGCGGCCCAGATCGACGATGCCGCCCGCATCCCGGAATTCGTCAGCCGCGCCTTCCATGTCGCGACCTCCGGGCGGCCTGGCCCCGTCGTGCTGGCGCTGCCGGAGGACATGCTGCGCGACCGCGTCGCCGTTCCGCCGACCGGGCGCTATACGGAAGTCCAGGCCCACCCCGGCGCCGACGACCTGGCACGGGTCGCCGACCTGCTGGCCGCATCCGAGCGGCCGCTGGTCCTGGTGGGCGGCAGCGGCTGGACCGACCAGGCCTGCGCCGACCTGAAGCGCTTCGCCGAGGCCTCCCGCCTGCCGGTCTGTTCCTCGTTCCGCCGCCAGGACGTTCTGGACAACACCAGCCCGTCCTGGATCGGCGACCTCGGCACCGGCCCGAACCCGAAGCTGCTGGCCCGCGTCAGGGAATCCGACCTGCTGCTGGTGATCGGCGCCCGGCTGGGCGAGATGACGACCCAGGGCTACGAGCTGATCGACCTGCCGGAAACCCGCCAGACCCTGGTCCATGTCCACGCCTCCGCCGAGGAGCTGGGCCGGGTGTTCCGCCCCGACCTGCCGATCCAGTCCGGTCCGGCGGCCTTCGCCGCGGCGCTGGCCCGCCTGGAACCCGTAAAGTCCGACCGCTGGCGGGAATGGGCCGAATCCTGCCGGCGCGACTATCTGGACTGGCTGGAGCCGGCGCCGTACGACGGCGCGCTGGACCTGGGCGCGGTGTCGGTCTGGCTGCGCGACCGGCTGCCGGACGACTCCATCGTCACGATCGACGCCGGCAACTTCTCCGGCTGGGCGCAGCGTTTCCTGACCTACCGCCGTCCCGGCCGGCAGCTCGGCCCGACCAGCGGCGCCATGGGCTATTCGGTCCCGGCCGCGGTCGCCGCCAAGCTGGTCCATCCCGAGCGCATGGTCGTCAGCTATGTCGGAGACGGCGGCTTCATGATGACCGGGCAGGAGCTGGCGACCGCCATGCACACCGGCTCCGCCCCGATCATCCTGGTATTCAACAACGGCATGTTCGGCACCATCCGCATGCACCAGGAAAAGAACTATCCCGGCCGCGTCAGCGCCACCGCCCTGACCAACCCCGACTTCGCGGCATTGGCCCAGAGCTACGGGGCCTTCGGCGCCGCGGTCGAGCGGACCGAGGACTTCGCCCCGGCGTTCGAGGCGGCGGTGGCTTCGGGCAAGGCGGCCGTGATCGAGCTTCGCATGGACCCGGAGGTGATCAGCACCCGCACGACCTTGTCCGCCCTTCGGCAACAGGCGCTGGGGAAGAAGTAGAAGTCGCTGCGGCCCGTCGGTGCCAAGCCTCGGCGTGAAACGCCGGAACACTGGCGTCCGGCGCGCCGTTGTGCAATTCAGCGGGAGTAATGGACCGGCACAGCGGTTTCGATCGGTGCGCCGTAGGTCGGCCGAACTCATCAGGATCACGAAGCCGGATATCATCTCATCCGGTAAGTTCAAGGAATTGCAGGGGGTAAGCGTTCATGTGTGTGTGCCACGGCTCCGGAAACCACCATGAATCACACACCTCCATGAGCCGGCGGGGCTTCATGGTGGCGCTGGTGGGGGTGAGCGGGACGGCACTGGTCGGCTGCGTCGGCGCCGGCCAGACGGGCCTTGGCCTCGGCTTGGTCTCGGCGGAGGAGGTGCAGCAGCTCGGTCTCAAGAGCTGGCAGCAGATCCGGTCGGAAACGCCCGTGTCGAAGAACGCCACCTACCAGCGGGCGCTCCAGCAGGTCGGCACCAACATCCTGAGCGCCGTCGGCGAGAACCCGGGCCAGTGGGAAATGGTGGTCTTCCAGGGCCAGGAGGCCAACGCCTTCGCCTTGCCGGGCAACAAGATCGGCGTCTACGAAGGCATGTTCGCCATCGCGGAGAACGTCGACCAGCTCGCCGCCGTGGTCGGCCACGAGATCGGGCACAACCAAGCCGAGCACGCCCGCGAGCGGTTGAGTTCCGCGCAGGCGACCAGCATGGGCCAGCAGCTTTTGGGGGCTGCGCTCCAGATCGGCAACATCGGCTATGCCAACGAGCTCGCCGGGCTGCTCGGCGCCGGCATCCAGTACGGCCTGATCCTGCCCTATTCGCGCAACCAGGAGCTGGAAGCCGACAGCATCGGCCTGCTCAACATGGCGCGTGCCGGGTACGATCCGCGCGCCTCGGTCCAGCTCTGGCAGAACATGCAGGCGGCCGGGCAGCGCGCACCCGAATTCCTGTCCACCCACCCGGCGCCGGATTCGCGTATCGCCGCGCTGGAGGCCAAGATGCCGGAGGCCATGAGCCTGTATAACCCTCGGCGGGGTTGAGGGGGGTCGTTCGGGTTATTGACCCGATCCGGCGGTGATCCAAAGTCTGGAAGGAGTCAGGTTCCAAGGAGTTCTCCGCAAGGATCTGGCGTTCCCGCTCCGGAACGGAAATCCGCCGCATGCCGCCTCCCTTGCCCAGTTCCCACCGCCATCGCTCGGCCAACCGCTTGCATACCGTCCTGCTGCTCGCCGGCATGATCGGGCTGCTGGTCGCCTGCGGCTGGATCGTCGCGGGGCCGGAGGGCGGGCTGTGGGCGCTGGTGCTCGGCGGCGTGAGCCTCGCCTTCGCGCCGCGCCTGTCGCCCCAGATGGTCCTGGGCATGTACGGCGCGGTGCCGGTCCGTGCCTGGGACATGCCGAAGGTCACCGCGATCCTGAACGAGCTGGCGGAGCGGGCGGGGCTGCCGCGCACGCCGCAGCTCTACTGGATTCCCAGTCCGACGCTGAACGCCTTCGCCATGGGGACCCGCGGCGATGCCGTCATCGCGGTAACCGACGGGCTGGTACGCTCGCTGAGCGCCCGCGAGCTGGCCGGGGTGCTGGGGCACGAGATCACCCATATCGCCAATGGCGACCTGTGGCTGATGGGGCTGGCCGACACGGTCAGCCGGCTGACCCGCATGATGTCGCTGTTCGGCCAGATCCTCCTGCTATTCAACCTGCCGCTGCTTATCGCCGGCGCCGTCACGATCCCTTGGGGACTGATCCTGCTGCTGGTCCTGGCGCCGACGATCGGCGCGCTGCTCCAACTGGCCCTGTCTCGCACGCGGGAATACGACGCCGACCTGGGCGGCGCCCTGCTGACCGGCGATCCCCTGGCCTTGGCGGGCGCCTTGAGGAAGCTGGAGCAGTACGGCAGGGGCCTGTGGGAGTCGTTGATGCTGCCGAACCGGCGCAATCCCAGCCCGTCGCTGCTGCGCACCCATCCGCCGACGGAGGATCGCATCCGCCGGCTGATGGACCTGCGCGGACAGCTCTCCGGGCGTCCGTCGCTGCCGGGGATCGACGCCCTGGCGCAGGGTGGCGCGCCCGTCGCCGGGCGATTCCGCATCGTCCCGGCCCAGCCGCGCCATCGCCTGACCGGGCTCTGGTACTGACCGAACCCACGTGGGACCGGGCTGGCGGCCCGGCTCCTCAGCGCTTCAGCCGTTCGACGAAGGTGACGATCGCGCCGGCGAGTTCGTCGGACTTCTGCGACAGGCTCTGGACCACCGTCAGCATGCCGGCCAGTTCCTCTCCGGACTGGGTCGCGACTTCGGAGATCCGGCGGATGTCGGTGTTCACCGCGACGGTCTGGGTGGCGGCCTGCTGGGTATCGCGGCTGATCGACAGGGCCACGGCGGCCTGCTGCTCCAGGGCCGCGGCGGTGGCGCCGGCGCGGGCGCCCATCTCGTGGATGGTCTGGACGATGGCGCCGATGGCGTTCACCGCCTCCCGCGTGGTGCCCTGGATCTGGTCGATCTCGCGCCGGATGTCGTCGGTCGCCTTGGAGGTCTGGGTCGCCAGCGACTTGACCTCGTGGGCGACGACGGCGAAGCCCTTGCCGGCGTCTCCCGCCCGCGCCGCCTCGATGGTCGCGTTCAGGGCCAGCAGGTTGGTCTGCGCCGCGATGTTGGCGATCAGGTCCACGACGGTGCCGATCGCGGAGGCTGCTTGGGACAGGCTGACCACGATGTCGTTGGTCCGGCGCGCCTCGTGGGAGGCCGCCTCCATCGCGGCGGTGGTGGCGCTCGCCTCGCCGCGGGCGGTATCGATGCTGGAGGTCAGCTCCTCGATGGCGGCCGAGACGGAGGTCACCGACGCCGTGGCGGCACCCGCCGCGTCGGCCACGGCCTCTGCGGTCGAAGACGCCGTGTAGGCCTGCTCCGACGTGGTGCGCGCCGACGTCTCGACGTTCGCCGTGGCGTCCCGGACGGCGGTCGCGATCGCGCCGACCGACTTCTCGAAATCGGCTGCGGCGGTGACCTGGTCGGTGATCAGGCGCCAGGTCAGCAGCGGGCCCTTGTACTCGCCCCGGACATTGCGCATCGCGCTGATGTTCAGGTCCATCCAGTCGTCGCCCAGCCGGATCCGGGCATGGTGCGGCAGCCGGTCGGGGTCGGAGACGATCGCGCGGATCCGCTGCGGGTCGCGCTGGTGGAACACGTCGATGCTGCGCCCCACCAACCCGTCGACCGGGATGACCAGATTGTGGGCGACCTTGTGCAGCGCCTCGGTCGCCGCGGGGTTCATGTACTCGATCAGGAAGTCGGTGCCCGACGCGGTCATCACCGGCAGGTCTAGCTGCTCGATCACCTGCCGGCGGGCGAAGGCGTCCCCGACCGTGCCGCGCAGGTTGAGCAGGGCCCGCGCCAGCCGGCCGATCTCGTCGGTCCGGTCGGTAGCGACGATCTCCACCTGGTCGTCGCCCGCGGCCAGGGTGATGGCTGCCCGTTCCAGCCTGACGATCGGATGGATAGCCCGGTTCAGGAAGAACCACAGCATCAGCCCGAACAGCATCATGCCGACCGGTATATAGACCGTTGCGGTCGTGATGGTGTCGTCGAAGGCTTGGAAGACGTCGTCCTTGGCGACGCCGACGAAGACGATGCCGGCGACCGCGCCGTTCCGGTCGAGCAGCGGGCGGTACCCGGTGAAATAGGGCCGGCCCAGGATGTCGGCCTCGCCGAAATAATCCTTCTTGTCACGGAAGATGCTGTCGTACACCGGCCCCTGGGCCAACTTGGTGCCGATCGCCCGGGTGCCGTCCGCCTTCAGCACGTTGGTCGCGACGCGGACGTCGCCTGCGAAGATGGTGGCGACGCCGCCTGCCAGCCGCTGGACGCGGTCCACCAGGTCCAGATTGCCGTTCAGCGTGACGCCCCCGGCCGTCAGGATCCCGTCCTTCAGCTGGTACTCGGTGCCGATCGCGCGAATTTCTCCGAAGGCGACCTCCAGCGTGATCCGCTGGCGCCGCGCCGCGTCACTGCCGAGGCTGCCGTGCAGCGCCGAGAGCAGTATCACTTCAAGGACGACGGTCAGCGCTACCATGCAGAGGAGCGCGATGCCGGTCACCTTGGCGGAGAGCGGCAGCCTGCGCAGATGTCTGACCATATCTCCAACCCCGATCATCAATTAGAAGAATGAGGTTAAAATGTACTCTTTCGGGGTGGTCGCGCAAGGCTGGGCGTTGCCGAATCTGAGCATGGCATCGAGCCCATGGTAATAAAATTATTGCCCGGATCCCCTGCGGCCGCTGTCCGGCTTGCCCGCAAAGCGGTCCCCCGGCATCCCCCTGCGCCTCGGCTTCATCCCATTGCCTCTTTAGGGGTAGTGTTCGGAAGCTTGATCCAGGTCAAACTCCAATCTCGCCAAAGGTGAGATGATGATCTCACAGTAATGGAGCGATGCGGACCGCTGGGCAATACGGCGGTAGTTTTCAGTTTTCAAAGACCCGCAGTCGCGCCGTCATGGGAAGGAGACCAGCCATGAAGATCAGCACCTTTCTGGACCTGAAAGGCCGGACCGTCGTGACGGTGCGCCCGAATGACAACATCTCCAAAGTCGCCCACCTGCTCAAGCTGCATCGGGTCGGCTGCGTGGTGATCAGCGAGGACGGCAAGCATGTCGACGGCATCGTCGCGGTGCGCGACATCGTTTATGCCATGGCCGAGCGCGAGAGCAGGATCCGGCATCTCAGCGGGGCCGACCTGCTCGACACGCCGGTCAGCTCCATCATGACCAAGACGGTCAAGACCTGCGGGCCGGACGACTCCGTGCGCCATGTGCTGGAGAGCATGACGCGCTGGCATATCCTGCATGTGCCGGTGGTCGACCACGGCGTGCTGTGCGGCATCGTCAGCGTCGATGACGTGGTCAAGCTCGCCGTCGCGGAAATGGACCTGGAGAAGGGTGCCCTCCAGGACCGGGCGCGCCTCTACCAGACGCTGGAGGAACTGCGCTGACGCCTCAGGCCCGCCTCGGGCCCGGCCGCCGGGCGTGAGGTTGGTCCCGGGGCGGAGGCGGAGTCCGGTACCGCCGTGAAGCCAGCGCCGTTCCATTCGACCAGCCACTCTCCCGGCCGGCCGCCCCGGCAGCGCATCAGGCCGACCCGCCAGCGGGGAGCTCCCAGGCCGGGCTCGTCGGCAGGCGGCAGGCTGGCGGCCGGCCTTAAGCTCCAGCGGGTCACCGACGCGGTCGCCGCCAGCCTGGGGCCGGCGCCGCGCAGCAGGAAGGCCGTGACGCCGCCGCTCTCGGCCGCAAGCTGGAGACGGCGGCTGGCCACCATGTCGATGTCGGAGACTTCCCCCAGCACCGCTCCCAGCGACCGGCAGCGCAGCGACTCCTCGATCGCCCACACGATGTCGCCGTCCCGCCGGGCGCGGACGGTGATCAGCCGGTCGGGCATCAGACCGTAGGGCGCCAATCCCGGCGCATGGAGGTCGTCGTTCCGGGTGATCCAGACCACCTGGCCGCATCCCCCGGAGTTTCCTCCGGGACCCTGGTGCCCGGCGATCCGGGCGAGCAGGGCGGCGCCGAATCCGCTGGCCGCCGCGCCCGGCGGACCGTCGCCCCCGACGATCTCGTGCAGGCAGCCCAGCGGCAGCCCGCCGTCCGGCAGCACGCGGTCGATCTCCGGAACGCCGAGCGGCAGCAGACGGTCGCCGTCGGCCCCGCCGATCCCCTCCATCCGCAGGATGCGCCCGCGCAGTTCGGCCAGCGCCGCTGCCCTGGCAGCCTTGGATGAATCGGGCATGTGCTTGGGTCCGCTGGCTGTTTCCGGATTATGTTCGCTTTTTGTTCTAGTCCCGCGCCGGCGCCGGTGTCAAGGCGCAGGCACTACAGAAGCGACCGGACGAGATCCGTGCCGGGACCGCCGGTGCGGCGTTTCTTGCCGGCCGCCGTGCGGACCAGCCGCGGCGTCTTGTTGAAATTCATGGTGATGATCAGGGTGGCTGCGTCCTTGATCACGTAGAGCGTCTTTTCCGCATCGACCGGCAGCGGGATCCTGCGGCCCATGCAGAACCCTATCAGGGCTGCGGCGACTTCCGTCTCCGGCAGGTCGACGGACGTGACCTTGCCGTAATCGTCCTTGATCTCCATGACCGTCTCGATGGACTCGCCGGTCTTGAACGTGACCGATTCGACCGTCCCCGCCGGCAGGGCCTCGCCGCGCTTGCGGCGGCGGTCGATGACGGCACCGACGACTTCCCGCTCGGTGAAGACGATGCAACGCAATTCCTTCATGGCGCACCCCGGCAGCCCGGCCCGTGGACAAGCCCACGCCAGCCTTCCGCCCGACCCTAGGGGGCAGAGCCTAACAATCGATTAGTAAGATCAACCATTCTCAGCCGGCGCCGGAACCGATCCCGGCGATCTCGCGAATCAGCTTGCTCAGGATGGCGGCGGCGAAATCGTCGAAGTCGCGTGCGGCGATGTAGAAGGCGCCGGGGCCGCCGATGACGTTCTCCTCGTAATAGCGGTCCAGGTCGATCGGGGCCGGCCCGCCCCAGGGGTTGGGCCGGTCGTTCAGGATCGGCAGGCCGTTGATCGTGATGCCGGCCGCGACCGCCTCGTCCCGGGCCAGGGATGGGGGACGGCCGCGGTTGTTCACGCCGTCGCCCGAGATGTCGATCACCCGCCGCACCCCTTCGAAGCCGTTGCCGTCGAACAGCGTCGCGGCGTGGTCGATGGCGCCGCTCAGCGATGTCCAGCGGGCGGTCGACAGGGGGGCCGAGCCGATCGCGTCGGAGAACTTCCTGGCATCCTCCCGGTTGCCGATCAGTGTCCAGGGAACCACGACGCGCTGATGATCCTCGCCCGCCCACTCCACATAGGTGACCGCGACGGCGCCGAACGGCCCTCCGCCCATGGCGGAGACGACCCGGTCGTCGATCAGCGCCGTCACATAGCCGTCGCGCTGGAGGGCCGCCTCCTCCTCGTCGACGCTGCCGGAGATGTCGACCGCAAGGACCAGCTCCAGGTCGACCGGCCGCTCCTGGGCCTGGGCGGCACCAGATGGCGAGCCCGCCGGGAACCCGAGCAGGAGGGCAAGGGCCAGAAGGCCGGCGGTCGGAGCGGAGCGGACGCGCATCAGGGCCTCCTGCTGGAGAATGACCGGTCCATTGAACCAAGCAACGCAAATTCATGCAAGCTTCGGGTGCCGGGGGATGCTCCCGGTCAATTTCAAGATCCTGACGGAAGGAACGAAGCGCACCAAATAGTGTTTTGACGCTGCAATGACGAAATAGAGATCCGAGAGGCTGACCAATGGACGTTCTTAGAATTCTGCTTGCCATCCTGCTACCGCCGGTCGGCGTCTTCCTTCAGGTCGGCATCGGTCTGCACTTCTGGATCAATATCCTTCTTACGATCCTGGGTTACATCCCTGGTATCATTCACGCCATCTACGTCATCATAAAGTACAAGTAATCCGAAATGGCCTCCACCGCTTACAGTGCAGGCGACCGCGACGCCCAGATCGCCCATCTGGAGCGTCTGGCCGAACTGCTGGACAGCCGCTGGCGCATTCCCGGCACCCGTATCCCGATCGGGCTGGACGGCATCGCCAGCATCTTCCCGGTGGTCGGCGACAGCGCCACCGGCGTGGTCGCCGCATACCTGGTGTTCCAGGCCGCCCGCCTCGGGGTCCCCCGGAGCACGGTGCTGCGCATGCTGGGCAATGTCGGCATCGACTGGGCCGTCGGCTCGATCCCGGTGATCGGCACCTTGTTCGACATCGGTTTCAAGGCGAACAGCCGCAACATCAGGCTGCTGCGCGAGCATCTGGAACGGGATCGCGATCCCGCTGGGCGCCCGACGCTCCGCCGGGTCTGACGCCCTCTCGATCGGCGCGGCGACCCGCGTCACCGCACCGCATGGACCGGCGCGTGCGGAACCGCGATGGATTGCCCGTCGGGCATGCCCCGGCATGCGGCAGGGGGCGGGCAGGGGCATGGCGAACAGCTACGATGCGACGGTCAAGGAACTGGTCTGGGCCGGCGCCCCGGCCCTGCTGAGGATGCTGGCCGGCGACCGGGTCGCCAGCTTCCTGTCGGCCGAGTTCTCCTCCGTGCGCCAGCGCCGCCCGGACATGGTCGCCGAGCTGGACGGCGGCGGCCTGTTCCACGTGGAGTTCCAGGTCGGCCGCGAGGACATGGCTTGGCGCATGCTGGAATACTACGCCCTGATCTCCCGGCACCATGGCGGCGCCCCGGTGACCCAGCTGGTGCTCCATCTCGGCGAGCGCGGCGAGGACGGCCCACCCGGCATCCGCCACCCCAACCTGACCTTCCGCTACGAGGTGCGCTACATCGCCGACCTGGACGCCGGGCCGCTGCTCGACAGCCCGGCGCCCGAGGACGCGGTGCTGGCAATCCTGTGCCGATGCGACGATATTAGGGAGCGCGTCCGGTGCATCCTGGCCCGCCTCGCCCCGCTGCCCCGGCGCGAGCGCTCGGACGCCGCGGCCAAGCTGCTGATCCTGTCCCAGTTGCGCAGGGCGACCCCGGTCGTCAAGGAGGAGTTGGAGACCATGGCGATCCAGTTCAACATCAAGGAACACCCCTACCTCAGCGAGGTCTTCGCCCAGGGGTTGGCAGAGGGCAAGGCCGAGGGACGCGAAGAGGGCGAGGCGAAAGGCCGGGCGGAAGCGCTTCTCCGGCTTGTCGAGCGCCGCCGCGTCGCCGTGCCGGAGGATACCGAGCGCCGCATCCGCGCGGCGACGGTAGCCGACCTTGACCGCTGGTTCGATGCCGTTCTCGACGCGTCCGACCTCACCGCCGCCGATCTCGACGCCATCCTGGCTTCGCCGCCGCATCATTAGGCGTCCGGACTACGCCCTCCGGACACCGGCTGTTTCGTTCCTTTTGACCCAAATCAAGGCGGGACAGCCCATCGGCGCGCAGTCTCTACGGCATGAACGCAGATCTCATCGCCAAATACGACGGCCTCCGGGTCCCGCGCTACACCAGCTTCCCGACCGCGCCGCATTTCGGTCCGCAGGTCCAGGCGGGCGAATACCTGGCGTGGCTGGGCGGGCTTCCCGCGGGACAGGAACTGTCGCTGTACTTCCACGTCCCGTTCTGCAAATCCATGTGCTGGTACTGCGGCTGCCACACGAAGATCGTCGCCCGTTACGATCCGATCGCCGAGTATCTCGACCTGCTGATGCGGGAGATCGACCTGGTCGCCGACGCGCTGCCCGGGACCATGCCGGTGCGCCACGTCCATTTCGGCGGCGGCACCCCGACCATGATCGGGGCGGCCGATTTCGAGCGTCTGATGGCCCACGTGCGCTCCCGCTTCGACCTCGTTCCCGGCTGCGAGATCGCGGTCGAGATCGACCCGCGCACCCTGACCCTTGAAGCTCCCGAAGCGCTGGCCCGCGCCGGAGTCAACCGCGCCAGCCTGGGCGTGCAGGACCTGGACGCCACCGTCCAGGCCGCCATCAACCGGGTGCAACCCTTCGAGGTGACGGAAGCCGCGGTCCGGGCGCTCCGCCGCAACGGCATCGACAACATCAATCTCGACCTGATGTACGGTCTGCCGCACCAGACCCCGGAAAGCTGCGAGGAGAGCGCAGAGCGGGTGATGGACCTGACGCCGGAGCGCCTGGCGGTCTTCGGCTATGCCCATGTCCCCTGGATGAAGAAGCACCAGCGGCTGATCGACGAATCCGTCCTGGCCGACGCCCGCGGCCGGTGGAAGCAGTTCGACGCCATCGCGGCCGTGCTGGCCGACAACGGCTATCACCAGATCGGCCTGGACCATTTCGCGCTGGAGTCCGACCCGATCACGATCGCCCAGCGGAACGGCACGCTGCGGCGGAACTTCCAGGGCTACACGACGGATGGCGCCGACGTGCTGATCGGCTTCGGCGCCTCCTCGATCGGCGCGCTGCCCGACGGCTATGTCCAGAACGACCCGGCGATGGAGCGGTATGCCGAGGCGGTACGCGCCGGCCGCCCGCCCATCGTCAAGGGCAAGCGGCTGAGCGCCGACGACCGGCTGCGCCGCGACCTGATCGAGCGTCTGATGTGCGACCTGTCGGTCGACCTCGACGCCGTCGCGGCCCGCCACGGCGTCGCCTCCGACCTGTTCGAGCCGGACCTGGAAAAGCTGGCCCCGCTCGCCGCCGACGGGCTGGCCCGCGTCGACGGCCATCGGATCACGATTCCGGACGAGGTCAGGCCGCTGGTCCGGGCGGTCGCCGCGGCCTTCGATCCCTACCTCGATACCGCGGCGATGCGGCACTCCAAAGCGATCTGAACGCCCCGGGCTCTCCTCGCCTCTGGCCTTCCGGGGCGAATTGCGCCAAACATAGGGGCCGGCGGGCGCCGGGAGACGCCCGTTCCAGTCTGCTTGGAGAGAAGACCGCGCGATGATCACGCTCTACAGCTACCCGACACCCAATGGGCACAAGGCCTCGATCATGCTCGAGGAGGTCGGGTTGCCCTACGAGGTCATCCGGGTGGAACTCATGCAGGGCGACAACATGAAGCCCGAGTTCCTGGAGATCAGCCCGCTCGGCAAGATCCCCGCCATGGTGGATCCCGACACCGACGGCGCTCCCCGGCGCGTCTTCGGGTCCGGCGCCATCCTGGAATATCTGGCGGAGAAGAGCGGGCGCTTCCTCCCCTGCGAGGGCTGCGCCCGGACGGAGGTGTGGAACTGGCTGGCCTTCGGCGTCAGCGACGTCGGCCCGACCTCGGTCGACATGTTCCGCTTCTCGGTCCGCGCGCCGGAAAAGCTTCCCTACGCGATCGAGCTGTTCAAGTCCGAACTGCACCGTTGCTACCAGGCGCTGGAGACCCAGCTGGGCCGGACCGAATACCTGGTCGATGGCGAGTACACGATCGCCGACATCTCGGTCTACCCGTTCGTCGCCATCGCCGGCCAGACATCCCCGGCCCTGTTCGAGCGTTATCCCCATCTGAAGCGCTGGCACGACCTGGTCGGGGCACGGCCCGCCGTCCAGCGCGGCATGGCCGTTCCCGAATAACGCCTCTCGCGGGCCTCAGGCCTGCGGCGGCTGGCCGTTCGACGCGCTCAGCCCGCCGTCGACCGGCAGGTTGACCCCGGTGACGAACCTGGCATCGTCGCTCGCCAGGAAGGCGATCACCGGCGCGATGTCCTCCGGCTCGGCCGCGCGTCCCAGGGCGATACGCTCCTTGAACTTCACCATCAGCTCGGCGTCATCCTTCATGTCGGCCGTCAGGTCGGTGAAGGTCAGGGACGGGTTGACCGCGTTGACCCGCACGCCCTTGGCGCCCAGCTCCAGCGCCAGCGACCGGGTGAAGTTGGTCACCGCGCCCTTGGCGGCATTGTAGAAGCTCATGTTCCAGTCGCCGCCCAGCCCGGACACCGAAGACACGTTGACGATCGAGCCCCCGGTTTTGACCAAGTGCGGCACCGCCGCGCGGCAGCCGTAGAAGACGCCGTTCACGTCGATCGCCATCACGGCATGCCAGTCCTCTACCGACGCCTCGGTGATCGGGCCGGTCGGCGCGATACCGGCGTTGTTGACCATCAAGTCCAGCCGGCCGAACCGCTCGACGGCAGCATCCACCAGCCCCTCGACCGCCTGCCGGTCGGCGACGTCGGCCGCATGGACCAGGGTGCGGTCGGCCGGCAGGTCCTTGGCGACCGATTCCAGCTTGTCCCTGGTCCGGCCGCACAGCACGACGGCGGCACCTTCTTCCGAGAAGCGGCGCGCGGTCGCGGCACCGATGCCCGAACCCGCCCCGGTGACGATGACGGTCTTTCCCTTGAAGCGTTCCACGTTGATCTCCAGAAAAGAAAACTCCCTCCCCTGGAGGCAGGGGAGGGAGCGATCGCAACAGTCCGCGCGGCGTCAGGCCGCCTTGAACGCCCGCTGGTTGATCCCGCCTTCGGCCAGCTGGTTCAGCTTCTGGTCGGTCGCCTTCTCCTCGTTGAGCGTCTGCTCCAGCAGGTTGGCGACATCGGTCATCCCGCAGGTCTCCGCCAGGGTGCGGAGCGCCCCGTAGCTGGCGATCTCATAATGCTCCACCTTCTGGGCGGCCATGACCAGCGCCACGTCCAGCACCTCCGGCGGATGCCCCTGGGACATGATCTCCTCGGCTTCCTCGATCAGGCCCTGGGCCGCCTCGCAGGTATTGCCGCCGGGATCCGCCTGGAGGATCTGGAAGACCTGCTCCAGCCTCTTGACCTGACCCTGGGTTTCCTGCAGGTGCGTCTGGAACGCCTGCTTCAGCTCCTGCGACGACGCGGCGTCGGCCATCTTGGGCAGCGCCTGGGTGATCTGAGTCTCGGCGCTGTAGGTGTCCTGAAGCTCTTCGATCAGAAGAGCCTTGAGTGCCTGTTCCGACATGGTGGTGTCTTCCCGCGCTGTTTTCCGTGTCGTCCAGGCCCGGACGGCCCGGACGACATGGGAATCAACAGCGCCCGCACGGGATCGTCGCGGCCTCACCTCATTCCTTCACCGCCCCGGTCAGGCTCGACACGTAGTGCTCGACGAAGAACGAGTAGATCACCGCAACCGGCAGCGACCCCAGCAGCGCGCCCGCCATCAGCGAGCCCCAGTGGTAGACGTCGCCCTCGACCAGCTGGGTCAGCACCGCGACCGGCACCGTCTTCTTCTCGACCGACGAGATGAAGGCCAGCGCATAGATGAACTCGTTCCACGACAGGGTAAAGGCGAAGATCCCGGCGGAGATCAGCCCCGGCACCGCCAGCGGCAGCGTGATCTTCCACAGGATCTGGATGCGCGAGGCTCCGTCCACCAGCGCGCATTCCTCCAGCTCGTAGGGGATCGACTTGAAATACCCCATCAGCAGCCAAGTGCAGAACGGGATCAGGAAGGTCGGGTAGGTCAGGATCAGCGCCAGCGGGCTGTCGTACAGGCCGAACTGGAACACCATGGTCGCCAGCGGGATGAACAGGATCGACGGTGGCACCAGGTACGCCAGGTAGATCATCAGCCCGACCGTCTGTCCGCCCCGGAACCGCAACCGCTGGATCGCGTAGGCGGCGAGCACGCTGGCGAACAGGCTGATGAAGGTCGCGACCACCGCCACCGTCATGGTGATCATCAGCCACTGCGGATAATCCGTCTCGAACAGCAGACGCTTGACGTTGTCCAGCGTCGGCGAATGGATCCACAGCGGGTTATAGTCCTTGAAGTTGTAAAGCTCCTCGTTCGATTTGAAGGTCGTCACCGTCATCCAGTAGAACGGGAACAGCAGGATGATCAGGAACGCCGACAGCGGCGCATAGACCGTGACCAGCTTCCGCGGCCACGTGTTCAGATAGTCCATCCCGACGCGTTCTTCAGCCATGGTGCACCTCAGTCATCGCTGCCTCCGTGCTGCCATTTCCGCCGGGCCAGCGCGAAGTAGCTGAACAGCGTCGCGAAGACCAGGAACGGGATCATCGCCACCGCGATGGCTGCCCCTTCGCCCAACTGCCCGCCCGGGATCGCCCGCTGGAACGCCAGCGTCGCCATCAGGTGCGTGGTTCCCGCCGGCCCGCCCCGGGTGATCGCGTAGATCAACTGGAAGTCGGTGAAGGTGAACAGGATCGAGAAGGTCATCACGACCGCCAGGATCGGCATCAGCATCGGCAGGGTGACGTGCCGGAACCGTTGCCAGGCCGACGCCCCGTCCAGCGCCGCCGCCTCGTACAGGCTCGGCGAGATGGTCTGGAGCCCCGCCAGCAGGCAGATCGCCACGAACGGGATGCCGCGCCAGATATTCGCCGCGATCAGCGAGGCCCGCGCGTTGTTGGGCGTGCCCAGGAAGTCGATATACTGGTCGATCAACCCCATCTCGGTCAGCGCCCAGCTGATGATCGAGAACTGCGGGTCGTAGATCCACCAGAAGGCCAGCGCCGACAGCACGGTCGGCACGATCCAGGGCACCAGGATGATCGACCGGATCAGCGCCTTGGCCGGCAGGTGGTTGTTCAGCAGCAGCGCCAGCCAGAGCCCCAGCGCGAACTTCCCGATCGTCGCGATCACCGTGTAGAGCACGGTGTTGCTGACCGCGAGCCAGAACATGCTGTCGCGGAACAGCGACTGGTAGTTCTCCAGCCCGATGAAGACTCCCGCCCGCCCGATCCGGGTATCGGTGAACCCCAGCCAGATGCCGAGCCCCAGCGGGTATGTCAGGAACACCAGCAGCAGCGTCGCCGCCGGCAGCATGAACAGGAACGACAGGACGGCGGGATTGTCGAAGGTTCGCACGATCCAGGAATCCCGGGGCCGCGCGATACGCCTTTCCCGGGCGGCACCTGCCGCCCGGGGACCAGCCACGTTCTGATGGGCCATCAATCAGGTCCTGTAATACCGCTCCGCACGCCGCTGCGCCTCGGCCGCGGCCTCCTTCGGCGTGGCGCGCCCGGAGCAGACCTGGGCCACCATGTTGTTGATGATGAAGTCGGCCAGCGTCGCCGCCGAGGCATAGCCCAGGCTGCCGCGATAGCCGTACCACAGCATGTTCTTCATCACCTCGCTGTAGGCGGCGTGCTTCGGGTCCTCGGTCCAGATCGGGTTGCCGGCATAGGCTGCCAGCGGATGGCTCCAGTACCCGATGCTGGCCGTCTGCCACGGCGCGTACTGCTCCTTCTCGAAGATGAAGCGCAGGTATTCCTTGGCGGCGTTGGGATACTTGGTGTGCTTGAACACCATGGTGTTGACCAGCAGCCCGGCCTCGGTCGGCTGCCCTACCGGCCCGATCGGGAAGCGGGCGTGGTGGATATCCTCCGCCATTGCCTTGATCGCCGGATCGGGGCTGTTCTTGGCCGAATAATAGACCGAGATCCCGTTGGAGGTCAGGCTGATCTCCCCGGCCAGGAACGCCTTGTTGTTGGACGGGTCCAGCCAGGACAGCGTGCCGGGAATGAACTGGTCGACCAGCTGCTTGCCGTATTCCAGCGCGGCGATGGTCTCGGGGCTGTCGATGATCACCTTGTTGTTCTCGTCCACCATGGCGGCGCCATGCGACCACACCAGCCAGTGGGTCCAGGTATTGCCGTCGCCCTGCGCGTTGCCCAGCGCGAAGCCCATGGGATGGTTGTTCTTCTTGAGGTTCTTCGCCAGCGTCAGGAAATTGTCGATGTCGGTCGGGATCCCGTCGTATCCGGCTTCGTTGACCCACGACTTGCGGTACACGATGGCGCCGCCGGAAGCGCCGATCGGCATGGCGATCCACTTGCCGTCGGAACCCTTGCCATAGCGCTCGGCGATCGGGTACCAGCCGCCATACTTCTTGCCGAGATATTCCGCGACCTCGGTCAGGTCGATCAGCTTGTCGGGATACTGGTGCGGGTCGTCGTTCCAGGCCAGCACCACGTCCGGCCCGCTGCCGATATTGGCTGCGACCGCCGTCTTGGGCCGCAGATCCTCCCAGCTCTCGTTGTCCACCCGGACCTTGACGCCGGTCTCCTTGGTGAACTTCTCGGTGTTCGCCAGGAACTGGGTCTCGTCACCCTGCACGAACTTGGCCGGGCGAAGCACGCGCAGCTCGGCTCCCTTCTCGACGGCGAATTTCGGGGCCGGCACGTCGGCCGCCATGACTTCCGCGAAGGCGGGGCGATAGCCCAGGAGCCCCGCGCCAGCCAGCGCTCCCGCGCCGACGCCGATCTTCAACGTGTCCCGTCTGGTGAACTTGTTCATTTCCGCATCCTCCCTGATCCGTTTCTTCTGATACTTTTAAATCAAGCCGGATTATATCGCAGGTGCAGCAGATCGGAGGGTGATTTGTTCGCCCTTCCAAGTAAAGCCTACGCCCGGTCCAAACGCGTGTCACCCCTCTTGTATCGATACATACGTGGGTACGCTCTTGACCCCCACGGCCCAGCGTCCCACCATGCGGGCGCCGGTAACGACCAGGCTATTGAGACAAACGGAATACGAGGGAAACGCCCGATGAGTTTGGACCGCATCTCCAGCCATGCCTGCTTCGGCGGCACGCAGGGCATCTACCGGCATCGCTCGGCGAGCACGGGCACCGACATGGAAGTCGCGGTCTTCGTTCCGCCCCAGGCGGCCGACGGCCCCTTGCCGGTGCTGACATATCTGTCCGGCCTGACCTGCACGTGGGAGAACTTCACCGTCAAGGCCGGCGCCCAGCGCTATGCGGCCGAGCACGGCGTCATCATCGTAGCCCCCGACACCAGCCCGCGCGGCCTCGACCTGCCCGGCGAGCACGCCAGCTACGACTTCGGCTCCGGCGCCGGATTCTACGTGGACGCCACGCAGGACCCGTGGAAGACCAACTACCGCATGTACAGCTACATCCGAGACGAGTTGCCTGGCCTGATCGCGTCGGAGTTCAAGATCGACCCCGCTCGCCAAGGCATCTTCGGCCATTCCATGGGCGGGCACGGGGCGCTCGTGATGGCGTTCCGCAATCCCGACCGCTACCGCTCGGTCTCCGCCTTCTCGCCCATCGTCTCCGCGTCCCGCGTCCCCTGGGGCGAAAAGGCGCTGGGCGGCTACCTGGGGCCCGACCGCGAGGCCTGGAAGCAGTACGACGCTTCCCTGCTGGCCGAGAAGGGTGGCTGGAAGTCCCCGATCCTGGTCGACCAGGGCACCTCCGACCAGTTCCTGGAGAAGGAACTGAAGCCCGAACTGCTGGAAGAAGCCTGCGCCAAGTCCGGGACTCCGCTGACGCTCCGCCGCCAGCCCGGCTACGATCACAGCTACTATTTCATCTCGACCTTCATGGGCGACCACATCGCCCATCACGCCAAGCTGCTGAAGGCATAAGGCGCGACAGGGCAGGGGACCGGCGCCGCCTTACGGCTTGCTTCCGGTCCCCATGTTCCGGGGAACGAACCCGACCGTGAACCCGAACGCCCGTGCGATCCGGTTCAGCGTCTCGACAGTCGGGTTTCCCGCCCCGGTCTCCAGCTCGGAAACCTGCCGCCGCGTCAGCCTGAACACCTTGCCGAACTGCTCCTGCGTCAGGCCCATGGTCCTTCGCACCTCGGCGACCGCTTCGGGCAACCTCAGCTCTCCCTGGCTTGCCCGCTCCGCCAGCAGGCGCCGCGCCTCCAGTGCCTCCTCCCGGCTCACGGCCTTAACGCGGGGCATGGCCGCTCCCGCTCAACTCCGCCAAGCCGTCGGCGATCTCACCCGCCCGTCCGAGCGCCCCGTCTATCACCTCCTCATTGACGCCGTGCCGGCGGGCGATCCCGGGAAGCGCCCTTACGAGCTGCTCCTTCGCGGCGAGCGCCGCCATCAGATCCTCCGGTGCCATCACCCCTTCGGCTGCCGCGCCGCAGACCGCGCGCCAGTCGGGAACCAGATCGTTCCGCCCCAGGCAAGCCCATCGGGTCGCCCGGACGATGCCGCCGGGGTCCAGCCGCATCGGCGCGAAGTCGAACAGCGGAGAAAGCCCGATCCATCCATCCGGCGCCTTCTGAAGCGCGGTATTGCGCCCGTGGTTGTCCGGGTTCCCCATCGCCAGATTCAGCACGTCGCGCAGCACGTATTCCGTCACCTCGGCCGCCGGCTCGGAGCAGAAGCGCTTGATCACCCCCAGATATTCCTCATGCGCCGCAAGGTATCCGAACTGAGCGACCCCGGCAGCTGAAACGATGCTTTCTTGTCCAAGCCGGACCGTCTCCGGACCCCGGGCGCCTGTCCGGACCCGCCTGTCGAACCGCGGGATCATCAGGACATGGTCGCCGCCGACCAGCGGGTTCGCCACCCGGAGCCCGAACTCCCGCGCCACCTCCAGGTAAGGAGCTTCCGCCGCCAGGATCAGCAGGTCGGCCCGGCTGCGCGCCCGGCTCAGTTTGACGATGGCATGCGCCGATGCGTCCTGGTCGTTCACCAGGGGATCGGGATACCAAAGCCCATCGATGCTCCTGGTAAGCAGCACCTTTGGCCATTCGCCCTGAACGCCGCTGGATCCAGATGCTATCAGGGCGAAACGGTCCGCAGCGTCCAGGAAGCGATCGGTGCGCCGCAGCACATCCCCGGTCTCCAATCCCTGGAAGACTTGTCCTTCCAGACGCCGGCACTCCTGCTCCCAAGCTTCCTTGACCCTGATGTTCCCGACCGGACATCCGGCTCCCCGCAGCAGCAGCGGAAAATCGAGCGCGGTCCCATCGGCGGACTGGAACCCCAATGCCGTAGCCAGCCGCCGGCGCGCATGGCCCTGCGGCAGCAGGTCGAGGAGGAATGCCGGCCAATGGGCGGCGCTGCGAAATTCGAGATCGACGGGCGCCTGGACCGACAGGGCGCGATAATCCAAGAGCGGAAGATCATCCGCCAGCGGCACGGCTCCCCATTCGATGAAGTAATCCAACTCGTAGGACAACGCGGACGCCCCGTCGATCCCCTGCCCGGCGTCCTTCACGTCAAGGACGGCCGCATCGTGCCACGCCCCGTGGTGATGAAGTTGCAGGGTGATGGTCGCGGCTGTCATTGACGCTGTTTGAGCCAGTACAATGGTTCAATGCAGCCGATATAAACCTTTTCTTGCCCCATCGCAATGGTATGGATAAGCCGCTGGGACAGAGGGCCATTCACGGGGGGCGTCCCCTGACGCCCGACTTCGATCGTCTTCAAATCCGCCAAGCCGTCGGGGCTATCTCCCACCGCTCGACCTGCGCTTGCCGGCTCGGGTCCCCACCGCTCCGCGCCGGACCGAAAGTTGATCCGTGGCCGTCGCATCGCGGCGATGGTGGCGGAATTGGCGAAGCGATCAGATCGTCATTGGACCGTGATAGCTGAAGTCACATCGGTATGCGAAAAATCGTTGCCCTTGAAAAGCAAAGGTATCCTCCGAACCTTTGCCAAAGCATAGGCGAAGACTTCGCCGAAGTTCAGGGCTGCCGGGTGTCCGCTTCCTTTGCCGAAAGCGACGAAAGCTTTCCATGCCGCTTCCATTTCCTCGGCCCGCGGCGGGATGATCTCGAAAGCCGGTGCGTGCAGGAAATCATCAAGCACCACCGCCCGTTGCCCCAGCCTTCCATAGGCTACCATCCTGGCTTCGATCACGGATACGGTGCTGATTCAAGTTCGATGGCAATCAAGGCGGAAGTGTCCACCGCGATGAAGTTGGCCTTCATCCGGGCAGTCCGGCGTCATCATACTCGACGGCTTCGAAGGCGTCCGGTCGAGGAGGAATCCGGTGCAACTGGGCGATTATCGCGACTATGCCGGCCCACGGATCGGACTGTGATTCCGTCGCGATCTCCGCCAGCATGCGGTCGACCGCCGCTTCGACCGTCGCCGTCTTGCCCAGACCCATCAGGCGGCTAAGCCGGTCGATTTTCTCGATAACCTTCGGATTGGCGATTTGAATGGGCATGATGTCACCGATAATGACAGGTTGATCATCAATATTCACCTGCTGATAAGGCATCGCAACCCTTCGGGAAGCGCCAGCGCGCTCGATCCGTCGATGTCTGCCGGATCAAGCGCATACTTGCCCCGGCCCGGGTAGGCACGCCCCGTCGAGACTTGCAGTAGAAGTCATGAGTGGATTTTTGTCCTAACTTCCTGTATGCTTCTGCCCCATCAACACCATTCGATCATGTTCCCCGACGGCAGGAGTTCCCGGTGAGCCAGCCGGCGTCCGGCGGATGCTCCTCCGCGACCTTCGTCCGTCGATGCGGATCATGACATTTGCGGCCTTCCTCCCGGGGGGGCATGTTGACATGACGCGCCCTCGACTATCACAAATGCTGACATTTGCGGCCTCAGCCCGGGGGAGCGACTTTCCCCGCCGCCTTGACCGCCCGGAAGGCCTCCAGCGCCCGGTCGCGTGCCGCACCATGGTCCACGATCGGCTTTGGATAGGTCCGGCCCAGCGTCACGCCGGCCTTCGCCAGAACCTCGGCCGGGGCGCTCCAGGGCTCGTGTATGTAGCGGTCGGGCAGCCGTTCCAGTTCCGGCACGTACCGCCGCACATAGCTGCCGTCGGGGTCGAACTTGCGGCCCTGGAGGACGGGGTTGAACACCCGGAAGAACGGCGCGGGATCGGCGCCGCAGCCGGCGATCCACTGCCAGTTCGCGCTGTTGTTGGCGGCATCCGCATCCACCAGCGTGTCCCAGAACCATTCCTCCCCCGACTGCCACGGCAGCAGCAGGTCCTTGACCAGAAAGGAGCCGACGATCATCCGCACCCGGTTGTGCATCCATCCCGTCCGCCAGAGCTGGCGCATCCCGGCATCGACGATCGGATACCCTGTCCGCCCCCGCTGCCATGCCTTCAGGCCGGCATCGTCGTTCCGCCAGGGCAGGGCCTTGAACCGACTGTCCATCGGCTCCGTCCTCATGTCGTGGTTGGTCAGCAGAAGCCCGTGGGTGAATTCCCGCCAGCCGATCTCGCGCAGGAAGGCCTCCACCGCAGGTTCCAGCCCGGTCGCCGCTTCGGCCCGATGCCGCGCCGCGTGCCAGACCTGGCGGGGGGAGATCTCGCCCCAGTGCAGGTGCGGCGACAGCCGTGAGGTGCCGTCCCGGCCGGGACGGTCGCGGCCGGTCCTGTAATCCCGCAGGATCGCGTCCAGGAAATCCGCGAGCCGCCCCGCCGCGGCCTCCTCCCCGGGAGTCCAGTCGTCCCGCAGACCGCCGGCCCAGTCGGGCGAGGTCGGCAGCAATCCCCAGGCGGCCAGGACATCCGAAGCCACCGCACTTCCCGGCGGCTTCAGCGCCGCGGGGGCGGGCAGCGGGCGCGCCGGATCATGCGCGGTGGAAAGCGTCTTCCAGAACGGCGTGAAGACCTTGAAGGGCGTTCCGGCCTTGGACCGGACCTGCTCGGGCTCGACCAGCAAGCCGCCGTTGAAACTCTCGACCGCGACGCCGCACTCCGCCAGCTTCTCCCGTACGGCAGCATCCCGCCGGGCCGCTGACGGCTCGCATTCGCGGTTCCATACCACAAGGCCGGCCCCGGTCTCGGCGATCAGGCGATCGAGGATCTGCCCGGCCGGCCCCCGCCTCAGCACCAGCGGCGAGCCCAGCCGGGCGAGCGCCGCACCCAGCCTCTCCAGGCTATGGTGAAGCCACCAGGACCCGGCGCCTCCCGGCGGCCTCACGCCGTCGGCACCGCCATCATCAAGCACATACAAGGGAATCACCGGCGCTCCGCTCTCCACCGCGCGGTGAAGGGCGGGATTGTCGGCAAGGCGCAGATCGTGGCGAAACCAGACGATGACGGGAGATCGCGATGTCATGGGGACTTTGCAGGCGGGGAGGGAACGGCGGCGGGGCAGGGCGCCCGCTCCAGCGATCTATACCCCTTCGGCGCCGGATCAATCCATGCCGTCCGCCGGACCGCTCCCGCTGCTCAGGACACCCGCTCCAGGTCCGGCTCCAGCCGGGCGCTGGGAAACTCGAACAGCCGCTCCCTGCCCATCATATGGACCTGGAACCGCCGGCCCAGCAGCGGCACCAGCGCGCGGTCCAGCACGTTCAGCCCGCCCGTATAGGCGCCGAACGACGGCATGATCAGCCGTCGCCCGTCGCCGGCGAAACACCGCGCCCGCACCCGCCGGCCCCGGACCCGCACGGCGGCGACCGGGTGATAGTGGCCGGAAACCTCGCCCCCGGCCCCGGCGGTCGCCTCGTGCCGGAAGCACAGCGGCCCCAGGACGACCGTATCCTCGATCCGCCCGCCCAGATGCGCCGGCGGCTCCGGGTCGTGGTTGCCGGTCACCCAGATCCAGTCGCGGCCCGCCGTCAGCCGAGCGATCCGTTCGGCGTCGGGACGGGAAAGCCGCTCGGCGGCGCGCCGGTCGTGGAAGCTGTCGCCCAGGCAGATGACGGTCTCCGGCCGCCGGCTCTCGACCAGCGCTTCCAGCCGCGCCAGCGTGGCTCCCGTGTCGTAGGGCGGCAGCAACTGGCCACGCTGGGCGAAGGCGGAGCCCTTTTCCAGGTGCAGGTCGGCCACCACCATCAGCCGCCTCTCCGGCCACAGCAGCGCCCCGGACAGGTCGGCCACCAGCGGCACGCCGTTCAGGATTAAACTCTCTGGCGAATTCACGGAAAACCCGATATGTTCACTTTAGGTTCCGGCATAGGTGTCGCCGATCGGGGAGGGCGCGTCAATTGCAAACCACAGGGATGGGCCCGGCTATATCGGCAGCATCCCCTGGTCCAGCGCCCGGCCGCCCCTCAGTTCCGGCATCGCCTCGTCGATCAGTTCCTGTTCCGCCTCGCCCAGCAGGTCGTCCAGGGCCGAGCCGGAGACCTGCTCGCGCCCGACCTCCAGCAGCACGGGCACGGCCAGCGGCGACACCCGGGTCAGCGCGCGGTGGGTGATGCGGCCGTTGACGCGGGCCAGCATGTCGGCCAGCCGCCGCACGTCGGTCAGCCCGCCCGCAGCATCCGCCCGGGTCGCCCGCAGCAGCACGTGGTTCGGCTCGTGCTTGCGCAGCACGTCGTAGATCAGGTCCGAACTGAAAGTCACCTGCCGCCCCGTCTTCTCCTGGCCGGGATGCCGCCGCTCGATCAGGCAGGAGATCACGGCCACGTTCCGGAAGGTCCGGCGCAGCATGCTCGACTCGTCCATCCAGGCTTCCAGGTCGTCGCCCAGCATGTCCTGGTCGAACAGGGCGTCCACGTCCCGGACCGGCCGCAGGCTCCAGACCGACAACACATAGTCGGTCGCGACGAAGCCCAGCGGCTTCAGCCCGGCGCGCTCCATCCTCCGGGTCAGCAGCATGCCCAGCGTCTGGTGGGCGTTGCGCCCCTCGAAGCAGTAGGCCACGAGGAAATGCTGCTTCCCGCGCGGAAAGCTCTCGACCAGAAGCCCTTCCCGCGGCGGCATCACCGACCTCAGCCGCTGGAGGCGCAGCCATTCCTGCACCGCCGCCGGCAAATCGCCCCAGACGCCGGGGTCCGCCAGCATGGCCCGGACCTCATCGGCCAGATGGGTGGACAGCGGCATCCTGCCGCCGGCATAGGCCGGCACCTTGGGGTCGCCCTGTCCGCCCCGCGCGCAATTGACATAGGTCTCCTGGATACCGAGGAATTTCAGCAGCTGCCCGGCGAACAGGAAGGTGTCGCCCGGTATCAGCGACTGCACGAAGGACTCCTCGACCTCGCCCAGCACCTGGGACCGGCCCATCCGGACTTTGAGCGTCACCGCCGCGACGATCGTCCCGACATTCATTCGGTATTGGCGGGCGACGACCGGCCCGGCGACCCGGTACAGCCCGTCCGCCTCGTCCCGCGCCAGCCGCTTGAACCGGTCGTAGCTGCCGAGCGCGTAGCCTCCGGTCGCGACGAAGTTCAGCACGTCGTCGAAATCCGCGCGCGTCAGGGCGGAGTAGGGCGCCGCCGAGATCACCTCCGCATACAGGTCATCCGCATCGAACGGGGCCGCGCAGCCCATGCCCAGGATATGTTGGGCCAGAACGTCCAGCCCGCCGGGGCGCGGTGGGTCGCCGTCCAGCGTATGGGTCGCGATCGACTGCACGGCGGCGCGGCATTCCAGCACCTCGAACCGGTTGGCCGGCACCAGCACGGCGCGGCTCGCCTCGTCCAGCCGGTGGTTGGCCCGGCCGATCCGCTGGAGCAGCCGGCTGACTCCCTTGGGCGCCCCGACCTGCACGACCAGATCGACGGCGGCCCAGTCGATTCCCAGGTCCAGGGACGAGGTCGCGACGACCGCCCGCAAGGCCCCGCGCGCCATGGCGGCCTCGACCTTGCGGCGCTGCTCCGCCGCCAGGCTGCCATGATGGAGCGCTATCGCCAGCCCGTCCTCGTTGATCTTCCAAAGCTCCTGGAAGACCAGTTCGGCCTGCGCGCGGGTATTTACGAACACCAGCGTGGTGCCGGCCCGGCGGATCTGCTCATAGACTTCGCCCAGCGCGTGGACCGCCATGCGGCCGGACCAGGGCAGCCGCTCGCGGGTCGTCAGGATATCGACTTGGGCACGGGCTCCCGACCGGCCCGTGACGGTCCGCACGTCGCCGCCCCCGGCCTTGCCGGTCTTCGACAGGTACGCGATCAGATGGTCCGGGTGAGCCACCGTCGCCGACAGCCCGACGCGCCGCCCGCCGGGCGCCAGCTTCGCCAGCCGCGCCAGTCCCAGCGCCAGCAGGTCGCCGCGTTTCGTCCCGGCCAGGGCGTGCAACTCGTCGATTACGACGCAGCGCAGCCCCTTGAAGATCTTCTCCGCGTCCGTATAGGACAGCATCAGCGCCAGGCTCTCCGGAGTCGTCATCAGCACCTGCGGCGGCTTCGACCGCTGGCGCTGGCGCTTGGCGGCGGAGGTATCGCCCGTCCGGGTCTCCGTCCGGATCGGCAGGCGCAGCTCGGCGACCGGGCTTTCCAGGTTGCGCTGGATATCGACCGCCAGGGCCTTCAGCGGCGAGATGTACAGCGTGTGCAGTCCGTCGCGGGGCCGTTCCGACAGGTCGATCAGGCTGGGCAGGAACCCGGACAGCGTCTTGCCGCCGCCGGTGGGAGCGATCAGCAGCGCGTCGGCGCCGTCGCGGGCGGCCCGCAGCATCTCGATCTGGTGGGCATGCGGCGACCAGCCGCGATTGGAGAACCAGCCGAGGAAGTTCGGCGGCAGCAGCGCATCGTTCTGAACCATGTCATCCATGACAGCGGACTATAAAAGCCGGTATGACTGATAACCAGCCGCCTTCGACCCCGGGAACACCGACATGACCGCAAACCCCCTCGGCCTGATCTGCGCCATCCCCGACGAGATCGCCCATTTCGGCTCCAGCTTCACCGAGACGGCGTCGCGGACCCTGGCCGGGCTGACCTTCCGCGAAGGCACCCTGGAAGGCCGGCCCACGGTGATGGTGGAAAGCGGCATCGGCAAGGTCAACGCGGCGGTGGTCTCGACCCTGCTGGCGGAAATCTTCGGCTGCCATGCCCTGCTGTTCTCCGGCGTCGCCGGCGGCCTCGACCCGAAGCTCGGCATCGGCGACGTGGTGGTCGCGACGCGCCTGGTCCAGCACGACTACGGCGCCCTGGTCGACGGCCGCATCCGCCCCTACCAGCCCGGCGTCCCGCCGCTTCCCGGTTTCGACGAGACCCATGGCTACGCCCTGGTCCCCGCCCTGGAGGACAAGGTCCGGGCCGCCCTGAACAACATCGCCCTGCCTGCCTTCGATGCCAAGGCGACCGGCGCCGAGCCGCGCGTGCCAACGATCCACTTCGGCACGATCCTGACCGGCGACACCTTCCTCAACTGCGAAGCAACCCGCGAACGCCTTCACCGCGACTTCGGCGAAGCGCTGGCGATCGAGATGGAAGGCGCCGCCGTCGCCCAGGTCGCCGAGCGCTACGGCATCCCCTGCCTCGTCGTCCGCTCCCTCAGCGATCTCGCCGGCGCCGAAAGCCACATGGACTTCGCCGCCTTCTGCGGAGCCGCGGCGGAAGGAGCGGCGGTGCTGATCCGCCGGCTGGTCGCGGTCGTGTAGCATCGGCGACAACGCGGACGAACTTGTGCTAGCGTCCATGTGCTTAGCTTCACCACTCGAACTTCCGTATCGGGAACACAGCCATGCACATCACGAAAGTGTTCAAAGACGGCAACTCGCAGGTGGTTCGAATTCCCTCTGACATGGCATTTGATAGGAATGACATGGATGTGGAAATCGAACGGGTCGGTGATGAACTTCGCATTCGTCCGGTGGCACGCAAATTGGACACGGTGATGGAGAAGTTCAGCGCCTTCTCGGACGATTTCATGGCGGAAGGTCGGGGCGACAACAGCGAGAGTGAGCGAAACACGCTGTGAAACCCAAGTTCATGCTCGACACGAACATCTGCATCTACCTGATAAAGAAACATCCACCCTCGGTCGGTCAACGTTTCGCCCAGTGTAAAGTCGGCGAGGTCGTCATGTCGGCCATCACATATGCTGAGCTGGCTTACGGTGTGTCCGTGTCGGGTGATCGAATGGCTCAGAATGAGGCTGCTCTCGAGATCCTCGTTCAGGATATTCCGGTCATGGGGTTTGATCAGGCTGCAGGACGGGCCTATGGTCCAGTCCGTCTCTCAGCCCCCGACCGTAAGCGCGATGCCCTGGATAAGCTCATCGCGACCCATGCGATCGCACTGGACGTCACGCTGGTGACCAACAATGTCGGTGACTTCG
Organism: Skermanella rosea; assembly: GCF_016806835.2. Classification (NCBI taxonomy): domain Bacteria; kingdom Pseudomonadati; phylum Pseudomonadota; class Alphaproteobacteria; order Rhodospirillales; family Azospirillaceae; genus Skermanella; species Skermanella rosea. The sequence goes on along the minus strand of NZ_CP086111.1, from coordinate 3,168,149 downwards.
CCTGCTACGCCGGCCTGCGGACGGAAAACTGGGTGGTCGCCCAGTAGCTTCGGGTTCGACAGCATCGCGCCGTCGCTTCGGAAACGGATCGCCATCGAGTCGTTCCCATTCACCCGAAAACGCCTTGACATAAACGCGGATTTAGAACAAATTCAGAACGAAGGCGGGGCTATGACCCCGCGTTATGCAATAGCCTCTCCCGCAATGTCCGCTTGATCACCTTCCCGTTCGGATTGCGCGGAAGCGTGCCGGACTCGATCGTGAAGCCCTCCGGCACCTTGTAGTCCGACAGGCGCTCCGCGCAGAACGCCCGCAAGGCCGCCGTGTCGATCGCGGCCTCCGCCGCGATGAAGGCGTGGACGCGTTCGCCCAGGACGGGGCAGGGGTATCCGACGACCGCGACCTCCTGGACGCCGGGGAAGTGGCTCAGCACGTTCTCGACCTCGGCGCTGAAGATCTTGTAGCCGCCGCGGTTGATCATGTCCTTCATGCGGTCGAATACCCGGACATAACCGTCCGCATCGACCGAGCCGATGTCGCCGGAATGCCAGAACCCGGCGGTGAAGCCCTGGGCGGTCGCCTCGGGCTTGTTCCAGTATCCTTTCACCACCATCGGACCCCGGATCCACAGCTCGCCCGTCTCGCCGGCCGGGACCTCGCGCCCCTCGGCGTCCATCACGCGGATCTCGGCGCAGGGCACCGCGCGGCCGACGCTGTCCAGCCGCCCGGGCGTGTGGCCGATCGGCATGATCGTGGCGGGCGAGGTGGTCTCGGTGGCGCCGTAGGCGTTCATCAGGGTCAGGCCCGGCACCGTGCGGGCCAGCGCCGCGATGGTCGCGTCCGGCATCGGGGCGCCGCCGAAGGCGCCGATCCGCCAGGCGGACAGGTCGAATTCGGCGAAGTCCGGCTGGAGCAGGCATAGATTGTACATGGCCGGCACCAGGATGGTGTGGGTCATGCGCTCCGCCGCCGCCAGGGCCAGGAAGTCGCGTGCCTTGAAGGACGGCAGGATCAGCAGCGCGCCGGCGACGCGCAGCATCGCCGCGACCATGCCGATCAGCCCGGTCACGTGGCTGCCCGGGACCGCCAGAACCGAGCGGTCCCGCGCGGTCAGGCCCATGCAGGTTTCGTAATGGAGAGCGGAATGACAGATGCCGAGATGGGTCAGCATCGCCCCCTTGGGCTTGCCGGTCGTGCCCGAGGTATAGAGGATGACGGCGGTATCCTCCTCCCGCACCGTCGGCATGGGCGGCGGCGGGGCGGGGGAATGCAGCCTCTCGGTCGGCACCGCGACCCGCATCAGCCCCGCGATGTCCGGCAGCCGGTCCGTCAGGTCCGCCTCGTGGATCACCATCGCGGCGCCGCAGTCGTCCAGCACATACTCCAGGCCGGGCTTCTGCTCCCGCACGCTCAGCGGCACCGCGATGGCGCCGAGCCTTGCCACGGCGTAGAGCGAGGTGACGAACTCCACCCGGTTGCCCAGCAGAAGCGCTACCCGGTCGCCGGGCCGGATGCCGCGCTCCGACAAGCCGGCGGCCAGGCTGTCCACCTCCTCGCCAAGCCGGCGGTAGCTCAGGCGCCTGTCGCCGCAGACGACCGCGTCGCCGTCCGGGTTGCGATCAACGGCATCCGCCAGCATGGCGATCAGGCTGCCGGGACGCCCGGTGAAGCAGCGGACGACCCGGTCGCCGAAATGGGCCTCCATCCGGGTCGCCGGCAATGGATCGTCGGGCCAAGCCATCAGTGCGCCTTCTCCCGCATGGTCCCGTTGGCGCCACGCTCGATGATGTATTCGCGGTCGAACAGGGATTGGGAATGGTTCAGATCCGACTGGGAAATCACCACCGCCAGATCCTTGCCCTTCAGGGCGGAGATCACCTCCGACAAGCGCTGCGACAGCGCGGGGGCCACGCCCTCGAACGGCTCGTCCAGCAGCAGCAGGCGGGTGCCGACCGCCAGGGCGCGGCCCAGCGCCACCATCTTCTGCTGGCCGCCGCTCAGCAGCAGCGCCTTGCGCTCCCGCATGGCCTTCAACTCCGGCATGATGCCGTAGACGAAGTCGAGCCGCTGCCGGTCGTCCAGCCGCTTGGTCACCCAGGTCGGCAGAAGGATGTTCTCCTCCACTGTCAGGGCGGGGATCAGCCCGCGGTCCTCCGGCATGTAGCCGATGCCCAGGTCGGCGCGGTGGTGGCGGGCGACCGTGCGCAGGTCGGTCCCGTCGATGCTGATCCGCCCCTGGACCGGGGCCAGGTGGCCCATGATGGTCCGCATCATGGTGGTCTTGCCGGCACCGTTGCGGCCGACCAGCCCGATCATCTCGCCGGGCGCCACGGTCATGCCGAACCCGCGCAGCGCGGTGACCGACTGGATGGTCACGTGGATTCCGTCCACGGCCAGGATTTCGCCGGTCACCGGGCGGTCCCCGTGACGTACCGCTGCACCTCGGGATCGTCCAGCACCCGGTCGGGCGGGTCGTCGGCGATGATGCGGCCGTTGAAGAAGGCGACCACGCGGTCGGCGTACCGGGTCACGATATCCATGTCGTGCTCCACGAACAGGACGGTGACGGATTCGCGGGCCAGCGCCCCCATCACCGTCTCCATCATCGGGAATTTCTCCTCCGCGCTGACGCCGCTGGTCGGTTCGTCCAGCAGCAGCAGGCGCGGGCGGCCGGTCAGGGCCATGGCGATGTCCAGCAGCTTGCGCACGCCGCCGGCCAGTTCGGAAACCGGCCGGTCGGCGTATTCGGCGAGGCCGAAGCGGTCGAGCAGTTCCTCCGCCCGGATCCGCTGGTCGTCGGCATGGGCGGGTTTCCAGAACGACAGGCGGCCGCCCGGATCGGAGGCGGCGAGAGCCACCAGCATGTTCTCCAGCGCGGTCAACTCGATGCAGAGCTGCGGAATCTGGAACGACCGGCTGACTCCCATGCGGCTGATCCGCCGGGGCGCCAGGGCGGTGATGTCGCGGCCCTCCAGCAGGATTCGCCCGCTGTCCGGCTTCAGGTACCCGGTCACCATGTTGACGAATGTTGTCTTTCCCGCACCGTTGCTGCCGATCAGGCTGACCCGCTGGCCGGCGGGGACCTCCATCGACAGTCCCGACGCGGCCACGACGGCACCGAAGCTTTTGCCCAGATCATGGGCGGACAGGACCGAGGTCATGGCACGGCCTCCCCGCGGGCGGACCGGACGGCAGGCGCGCGGCTCCGTCCCGCCGTCGCGGCCCGCTTGGACCACAGCGAGCCGATGCCGCGCGGCAGGAACAGGATCACCAGCAGCAGGAAAAGGCCCAGGGAGAACTGCCACATGTGCGGGAAGTACAGGCTGGAAAAGGACCGGACCAGTTCCAGCAGGACGGAGGCGATGAACACCGCGACCACCCCATGGTGACCGCTCAGGATCGCCACGAAGACGAACTCGCCCGACGTGGTCCAATAGGCGAAGTTCGGATCGATGTGGCCGAGCGCCATCACCGTCAACGCGCCGCCGATCCCGCCCAGCGCCGCGGCCAGGGTGAAGTTGACCGCGATGGCCGCCTGGACGGACGCGCCCAGATATTCCACCCGCAGGTCGTTGTCGCGGATCGCCAGCGACACCAGCCCCCGGGCCGAGCGGAAATAGACCGTGGCGAGGAAGGCCAAGATGCCGGTCACGACCATCGCCAGCGCGTAGATGGAATAGTCCGCATAGGCGTCCGGCGGCGTCCAGCCCAGCATCGTCGGCCGCCCGACATTGAAGCCGTCCGATCCGCCGATCGCGGGCGACTTCACCAGGGCGCCGTAGAGCACCATGGAGAGCGCCAGGGTCAGCATGGAGAAGAAGATGCCCCGGTAGCGGGCGAGCAGCGGCCCGACCACGGCGCCGGCCAGCGCCGCCGCCGTTCCGCCGACCAGCATCAGCAGGACGGCGTCGGTGATGCCGAGCCGGGTATGGGCGAGGCCGGCGACATAGCCGCCGGCCGCATAGACCAGTCCCTGGCCGAACGACACGACGCCGCTCCGCATCAGCAGCACGATGCCGAGCGTCACGATGCCGTAGGAGGCGGCGATGGTCCCCAGGAAAAGGAGCCAGCGCGGCATGAGAAGTCCGGCCGCGAGCAGCGCCGCGACGGTCGCGGATGTTGCCAGGGCTGCCGGAAGAAAGGGTCGGCGCGTCATGTCACTCATATCGGAAAGGGGCTCCCGCCGGTCAGATCTTGCGGGCGGAGACGCGCTGGAACAGGCCTTCCGGTCGGAAGATCAGGACAGCCGCCATGACGATGTAGATGCTGAAAAGCTCCGCGTCGGGCATCAGGTGGACCGCTGCCGCGCGGGCGAGGCCGACCACCACGGCGCCGATCGCCGCCCCCTCGATGCTGCCCAGCCCGCCGATGATCACGACGGCGAAGCTCAGGATGATCACGCCCACGCTGAGCCCCGGCTGGACCGAGATCATCGGCGCCGTGAAGGCTCCGCCCAGCGCCGCCAGGAAGACGCCGACGGTGAAGGCCGCGACATAGACGCGGTTGACGTTCACCCCCATGCTGGCGCTGACTTCCTCGTTGTGGATCACGGCCAGCACGATCTTGCCGGTCACCGTTCGGTTCAGGCCGAACCAGACGCCCAGGCCGCAGACCACGGCCAGGACGATCATCATCAGGTCGTAGCCGACATAGAACAGCGAGCCGAACTCCACATCGCCGAACAGGGTGTAGGGCTCGGAGACGTAGTAGGGGTTGACCCCCCAGATCAGCTTGGTGACGTCCTCCAGCATCAGGAACAGGGCGTAGGTGACCAGCACCAGCAGCACCTCGTCCCGGCCGTAGAACAGCCGCAGCAGGCCCCGCTCCAGGAGCGGGCCGACGACGACCGCGACCGCGACGGCCGCCAGAAGCATGGCGACCAGCGACCATTCCGGCGCCAGCCCGAGCGACGCGAAGAACGCCACGAAGCTGGCCGCCGCGTAGGCGCCGATGGCGTAGAGACTGCCATGGGCGATGTTGAGGATCTTGAGGACGCCGAATACCAGCGTCAGGCCGAGCGCCACGATGAAGAGCCACGAGGCGTAGATCAGCCCATCCAGGAGAATGGTCAGTGCGAGATCCATGGGAAGGCGCCTTCAGCTGCGCGGCGTCAGTCGCACTGCGCGCCGGGGAAGCCTGCCTTGATCCACTCGATGCTCTTCTGGCCGGGGGGCGGGTTGACGCATTCGGCCTTGAAGTTCTGGATGTCGTCCAGCACGACCATCTTGCGGCCCTCGTCGAAGCGGGTGCGGCCGATGGCGGTCTGCTGGATCGCTTGGTGCCCGTCGCCCAGCGCCATGCGGATGGTGCCGGCCGGGGAATGCCACTCCGAGCCCTTCAGCGCCGCCGCGATCTGCTCCTTGGTCGGCTTGGTGCCGCCGTTCTCGGCCATCGCCTTCTCGACCGCGACCTTCAGGCCCAGGATCGCCTGGACCATGCGGTAGGGGGCCTGGACCGGATAGACGTCGTAGGCGTCCTGGTAGACCTTCCAGAACCAGTCGTTCAGGTCGCTCTTGGGGGCCAGCAGGCCATAGGCGCCGCGGGCGCCGATGATCGTACCGTCGGGCATCTTGTCGCCCAGGGAGGGAAGCACGTGGTCGGCGGCGCTCAGCACCACCTGGCTCCGCTTGAACAGCCCGCGCGGGCCCGCCTGGAGGATGAAGGCCTGGAGGTCGCCGCCCCACAGGCTGGAATGGACCACGTCCGAGCCCTGGCGGACCAGGGCCGAGATCTCCGTGCCGTACTGGCCGGCGCCGAACTTCGGCAGCAGGTCGGCCTCCGCCTTGAAGCCGGGATAGAGCTGCTCCATGGCGGCCAGGAAGTCGTTCCGGGAGTCGTGGCCCCAGGCATAGTCCTGGTTGATCGCGCTGACGGTGCCCGCCTTAACCCCTTGGGTCTTCATGTACCGGGCCAGGGCCACGTTATCCATGGTGGCGTGGGAGGCGGTGCGGAACACGTATTCGTACTTGCCGTCCTCGAAGATCCGGGGCGTGCCGCAGTCGTACAGGATCAGCAGCCGCTTCAGTTCCTCCGCCGCGGGCGCCACGGCGAGGCAGTCGCCGGAGCTGACATAGCCGATCACCACGTCCACGTTCTCGCGCTGGTACAGGTTGCGCAACTCCTGCACCTGCTTGGTGGCGCCGCCGGCCTCGTCGACCACGACGGTCTCGATGGTCATGCCGCCGAAACCGACCTTGTCGTAAGGGGCTGGCGCCTCGCCCTTGTTGAGCGCCTCGATCACGACCTTGCCGCCGTTCCAGGCGGGAACGCCGAAGCTCTCCGCCGCCTGACCGGACAGGAAGGTGACGATGCCGACCTTGAACGTCTCCTGGGCCTGCGCCGGCTGGGACATGCCGAAGGCGAGAGCCAGCACCGCCGCGCACGATGCCCTGCGAAAGACTGTCATTCCGTTTCCTCCCTCAAGGAAAGCTATGTTCCCGTGCCGATTTTGCCTTTGTGGTCACGGGTTTGCCCTGACCGCATGATGAAACAGCGGACTGCCTCAGCGATCGGTTTCAGGATGGCTTCCACTCTGGAGGCGGTCTGGAGGGGGGTCAACCGATCCGGGATGGTTAACCCTTTCGGCTTTCAGGAGGTCTGGGGCACGGTTTGCCGAGTTCCGCCGACGCCTTCCAGTTCCGCGCGCAGCATCGACAGGGCGGTGCGGACGCATTCCAGGCGGACCCCGCCGCGGCCGAGATCGCCGAAATGCTCCACCCGGTGCCGGGTCGGAAGTCCCTTGCGCGCCATCGCGAAATGGACGAGACCGGGCTCGTCGTCCGGACCGGCGGGGCCGGCGAAACCCGTGATGGAGATGCTGAGATGGGCGCGGGAATTGGCGATGGCACCCTCCGCCATGGCGCGGGCGACCTCTTCCGACACCGGGCCGGGATCTTCCAGGAGCGCCGGCGGAACGCCCAGCATCTCGTTCTTTGCGTCGTTGGTATAAGTCACGAAACCGCGTTCGAAGGCATGGGAGCAACCGGTGATGTCGGTCAGCAGGGAAGCGAGCAGGCCGCCGGTGCAGCTTTCCGCCGTGGCGATCATGATCTCCTGGCGGCAGGCGGTCTCCAGCACCTGCTGGACGCACTGGTCTACATCGTCCGGCATGTCGCCGGGCAGGGTTTCCGTCATCTTTCTTGTCCTTCACCGGGTCTGATCCGGTGGCGATAACAGGCCGTGCGGCGCGGCCGTTCCAACCGGGGCCGGCCAGCTCCAGACGCCGATCGGACGTTCCCGCCCGCGCAACGGCCGGGGCGGCAGTTCGACGAAGCCCTCCACCGCCGCGCTCCCGGCGGTGGAGCGCGCCGCCTCGATCACCGCGTCGGAGGCCGCGATCGTCACGCCCAGTTCGCGGGTCAGGGCTTCCAGGCGGCTCGCGACATTCACCGCGTCGCCGATGATCGTGAAGGTGAACTGCCTCGTGCCGCCGGTGTCGCCGATCAGGACCGGCCCCAGGTGCAGCCCCATCGCGACGGTCAGCGCCGGCAGGCCCACGGACGCAAGCTCCCGGTTCCAGTCCTCCATACCGTCGGCGATCTGCCGTGCCGCCGCCAGGGCGTCCCCGGCGTCGTGGGGTGTCGGCTCGGGGATGCCGAATATGGCCATCGCGCCGTCGCCCAGGAACTTGTCGACCACGCCGCCCCGGTCCAGCACCGCCGCTTCGACATGGCCGTAGAATCCGCGCAGCACGTCCATCGCCTCACGGGGCGACAGGCGCTCGTTGATCCCGGTGAACCCCACCAGATCGACGAACAGGATGGTCACGGGCTGGATCCGGTCCTCCAGTCCGGGCCGGTTGCTGTTCATCAGCCGTTCGGCGACCGCCGGCGAAAAATAGCGCATCAGGTTGCGCCGCTGCCGCTCGGCCAGGCGCCGCGCCTGCTCGCCGACCTGGGAGCGGCGTGCGGCGAACAGGGCGAAGCCAAGCCCCGCCGCCAGCACCGGCGAGGTCACTGCTAGCCACAGGTCCGCCGTGGCGAACAGCACCGCCGTCGCGGCGAGCCAGCCGGCGACCAGGATCGCCGTGCCGGCCGTCGCGGCGACCGGCGCCAGAGCGGACCCGAGCGCTGCTCCCAGCAGCCCGCCGCCCAGGATCGCGGCGATATCGGCCGGCAGCAGGGAGGATCGATCCTTCGGCGTCCGTCCGGTCAGCAGGTTGTCGATCACCGTGGCGAGATGTTCGGCGCCCGGCAGCGCGCGGCCGAACGGGGTGTGGAAGCTGTCGCCGACGCCTTGGGCGGAAGCGCCGATCAGCACGATCCGCCCGCGATAGCTGCCCGGCGGGATTCGACCGGCCAACAGGTCGGCCAGCGAGCGGGTCTCGATGGTCCCGCGCGGGCCGTAATGGTTGACCGGCAGCCTCATCCGGCGGTCGGTGGCGACGAAGTCCGGTCCGACCCGGATACCGTGCCCGACATGGAGAGCCACATCGTCTGCATCCAGGCCGCGATACCGCCGGACGGCCTCGACCGGCAAGCTCGGATACCAGGCGTCGCCGAAGCGGATCGCGGACTGGTCGTGGCGCAGCACGCCGTCGGCCTCGATCCGCACGGTGAGGTGTCCGAGCGCCGCCGACCGGGCCAGGACGGGCACCGGAACGACGACCGATGCCGGATGGTCGTCGCGGTGGTCCGGGATCGCCGGTTCCCGCACCACGCGGAACGCGGCATTCCGAAGCGCGTCGGGGACCGCACCGCCGGCCGGTGCGGTGCCGTCCGGGTCGAAGCCGAAGGCGAAGCCCAGCACGCCGATCCCGGTGGATCCCAGCGCGGCCGCCAGGGCACCGTCGGGGTCGGCGGCTTCGAGCAGTCGGTCGATCCGGACGGCCAGCCCGTCCGCGGACCGCGGCATCCGGCTGCGGGCGTCGTCCAGGATGTCGGCGACCTCGGCCGGCAGCGGCGCCTCGGGTTCGGGAAACAGCAGGTCGATCGCGACGACGCGCGCGCCGTCCGCCGCCAGCCGGCGAACGGCGTCGGCGATCAGCCGCCGGGACAGCGGCCAGCGGCCATGCTCCGCCAGCGTCCTGTCGTCGATCATCAGCAGCGCCACGGTGCCCGAGGGCTTCAGCGGCCCGCGCAACCCGTAGCGCAGCGTCAGGCTCCGGCCTTCAAGCCCTTGCAGCCATCCGGGTTCGGCATCGGCGAGCCGGAGCCCGGCGAGGACCAGCGGGACGGCGAGCGCCGCCAGCAGCCAGGAACTCCGCCTGCCCATCGCTCAACGGTTGGCCGGGCCGACGAGGCGGAGGGTCCGGTCCACCCTGGGCGCTCCCCAGGTGACGGGCGGCGTCGGATCACGTCCCGCCGCCACGTCGGTCCCCTGGGACGGCGCCAGGGTGACGGCCGCCCCAGTCGAACGGCTGCGCACCTCGACCACTCCCTCCAGGCCGAGCACCGCGGTGCCGGCCGGCGTGATCTCCGCCGTCCATTCGGTCGAGCGGGCCGACGCGACCGCCGTGTCGGTCTGCACCGCGAAGCTGCCCAACCCCGCTTGACCGACCACGGCACGGACGATGCCGGACAGCATGGAGAAGAGCGCCGACGTCCGCCCGCCCTGCGGATCGATCGTGTAGTCCGAGACCTGGACGCGGCTTTCCGGCCCGGTGACAAGGCTGCTGCCGTCTCTGAACTGGACCGTGACCCGGGAGGAGAAGCCTGTCTCGATCACGTCCGACGTGAAGACCGAGGTGCCGATCAGCAACGGGGACCGGATGTCGTCGCGCAGGATCACGGTGCTGCCTTCCTGTCGCACCACCCGTCCGACCGGCGCCCGGTCGGCCGGCGTCATGTCCGCCGCCGACGCCGACGAGGCCATCATCAGGCCGGCCAGCAGCATCGGCGGAATCCTACCAGCGATTCCCATGTCCGAGCCTCCCCATTGGTTCCGCCCAGGCATTTTCCTGGAAACGGGCGGCGGGACGCGCTGAAATTATGGACGGGCCTGGGTTCAAATCGGGTACCCGGCGGACGTCATGGGCGGGATGCCCGATCAACGCCTTTGGTCGAGCATCCCGCCCATGACGTCCGCCGGGACCGGCCGGCTGTAATGATAGCCCTGGCCGAACGTGCATCCCAGTTCCCGAAGCGGCCGGATCAGGTCGGCCGTCTCGACTCCCTCCGCCACCACCTCCATGCCCATGCGGCGGGCCAGGGTGATGATGGTTTCGACGATGTGATGGGTGCGTCCCTCTTCGCCCAGCGCCCGGACGAACGACTGGTCGATCTTGAGCACGTCGAACGGGAACTTGTGCAGGTAGGAAAGGCTGGAGTAACCGGTCCCGAAATCGTCGAGCGCCAGGGTCACGCCGAGGTCCTTGATCCTGCACATGACCTCGTAGGCCTGGTGGGGATCGTGGACCAGCGCCGTCTCGGTCAGTTCGACCTTCAGCCGTTCGGCGGGGAAACCGGTCGTCGCCAGCCGCTCCGCCAAGCCCGTCACCACATCCATGTCCGTGAAATGCTGCGACGACAGGTTGACGCTCAGGAAGGGCAGGGGGCGGCCGCCGGCCGTCCGGCGCAGCAGCGCGCAGGCATCCGCCATGATGACCAAGTCGATGTGCCGGATCAGGCCGCTCTTCTCGCCCAGGTCGATGAACTCGCACGGCGGCACCAGGCCGCGGTCGGGATGACGCCAGCGGGCCAGGGCCTCGAACCCGGCGAGTTCGCCGTCCGCGATCGTCACGATCGGCTGGAAGAACGGTTCGAACTCCCCGGCGCCGAGGCCGCGTTCCAGATCGTATTCGCGGTGTATCCAGTTGAGCGCCGATTCGCCGCGCTCGGTGCCGCCGGTGGGCGCCGATACCACCAGATGGTTCGCCGTCCCCCGGTCTCGGCCTGGCAGGTCGTTGAGAAGGCCGCTCTGCGCCTGCCTGAACCGGCTGATCAGGCTGCCGAGCAGTTGCCCGACGATCGGCTCCACTTCCTGGATGCGCCGCTTCAGCTGATCACGCCGGATGATCAGCACCTCGGTCTCCTCCATCGCCCGGGCCGCGGCCGACCGGACGCTGTCGTCCAGTACGGCCATCTCGCCGAAGATCTCGCCCCGGCCGAGCGTCGCCAGCGTGATGTGGGTCCGGTCCCGGGTGGCGCAGATCTCGACCTGTCCCCGCTCCACGATATAGGCGCAGTCGGCCGGCTGTCCCTCGAAGAAGATCGTTGCACCTGGTCGAAACGTCTTGCGGATCAAGGGAGGGTCTCCACGGAGGACCGCCGGCTGCCGAACCGGAAAAAGCATTTTCGAGAAAATACGGTTTAATCCAATTTTTGTAAAGACGGGCCATGCCAGTCAAATAATATCCTCACCGGAACCCGACCGTTTGCAGGCTAAGCGGAATGTTCCATTCGCAACGGGATGAGATTTCTGGCTCTTGGCTTGGATTTCTTTTGTGCAATATGTATATCAGTGTCCTTATCCAAAGTTAGTGCGGATGCTTGTTGGTTGATCTTGCTATGTGCCGAAACTTCTATCAGGGAGCTGGCGATGGCCGCAATCGAGAGTCTCAAAGCGATCCTTGACAAGACCTATGAGGGCATGACGCCCAAGCAATTGATGTCCCAATCGCCTGCCGCCCTCGCGGGCGTCACCGAGGGCGACGCGCTCAAACTCAAGGAAGCCTTCGGGATCGACACGATCGAAGAACTGGCGACGTGCAAATACTTCCTGTGGGCTCAGGCACTCCACGTCCTCGCGAAAACCGAGAAGTAGGCTCTTGTCCCGCCACCGTCCGGAGTAGGCGCGGTGGCGGGGCCTTCCTGAAGTTTCCCTAGATTCCGGCCATGGTTTCGTCAAACAGGATAACGGTTTCGGATCGGTAATGCGAGCGCGGAAGAAAAGGGTGGAGTTTTGCCTATCCGAAGTTTTATCTCTCCTGTTTGCACATCCCCGCAGGAAGCCAGGACATGCCGACCACAGCCAGGAAGCTCGATACCCCCACCCGGTTGCCTCCGATCCTGCCGGGGGTGGCTCCGCCGTTCCATCAAGCCGCGCTGTCCAGCTGCGTGGTCCATCACCTCGTCGATCCCGCCAGGGTGACCGACCTCTTTGAAGGGAGCGGGCTGCGGCCAGCCATTTTCGGCGACCACGCCTCGGTCAGCTACGGCTTCCATGTCCACGGCGCCTTCCGGTCGGCCGGGCTGAACCTGCCGCCCGAACACTGGTCGCCGTCGGCGGCCGGGATCGTCCAGGAACTGGAACTGAGCATCGTGGCCTGTCCGGAAGGCCGCTGGGACGAGGTTCCGGACATCACCTTCGACCAGTGGCTCATGGGCGACGAGCAGACCCATCTGCTGGGAAACCACCGCCTGTTCGTGCCCTGCGATGATCCGGCGGCCGTCTCGGTCGGCAGGGAACTGTTCGGCGACCCGATGTTCCTGACCGGCTTCCTGGTCAACCTTCCATCGCCCGATCCTGTCCGTGACGGCAGGGCCGCGACCGCCGAGACGGAGTGGATGCAGACCTGGGGATTCCGGGTCACCGACCCCGACGACCCGGCCGACTGCATTTTCACCGTCCTGGTCGACACCACCGGACTGACCCCGATTCCCGGCACGATCTCCCCGGTGACCCGGTACGGCGTGTCCGCGGGCCGGCCGGTCGGCTCCCGCTGGAGCGTCGCCCGGCCCTTCGACACCTTCTTCATCGCCGATGACGGACCGGCGGATCGGGTGCGGCTGACATACGGCGCCAGCCCCCATCCGATGGGCGTCGTCATGCGGGACCTGTTGGAGGGAACCCCGGCCAATGCGATCCAGACCTTCCAGTCCGACCCGGTCGCGGTCCGCAGCCGGCCCTATTTCCTGAAGCGGCCCTGAAGGCGTCGGCACCGGTCACTTCAGGCGACGGACGGCTTGACAAGCGGCGGCGATGCCCTGAGGATCGGCGTATTCCCAGGGGAGCCCCGATAGGGGGCTGAGATTCCGTCGGCCTAGCGGCAACGCGGAGACCCTTTGAACCTGATCCGGGTCGTGCCGGCGTAGGAAGGGGAGAGGGCGAGGACTCCGCGGTCGCATCCGCGCCCGGTCTCATCATATCCGTCGCTGCATTCCGGATCTCCGCTCGCCTTCGAAGCAGGAGATCACGATGCCGAAAGACAGCAATCCGACCTTCACCGTTTCCACTGGGCCGCTGCCCGCGTCGCGCAAGGTGCATGTTCCGGGCACCCAGTACCCGGACCTGCGGGTCGCACTGCGCGAGATCGACCTGGAGCCCGGCTGCGGCGAACCGCCGGTCCGTGTCTATGACAGCTCCGGCCCCTACAGCGATCCGGCCGCTGAAATCGACATCGCCCGCGGCCTGCCCCCGTTGCGCGCCGGCTGGATCGCGGCCCGCGGCGATACCGAAGCCTATGACGGCCGGCCGGTCAGGCCGGAGGACAACGGCCTGCGCCAGGGCCAACGCTCCAACCTGGAGGAGTTCTCCGGCCCCGCCCGCAGGCCGCTGCGGGCACGGGGCGGTGCCGCCGTGACACAGATGGCCTATGCGCGGCGCGGCATCGTCACGCCGGAGATGGAGTATGTCGCGATCCGGGAGAACCTCGGCCGGCAGGCGGCGCTCGACGCCGTGCGCGACGGCCGGTCCTTCGGCGCCGCGATCCCGGACCATGTCACCCCGGAATTCGTGCGCGACGAGGTGGCGAAGGGCAGGGCGATCATCCCGGCCAACATCAACCATCCGGAGATCGAGCCGATGATCATCGGCCGCAATTTCCTGGTCAAGATCAACGCCAACATCGGCAATTCCGCCGTCGCCTCCTCCGTGGCGGAAGAGGTCGAGAAGATGGTCTGGGCGACCCGCTGGGGGGCCGACACCGTGATGGACCTCTCGACCGGCGCCAACATCCACACCACCCGCGAGTGGATCATCCGCAATGCCGCCGTGCCGATCGGCACCGTCCCGATCTACCAGGCCTTGGAGAAGGTCGGCGGCCGGGCCGAGGAGCTGACCTGGGACATCTACCGCGACACCCTGGTCGAGCAGGCGGAGCAGGGCGTGGACTACTTCACCATCCATGCCGGCGTCCGGCTCGCCCATATCCCGCTGACCGCGCGGCGGGTGACCGGCATCGTCTCGCGCGGCGGTTCGATCCTGGCCAAGTGGTGCCTGGCGCACCACCGGGAGAACTTCCTCTATACCCGGTTCGAGGAGATCTGCGAGATCATGCGGGCCTACGACATCAGCTTCTCGCTGGGTGACGGGCTTCGGCCGGGTTCCATCGCCGACGCCAACGACGCGGCGCAGTTCGCCGAGCTGGAGACGCTGGGTGAACTGACGCAGGTCGCCTGGAAGCACGACGTGCAGGTCATGGTGGAGGGGCCGGGCCATGTGCCGATGCACAGGATCAAGGAGAACATGGACCGGCAGCTCGACGTCTGCCGCGAAGCGCCCTTCTACACGCTCGGCCCGCTGACCACCGACATAGCGCCCGGCTACGACCACATCACCAGCGGCATCGGCGCCGCCATGATCGGCTGGTTCGGCACGGCGATGCTGTGCTACGTGACGCCGAAGGAGCATCTGGGCCTGCCCGACCGCGACGACGTGAAGGTCGGGGTCGTCACCTACAAGATCGCGGCCCATGCCGCCGACCTTGCCAAGGGCCATCCGGCGGCCAGGCTGAGGGACGACGCGCTCAGCCGCGCCCGGTTCGATTTCCGCTGGCGCGACCAGTTCCACCTGTCGCTCGATCCGGAAACGGCGGAGCGGTTCCACGACCAGACCCTGCCGGCCGAAGGCGCCAAGTCGGCGCACTTCTGCTCCATGTGCGGCCCGAAATTCTGCTCCATGAAGATCACGCAGGAGGTGAGGGAGTATGCCGCCTCCGGCATGGCCGGGATGTCGGAGAGCTTCCGGGCCGGCGGCTCGCAGATCTATCGGCCGGTCGGCTGACGGGAATGTTGCGCGGGATCTTCTATCGGTATAAATTCCTTTCTCTGTGAACATCGTTCCTAAGGAGTTGTGCCATGCAGTCCCCGTCCCGCGCAGCATCCCCGGCAGCGGGCTCGGCCCGGCCCGATCCCGCCCCCGCGATCACCCTGACCCTGCGCCAGGAGGCGTTCTGCGCCGCGATGGTCCTGGGTGTCGGGGGTGCGGAGGCGGCCCGCCGGGCCGGCTACTCGCCCAACGGCGCCAAGCAGCGCGCCGCCCTGCTGATGCGCCAGCCGGAAATCCGGGTGCGCATCGACCAGATACGGATGGCCCGCAATGCCCATCGGCAACTCCGCCTGGACGACGCGGTCGCCGTGGTCAGCGAGATCCTCGACGGTGCCCTGAAGGCGAGCAGCTTCGGCCTTGCATTCAAGGCAGTGGAATTCCGCCTGAAGTTGGAGGGCATCATCCAGGACAAGCGGATCGCCCATCACTATCACCTCGATGTCGCCCATCCCGACGCTGACCTGGAACGGCTGGACTGCGATCCGGAAGAGGAACTCGATCATATCCGCTTCCCCGCTCCCGAATCCGCCCCACGATCCGCGCCGGCACCCGCACCCGCACCCGCACCCGCGCCGGCCGCCGCTCCCGTGTCCGTGCCGCCGGCTCCGCGCGCCGAGGCAGTGACCAAGGATGACCTTCGGGGCAAGCGGAGGATGACCCGGCGCTTCGACGCCCTCCCTTCGGCCACCGCCCTGTCGTCTATGCCCGACCTGATCCCCGGCCCCAGGCCCCGGGGCTCCGGCCCCGGACTCGCCGCCGCCTGAGCGGCCGGAGATCCCGCTTTCGACCCGTGCCCGAGAGGGAGCATTGACAGGGCCGGGCCCTGCCGCCGATAGTGCGCCCGCTCGATGGTGCCGGGCGGCTTGCCGCCGCCGGGCCGCCAAGAGGGAATCCGGTGGGGGCGCGCCAAGCCGCCCGAGTCCGGAGCTGCCCCCGCAACTGTAAGCGGCGAGCGGGTGTCGTCCACTTCAAGCCACTGGTGCCCCGCGGCATCCGGGAAGGCGCTGGCGCCCGCATGGACCCGCGAAGCCAGGAGACCTGCCGTCGAGCGCCGTCGTTTCAATCACGGCCGGGCGGGGTGCACCGGCGGAGGTGGGGCATGATGTCGATTCCAGAAGACCCCTCGGGGGCGCCGCCCGGCGTGACCCTCGTCCTAGGCGGCGCCCGGTCGGGCAAGAGCCGCTTCGCCGAAGCCATGGCCGAACGGGCGCCGAGGCCGATCTATCTCGCGACCGGCAGGGCATGGGACACCGAGATGGCCAGCCGCATCGACGAGCACCGCGACAGGCGCGGCCCGCACTGGACCACGGTCGAGGAACACCTCGACCTCGCCGGCATCCTGCCGGGCCTCGCGTCGCCCGACGCGGTCGTGCTGGTCGACTGCCTCACCCTGTGGGTCACCAACCTGATGCTGGAGGAGCGCGACGTCGCGCACGAGACCCGCGGCCTCGTCGAATGCCTGCCGGCCCTGGCCGGCCCCGTGGTGTTCGTCTCAAACGAGGTCGGGCTCGGCATCGTGCCGGACAACGCCATGGCGCGGACTTTCCGCGACCATGCCGGCCGGCTCCACCAGGAGGTGGCAGCGGTGGCTGACAGCGTCTATCTCCTGGTCGCGGGGCTGCCCGTGACCGTCAAAAGCAACCGTTAGGAACCTTCCTTGAGCACCAAGATCCCCGCGACGGTCATCACCGGCTTCCTCGGCGCCGGCAAGACCAGCCTGGTCCGCCACCTGATCGAGAACGCCCGCGGCCGCCGGCTGGCCCTGATCATCAACGAGTTCGGCGACCTCGGCGTCGACCGCGAGCTCCTGGCCGGCTGCGGCGTCGAGAACTGCCGGGAGGAGGACATCGTCGAGCTGACCAACGGCTGCATCTGCTGCACCGTCGCCGACGATTTCCTGCCGACCATCGAGAAGCTGCTGAACCAGCCGCAGCCGCCCGACCATATCGTGATCGAAACGTCCGGCCTCGCGCTGCCCAAGCCGCTGGTCAAGGCGTTCGCCTGGCCGGAGATCCGCACCCGCGTGACGGTGGACGGCGTGATCGCCGTGATCGACGCCGAGGCCGTCGCCGCCGGCCGTTTCGCCAGCGATCCCGATGCCGTGCAGGCGGCGCGCGAGGCGGACGACTCCCTCGACCATGAAAGCCCGCTGGAGGAGCTGTTCGAGGAGCAGGTCCAGTGCGCCGACATGGTCGTCCTGAACAAGGCCGACCGGGTCGATGCCGCCACGCTGGAGGCGGTGACCGCGACCGTCGCCAGGCACCTGCGCCCCGCCGTCAAGACGGTGGTGTCGGTCCAGGGCGGCATCGATCCGCTGGTCCTGCTGGGCCTGGGCGCCGCGGCGGAGGACGACCTGGACAGCCGCCCGTCCCACCATGAGCTGGAGGGCGAGGACCACGACCATGACGATTTCGACAGCTTCGTGATCGGGCTCGGCACGGTGGAGACGCCGGAAGCGGTCGAGGCGCGGATCCTGGCCGCCGTCGCCGCCCACGATATCCTTCGGATCAAGGGCTTCCTGGATGTGGCAGGCAAGCCGATGCGCCATGTGGTGCAGGGCGTCGGCGACCGTATCCAGCGCTACTATGACCGGCGCTGGAAGCCGGAGGAGGAGCGCCGGAGCGAGCTGGTGGTGATCGGTCAGCGCGGGCTCGACCGGGCGGCGGTCGAATCCATCCTGCGCGGCTGAGCCGCCATGCATCTGCTGGCCGCCCAGCCCGGCACCGTCTCCGACGGCAGCGAGGCCGTCGATCTCGGCCAGACCGCGGGCGACATCGTCTTCCTGTCGGCCGCCGACACCGAACTCGCCTGCCTGGCCTCGGCCCATGACCGGCTGGGGGCCGATTTCCCCAGCCTGCGCCTCGCCAGCCTGCTCCAACTCGGCCATAACCTGTCGATCGACCTCCATGTCGAGCGGGTCGTCTCGAAGGCAAAGCTGGTGGTGGTCCGCCTGCTGGGGGGAGAGCGCTATTGGCCCTACGGGATCGAGCAGGTGGCGGACGCCTGCCGGCGCGGCGGCATCGCGCTGGCGGTTCTGCCGGGCGACGACCAGCCCGACCCGGACTTGGTCCGCTTCTCGACCCTTCCGGGCGATGCGGTCCATCGGCTGTGGCAGTACTGCGTCCAGGGCGGCGTCGAGAACGCCGCCGGGTTGCTGCGCTACGCGGCGTCGCTGATCGGCCGGGGCGGCGACGGTTGGCGGGAGCCGATGCCGCTGATGCGGGCCGGGATCTACTGGCCGGGCCGCGACCGGCCTGGACTGGACGACCTGCGCCGGGCCTGGACGCCGGGAGCTCCCGTAGCGGCCATCCTGTTCTACCGCGCGCTGGAGCAGGCGGCCAACACGGCCGTCATCGATGCGCTGATAGACGCCCTGCGCGGGGCCGGGGTCAACGCGCTGCCGATCGCGACCACCAGCCTCAAGGAGAAGATCGCGGCCGGCATCGTCGCCGACCTGCTGGCGCGGGCGGAGCCCGACGTGATCCTCAACGCGACCTCCTTCGCGGTGTCCCAGCCGGGGGCGGCGCGGTCGGCGACGCCGTTCGACGGCTCGGACTGCCCCGTCCTCCAGGTCGTGTTCTCCGGAGGGTCGGAGGCGTCGTGGCGTGGCGGGACGACCGGCCTGTCCGCCCGCGACATCGCCATGAACGTGGCTCTGCCGGAGGTGGACGGCAGGCTGATCACCCGCGCCGTCAGCTTCAAGGCGGAGGCCCGGCGCCATGAGGCGACCGAGAGTTGGGTCCTGTCCTACCGGCCCGTCGCCGACCGCGTCGGTTTCGTGGCAGCTCTGGCCGCATCCTGGGCGCGGCTGCGCCGGACGCCGCCAGCCGAGCGCCGCGTTGCGGTCGTCATGGCGAACTACCCGAACCGCGACGGCCGCCTTGCCAACGGCGTCGGCCTCGACACGCCGGCGGGCGTTGCGCGGTCGCTCCGGACCCTGGCCGAGGCGGGCTACGCGGTCACCGGGGCGCCACCGGATTCCGCCGCGCTGATGGAGCGGATCGGCGCCGGCGTGACCAACGACCTGACGGCGCTGGACTGGCGCGCGGTCTCCGAGACGCTGTCCCTGGATGCCTACCGTACGTTCTTCGCGACCTTGCCCGAAGCCGTGCGTACCGCGGTCATGGGGCGCTGGGGTGCGGCGGAGGAGGACCCGTACGTGCGGGACGGGCGGTTCCTGTTGCCCGCGGTCCGGTTCGGCAACGTCGCCGTCGCGATCCAGCCGGCGCGCGGCTACCAGATCGATCCGTCCAAGACCTACCACGACCCCGACCTGGTGCCGCCGCACGCCTACCTGGCCTTCTACGCCTGGGTCCGACGGGCGTTCGACGCCCACGCCGTCGTGCATTTCGGCAAGCACGGCAATCTGGAATGGCTGCCGGGCAAGTCGCTGGCCCTGTCGGAGGACTGCTTCCCGGAGGTGGCGCTGGGACCCGTCCCGCATCTCTATCCCTTCATCGTCAACGATCCGGGCGAGGGGACCCAGGCCAAGCGCCGGGCCGCCGCCGTCATCATCGACCACCTGACCCCGCCGCTAACCCGGGCGGAGAGCTACGGCCCGCTCCGCGAGCTGGAAATGCTGGTGGACGAGTATTACGAGGCTGCCGGCGTCGATCCGCGCCGCATCGCCGTCCTGCGCGAGCGCATCCTTGAACTCAGCGCCGCGACCGGCCTGGACGTGGATTGCGGCGTCAGCCGGGACGACGAGCCGCAGGAGGCCTTGGCGAAGCTCGACAGCCACCTGTGCGAACTGAAGGAACTCCAGATCCGCGACGGCCTCCATGTCTTCGGGGAGGCTCCCGAGGGCGGCCTGCTGACCGACCTGCTGGTGGCTTTGACCCGGCTGCCCAGGGGCAAGGGGGAAGGGCGGGACGCCTCGCTGATCCGGGCGCTGGCGGCGGACCTGGGGCTCGGGGGGCTCGGCTTCGACCCGCTGGACTGCGCCATGGCCGAGCCCTGGACGGGTCCGCGCCCGGCCGCCCTCGACACCGGCGGCGTCTGGCGCAGCCACGGCGACACCGTAGAACGGCTGGAGGAACTGGCCCGGCGGCTGGTCGCCGGCGATGCCGTTGCGGAGCCGGAATGGACCCGTGCCGGCATCGTCCTGGATTACATCCTGTCGGACCTTAAGCCGACCGTCGCCGCCTGCGGCGCCGCCGAGCTGAAAGGCCTGCTGCGCGGGCTGGACGGCCGCTTCGTGGAGCCCGGCCCGTCCGGCGCCCCGACCCGGGGCCGGCCGGAGGTCCTGCCGACCGGGCGCAACTTCTATTCGGTCGATACCCGCGCCGTGCCCACGCCCGCCGCCTGGCACCTGGGCTGGAAGTCCGCCTCCCGCGTGGTCGATCGCTACCTCCAGGAGAACGGCGACTATCCCCGCACCATGGCCCTGTCGGCGTGGGGGACCGCCAACATGCGGACCGGCGGCGACGACATCGCCCAGGCGCTGGCCCTGATGGGAGCCCGGCCGACCTGGGACACCGGCACGGGCCGGTTGACAGGGTTCGAGATCATGCCGGCCGGCGTGCTGGACCGGCCCCGCGTGGACGTGACGCTCCGGGTCTCGGGCTTCTTCCGCGACGCCTTCCCCGCGCAGATGGATCTGGTGGACAGCGCCGCCCGGGCGATCGCCGACCTGGACGAGCCCGACGACGTGAACCCCCTGGCCGCCCGCGTCCGGACCGACGCCGCGGCGCTGGTGGAGGCTGGCGTCGATCCCGCCGCGGCTCGGCGCCGGGCCGGCCACCGCGTCTTCGGCTCCAAGCCGGGAGCCTATGGCGCCGGCCTCCAGGCCCTGATCGACGAGCGCGGCTGGGAGACCGAGAAGGACCTCGCCGAGGCCTATCTCGCCTGGGGCGGCTACGCCTATGGCGGCGGGGTGGACGGGGCGCCGGAACGGGCCCTCTTCGAAACCCGGCTCGGCTCCATCGAGGCCGTCCTGCACAACCAGGACAACCGGGAGCACGATCTGCTGGACAGCGACGACTATTACCAGTTCGAGGGCGGAATGAGCGTCGCCGTGCGGACCTTGTCGGGCCGGGCGCCGACCGTCTACCACAACGACCACTCCCGCCCGGAAAGCCCCCGCGTCCGGACCCTGGAGGAGGAGATCGCCCGCGTCGTCCGCGGCCGGGTGGTCAATCCGAAATGGATCGCCGGGGTCATGCGCCACGGCTACAAGGGTGCCTTCGAACTGGCCGCGACCGTCGATTACCTCTTCGCCTTCGCCGCGACGGCGCGGTGCGTCCGGGACCACCATTTCGACGCGGTGTTCGACGCCTATGTGGCCGACGCCCAGGTCCGCGACTTCATGGCCGGGGCCAACCCCGCCGCACTCCGCGAGATGGCGGAGCGGCTGGCCGAGGCCCAGGATCGCGGCTTGTGGCGTCCGAAGTCCAATGCCGCCTACGATACGCTGAAGAATCTGAGCCGGGGAGAGACGCCATGAAGACCGAAGGCATGACCGAGGAAGAGATCAACGCGCGGCACGCCGAGAAGATGGCCAAGAAGAAGGCCGCCCGCGACCGCATGATCGCGACCAAGACCCTGGAGAAAGGGCTTCTGATCGTCCACACCGGCAAGGGCAAGGGCAAGTCCACCGCAGCGCTCGGCATGGTGATGCGGGGGATCGGCCACGGCTTCAAGGTCGGCATCGTTCAGTTCGTCAAGGGCAAGTGGGAGACCGGCGAGCGGGTCGTGCTGGAGCGTTTCGCCGACCAGGTTACCATCAACACCATGGGCGAGGGCTTCACCTGGGAGACCCAGGATCGCCAGCGCGACATCGCCGCAGCCCGGGCCGCGTGGGACCAGGCGGTCAACCTGATCCGCGACCCGGCCTACAAGATGGTGCTGCTCGACGAGCTCAACATCGTGCTGCGCTACGACTACCTGCCGCTGGAGGAAGTCATCGAGGTCCTCCGCTCCAAGCCGGAGGACACCCACGTCATCGTGACCGGCCGCAACGCCAAGGACGAGCTGCTGGAGATCGCCGACCTCGTGACCGAGATGACCATGGTCAAGCACCCCTTCCGCGACGGCGTGAAGGCCCAGGCGGGCATCGAGTTTTGACCAGGGCAATCATGTTCATGGGCACCGGCTCCGACGTCGGCAAGTCCATGATCGTCGCCGGGCTGTGCCGCGCCTTCACGAACCGGGGCCTTCGGGTCAGGCCGTTCAAGCCGCAGAACATGTCCAACAACGCGGCCGTCACGGCGGACGGCGGCGAGATCGGCCGCGCCCAGGCGCTCCAGGCGCGGGCCTGCCGGGTGGCTCCGGTTCCCGACATGAACCCGGTGCTGCTCAAGCCCCAGACCGACATCGGCGCCCAGGTGGTGGTCCAGGGCCGCGTCGTGGGCGCCATGAGGGCCCGCGAGTACCAGACCCGCAAGGGCGAGCTGATGCCCGCCGTGCTGGAAAGCTTCCATCGCCTGGGCCGCGACGCCGACCTGATCCTGGTCGAAGGGGCGGGGAGCGCTTCGGAAGTCAACCTGCGGGCCGGCGACATCGCCAACATGGGCTTCGCCGAGGCCGCCGACCTGCCCGTCGTCCTGATCGGCGACATCGAGCGCGGCGGCGTGATCGCCGGCATCGTCGGCACCTGCGCGGTCCTGCCGCCGGCCGAACGGGCGCGGCTCAAGGCTTTCCTGATCAACAAGTTCCGGGGCGACACCAGCTTGTTCGACGACGGCTTGCGGATCATCCACGAGCATACCGGCCTGACCAGCCTCGGCGTCGTTCCCTGGTTCGCCGAGGCCGACCGGCTGCCGCCGGAGGACGCCCTGGCCCTGTCCTCGCGGCGATCAGCCGAGGGCCGCGCGATCCGGATCGCCGTGCCGCAACTCTCCCGGATCGCCAATTTCGACGACCTCGATCCCCTGCGCGCGGAACCCGACGTCACGGTCGAGATGATCCCCTCGGGCCAGCCGCTGCCGGGCGACGCCGACCTCGTGATCCTGCCGGGGACCAAGGCGACCATCCCCGACCTGGAGTTCCTCCGCGCCCAGGGCTGGCACATCGACCTCGCCGCCCATGTCCGCCGGGGCGGGCACGTGCTCGGGATCTGCGGCGGCTTCCAGATGCTGGGCCGCCGCCTCGACGACCCGGCGGGCACCGAGGGGGCTCCCGGCGCCGTGGACGGCCTCGGTCTTCTCGATCTCGAAACGGTTCTGGACGGTCCCAAGACCCTGGTCGAGGTGGCCGGCCGGCACCTCGCCAGCGGAGCGGAACTGCTCGGCTACGAGATGCATATCGGCCGGACCACAGGCCCCGCGCTGGATCACCCGATGCTCGACCTGTCCGGCCGCCCCGAGGGCGCCGTCTCCCCGAACGGCCGTATCGGCGGCTGTTACGTCCACGGAATGTTCTCCGCCGACGGTTTCCGCCACGCCTTCCTCGCCGGCATCCGCGACCGGGCCGCGACCGGCCTGAACTACGAGGACACGGTAGAAGCCACCTTGGACGCGCTGGCCGGCCATTTGGAAACCCACCTGGACCTGGACGCGCTGCTCGCCCTGTGATCCGCCCGGCTCATAGCAGGAACGCCAGCGTCGCGATCAGCCCGGCCTGAAGGCCGCACGCGGCGGCCATGATGCGGAGCGCCCGGCGGATATCGTCCAAGGTCGCCTCCCGCCGGCCGCCTTCGCCCATCCAGGCATCGTCCACCACGACGGCCCCGTAGCGGCGCGGCCCTGCCAGCGCGAGGCCCAGCGCGCCGGCCATGGCGGCTTCCTGCCAGCCCGCGTTGGGCGACTTGTGCTTGCCGGCGTCGCGCAGCATGGTCTTCCAGGCGGCGTGGGCGCGCCGCAACCGCTTGCCGCGCAGGGCGATGGCGCTGCCCAGGATGATGAACAGGCCGGCCAGCCGCGCCGGCATCAGGTTCACCAGATCGTCCAGCCGCGCCGCCGCCCAGCCGAAAGCCCGGTGGCGCGGGGTCCGGTGGCCGATCATGCTGTCCGCCGTGTTGATCGCCTTGTAGGCGACCAGACCGGGAAACCCCAACACCGCGAACCAGAACACCGGCGCCACGATGCCGTCGGAGAAGTTCTCCGAGCAAGACTCGATGGCGGCACGGCAGACGCCATGCTCGTCGAG
Organism: Skermanella rosea; assembly: GCF_016806835.2. Classification (NCBI taxonomy): domain Bacteria; kingdom Pseudomonadati; phylum Pseudomonadota; class Alphaproteobacteria; order Rhodospirillales; family Azospirillaceae; genus Skermanella; species Skermanella rosea. The sequence continues at coordinate 3,144,134 of NZ_CP086111.1, read as the reverse complement.
GCTTTCCGGGTCGCGCCCGACGATCATGGACACCGCCCGCCGCCCGCCCGCCAGCCCCTCGCTCTCCAGCGCCGATGCCACCGCCGCCACATGGGTGTAGAGGCTCCGCTGCGCGATCAGCGTGCTCGCCAGGAGGGCTTCCAGGACCCAGCCGAGCGGCATGGCCTCGAAAGCCAGGCTGGCGAGCCAGGCCGGGCCGGCGGTCACGGCCAGCAGCGCCAGCACCGCCACGACACCCGCAAGCCGTCGCGCCGCCGGCCTCCAGCCATCGCGGTTCAGCGTCCGGTCCAGCAGGCCGACCAGCCGGCCGAACAGGACCACGGGATGGGGCAGACGGGCGTAGATCCAGGCCGGCTCGCCGAACGCCGCGTCGATCGCCAGGGCTAGAAGGAGGACGGCGTCCTGGTTCATTCCCGGGCATCCACCACATGGAGGAACGATCCCATCACCGTGCCGCGCCGGGCGCCCATGCCGCCGAGGTCGTCGCCCCGCGCGTCGCGGACCCTGAACAGCGGCGGGTCGGCCTCCTCCGCCGTGATGCTGGCATAGTGGAACTCGTGCCCGCGCAGCACCGTGCCGGCGGGGCCGAACGGGGTCGCCAAGGGCGCCACCGCCTCGCGGTAGCCCAGGTGCAGCCGGCGCTTGGCGAAGGACGTCTCAAGCGGCAGCAGCCCGGCCATGGCGTGCCGGACGCCGTCACCATCCTCCAGCACCCTGCCCAGCACCATGTAGCCGCCGCACTCCCCATAGACCACGGCCCCGCGTTCGGCTGCGGCCCTGATGCCGTCCAGGAACCGCCCCGCCGCGGCAAGGTGCCCGGCATGAAGTTCCGGATAGCCCCCGGGCAGGAAGACCGCGTCGGCCCCGGCGTCCGGCGTCTCGTCCGCCAGGGGGGAGAAGGGCACCAGCTCGGCGCCCTGCTTCGTCCAGGACGCCAGCAGATGCGGGTAAGCGAAGACGAAGGCGTCGTCGCGGGCCACCGCGATGCGCTGTCCGGGCGGCGCCAGCGGCGCACCCCCTGCCTCCGCCGGGAACGCCGCCGGGCGGGCCAGCCGGCGCAGGGCCGCGGTATCCACATGCCGGGCCACGGCATCCGCCGCCCGGTCGAGGAAGGCGTCCAGCCCCACATGCTCCCCGGCGGGTACCAGCCCCAGGTGGCGGTCCGGCAGTTCCAGCGCCTCCAGCCTCGGCAGGGCGCCCAATACCGGGACGCCGAGCGGTTCCAGGGCGGTCCTCAGCAGGGCCTCGTGCCGGGCGCTGCCGACCCGGTTCAGGATCACTCCCGAGACCGTCACGTCCCGCCGGAAGCTGCCGAACCCATGGACCAGCGCCGCGATCGACTGCGCCTGGGACTTGGCATCCACCACCAGCACGACCGGCCATCCCGCCTGCGCCGCCAGGTCGGCGGTCGAGCCGGAGCCGTCCGCCGCGCCGTCGAACAGGCCCATGACCCCCTCGACCACCAGCAGCTCCGCGTCGGCCTCCGCCAGCCGGGCCAGCGTGCCCGGGCGCATCGCCCAGGGGTCCAGGTTGAGGCAGGGCCTGCCGCTGGCCGCCGCGTGGAACAGGGGGTCGATATAGTCCGGCCCAACCTTCCGCGATTCCACCGCCACGCCGGACCGGCTGAAATGCCTCAGCAGCGCCAGGACCGTGACGGTCTTGCCGCTGCCCGAGGCGGGAGCCGCCAGCACGAGCCCCGGTGCCGCCACGGCCTCAGCCAGCCACGCCGCTGGTGGTCAGGACGCGGCCGGACAGGGCGCCCAGCCAGTCCAGCGCCGGCCGGAGCAGCACCACGTCTCCGACCACCACCATGGCCGGGGGCTCGATGCCGTGCTCCGCCACGTCCGATGCCGCGCGCTCCAGGGTCGTCTCCAGCACGTGCTGGTTCGGCAGGGTCGCGTTGGTCACGACCGCGACCGCCTGGTCGCGCGGGCGCCCGGCTTCCATGAAGCGGTCCGCGATGAGGGCGAGGTGCTTCAGCGCCATGTACATGATGATCACCGGCGAGCCGCGCGCCACGGCGGTCCAGTCGATCGTGTCCGGCACCAGCCCGGAGGCGCTGTGCCCGGTCATGAAGGTCACGGCGTGGTTCCGGTCGCGGTGGGTCACGGGGATGCCGGCATAGGCCAGGCCGCCGATCCCGGCGGTGATGCCCGGGATCACGCGGAACGGCACCTTGTGCTCGACCAGCATCAGCGCTTCCTCGCCGCCGCGCCCGAACACGAAGGGATCGCCGCCCTTCAGGCGCAGCACGCGCAGGCCCTGCCGGGCCAGTTCGACCAGCCGCCGGGAGATGTCGGGCTGCTTGGGCGATGGCCGCCCGCCGCGCTTGCCGGCGAACTCCAGCCGGCTTTCGGGCCGGGCCATGCCCAGGATGTCCGGCCCGACCAGCGCGTCATAGACGATCACGTCCGCATGGCGCAGCGCGTGCCAGGCATGGAGGGTGAGCAGGCCGGGGTCTCCCGGACCGGCGCCCGCGAGCCAGACCCAGCCGGGTTCGAACTCGGGGAAGGGGAGGGGTGAGGATGAGGGGATCATTGCCGCCACTTTACACCGCGTCTATAAGCCACGCCATGACCGACCAACCGGAAGACGTCCCCGATCGTCCCCTGCGCCGTGGCTGGACGACCGGAGCCTGCGCCACCGCCGCCACCCGCGCGGCCTACGCGGCGCTGCTCACCGGCGAGTTCCCGGACCCCGTGACGATCCGCCTGCCGGGCGGGGAAACACCTGCCTTCGCCCTCGCTTGGGAGGCGCGCGGCCCCGATCGCTGCGCCGCCGGCGTGGTCAAGGATGCAGGCGACGATCCCGACGTGACCCACGGCGCCCTGGTGATCGCGACCGTCGGCCGCGGCGCTCCCGGGTCCGGCATCACGTTCCGCGCCGGCGAGGGCGTCGGGACCGTCACCAAGGAGGGTCTGCCGATCCCGCCCGGCGAGCCGGCGATCAACCCCGTTCCCCGCCGCATGATGTCGGAGGCCGTGGCCGAGTTGGCGGCGGCCCACGGCGACGCGGGCGACGTGGTGATCGAGGTCTCGATTCCGGGCGGCGGCGACATCGCGCTCAAGACCTGGAACCCCCGCCTCGGCATTGTCGGTGGGCTGTCGATCCTGGGCACTACCGGCATCGTGGTGCCGTTCTCCTGCTCGGCCTGGATCCACTCCATCCACCGGGGCATCGACGTGGCGCGGGCCAACGGGATCGGCCATGTCGCGGGCTCGACCGGCTCCACCTCCGAGCAGGCAGTCCAGCGGCTTCATGGGCTGTCCGACCTGGCGCTGCTCGACATGGGGGATTTCGCCGGAGGAATGCTGAAGTATCTGCGCCGCCATCCCGTGCCGCGCTTGACGATCGCGGGCGGTTTCGGTAAGTTGTCTAAAATGGCCCAGGGTTTCCTGGACCTTCACTCGGGCCGCAGTCAGGTCGATTTCAACTGGCTTGCCGACCGAATGGCCGATTTGGGCGCCTCGCCCGACGAGATCGAACGCACCCGACATTCCAATACCGCGAACCAGGTGCTGACCCGTGCGGTCGCCGCCGGCCTTCCGCTTGCCGACCTCATCGCGGCCCGCGCGCGGGCGGTGGCGCTCGACACGTTGAGAGACTGCGGCACCGACGTGGAAGTGCTTGTGTTCGATCGCAAGGGCGGACTGGAAGGACGCGCCGGCTTCGTCTCGACCGTTCCCGGCAAGGTCCTGATCCTCGGCGGCACGACGGAGGCGGCGGAACTGGCCCGCAGCCTGGAAGGAATGCCGGTGGTCACCTCGCTGGCCGGCCGCACCCGCGCGCCGGCCGCCCTGCCGGGAGAAGTCCGCATCGGCGGATTCGGCGGGGCGGAGGGGCTGGCGGCCTATCTGAGGGAGAATGCGGTCGCCGCCGTCATCGACGCCACGCACCCCTTCGCCGCCACGATCTCCCGCCATGCGGAGGAGGCCTGCCGGCAGACCGGCGTGCCCCGGCTGGCGCTGGTGCGGCCGGAATGGGTGGCCGGACCCGCTGACCGCTGGATAGAGGTGGGCGGCATGGAGGCCGCCGTGGCGGCGGTGCCGAGCGGCGCCCGCGCGTTCCTGACCGTCGGCCGCCAGGAACTCGGTCCCTTCGCGTCGCGCGCCGACGCCTGGTTCCTGGCGCGGGTGATCGACTCCCAGGAACCGCCGGGCCCCAACATCGCCCTGGTGACGGGGCGCGGCCCCTTCGACCTGGATGCCGAACGGGCCTTGCTGGCGGACCACGGCATCACCGTCGTGGTCGCCAAGAACAGCGGCGGCGGCGCCAGCCAGCCGAAGCTTACCGCCGCGCGGGAATTCGGAATCCCGGTCATCATGGTCCGCCGTCCCGCGCCGCCGGCCGGACCCCGCGCCCGCACCGCGGAGGAAGCGCTGGAGTGGCTTCACCGGACCTTGCGCTCGGGCCGCAGCACATGGACATGCTCCGGGTCGTAGAGCGCGCTGTCGCGGAAATCCTCCGCCGCCAGGACACGGCCGACGATCACCAGCGCGGTGCGGGTGATCTTCGCCTCGCGCACCTTCTCCCGGATGTCGGCGAGCGTGCCGCGGATCACCAGCTCGTCCGGCCAGGTCGCCCGGTAGACCACCGCGACCGGGCAATCGGCGCCGTAATGGGGCGACAGCTCCTCGACGATCCTGGTCATGTTGCGGATCGACAGATGGATCGCCAGCGTTCCGCCCGACCGGCCCAGGATGTCGAGCGTCTCCGCGTTCGGCATCGGCGACGACTTCATGGCCGTGCGGGTCAGGATGACGGTCTGGGAGACCTCCGGCAGCGTCAGCTCGGTCCGCAGCAGGGCGGCGGCGGCGGCGTAGGCCGGCACGCCCGGGGTGATGTCGTACGGGATGCCCAGCGCATCCAGGCGGCGGATCTGCTCGCCGATCGCGCCGTAGAGGGAGGGGTCGCCGGAATGGACCCGCGCCACGTCCTTGCCGTCGGCGTGGGCGGCCTCGATCTCGGCCAGGATGTCGTCCAGCGTCAGCGGGGCGGTGTCCACCACCCGGGCGCCCTCCGGCGCATAGGCCACCACCTCGGGGGGTACCAGCGACCCGGCATAGAGGCAGACTGGGCAGCGGGCGATCAGGTCGCGCCCGCGGATCGTGATCAGGTCGGGAGCGCCGGGACCCGCGCCGATGAAGTGAACCGTCATGTGGGTCTTTCGTCCGGATGTTTCGCGGCATAGCCGCGGGGGGTGTAGACCCGGGTGCCGCCGTCGCCGCGCGGCACCGCGCGGGTCTCGCTGGAGCCGATCAGCACCAGGGTCAGCATGTCCACGTCGGCCACGTCCAGCGCCGCCAGGGTGGTCACCGCGATGGTCTCGCCCGGCCGGCCCAGGTTGCGGGCCAGGATCACCGGCGTGGCGGCGGGACGGTGTTCCAGCAGGACCGCCTTCATGGCCGGAAGCTGCTCCGTGCGCCGGCGCGACACCGGATTGTAGACGGCGATCACGAAATCGCCCTCGGCGGCGGCGCGGATCCGCCGCTCGATCACCGGCCAGGGGGTCAGCAGGTCCGACAGGGAGATCGTGCAGAAGTCATGGCCCAGCGGGGCGCCGGCCCGGGCCGCGGCGGCCTGGAGCGCTGAGATCCCGGGCGTGACCGCGATGTCGAGCCGCGCCCAGTCGGCGCGCCTCTCGCGCTCGACCAGTTCGAACACCAGCGTCGCCATGGCATAGATGCCGGCATCGCCGCTGGAGACCAGGGCCACGTCGCGGCCTTCCGCCGCGAGGTCGAGGGCGACGCGCACCCGCGTCTCCTCGGCCCCCAGTTCATAGCCATGCCGCCGCTTGCCGGCCGCCAGTTCGCCGAGGAGATCGAGATAGAGATGATACCCGACGAGGTCGGTGGCGCTCGCCAGCCAGCGGTCGGCCTCCGGCGTGCGCCAGCCGTCGCTGCCCGGCCCGATGCCGACGACCGAGAGCCGTCCGCGGCGTCGCCCGATGGTGTCGGCGTGGAGCGGCGCCGGCGCCAGCCCGACGGCGCAGGTCGCCCGCGCCGACTTCCGCTTGGGCACCAGCAGCGTTCCGCCCGACGCCGCCAGCGCCGCCCCTTCGGCGACCCCATGGCAGCCGACCTCGCGGAACACCAGGTCGGACGGATTGGCGAGCCGTGGAGCCTCCTCCTCCAGCCGGGCGGCGTCGAAGAAGCGCACCGGGACACCAAGAACGGCGGCGGCGGCGTGGATCGCCGGCTCGTCCATCTTGACGTCGATCGAGCACAGCGCCGCCACGGCCCCCTCGGCGAGGCGGGCGGAGGCCAGGGTCTCGCGCACCAGCGCCGTCACTTCCTCCGCCGAAGCGCCGCGCTCGCACCCGACGCCGACCGCCAGCACCGGAGGATGATAGACCAGGCAGGTTTCGGAGCCGGCCTCGGCCTGTTCCGTGACGCGCAGCGTCAGGGTGCCGTCGGCCGAGAAGGGAAGGCGGGCGGCGGTCAGCCAGTGGGCGGTGCCCTCAAGCCTGACCCGTGCTCCGGCCATCAGGGCGGCGGTGAAAGGTTTGGCGTCCTCCGGGTTGGCGAGGTGCCAGCCTGCCGGCGGCTCGTCCAGGGCCACGCCGAAATTCAGGTCTCCGGCGGTCGTGATGGCCGGCTCGATGCCCAGCGCCGCCGCCAGCCTCCGCGCCATGTCGTTGGCGCCGTGGTGGCCGCCCAGCAGCGGGACGACCGCGCTGCCGTCCTCCGCCAGAGCCAGCACGGGAGGTTCGGCGCGCTTGTCCGACAGGACGGGACCCAGCGCGCGGATCAGGATGCCGGCGGCGAACACGCCGATGATCGGCGTGCCGGCCGCGAACAGCGCCCGCAGATGGTCGAGGGTTGCGGAGAAACTCCTGTCCGCCCCGGCGACCCGGTGGGCCAGCCCGTGGATCTCGGCGCCGGGCAGGACGGTCCGGGCGCCGGAAGCGACCTCGAACCCGGATTGCGACAGGACGACGAAGACGGGTGCGCTCATGCCCAGGCCTCACCCCGGCGGTGGACCAGCACCATCGAGAAATAGGGAACGGAATCGGCGTCCACCTGGTCCAGCGGCAGCAGCCGCTGGTTCGCCATGGTGGCACGCTCCACGTAACGCGACCGGCCGGACAAGCCCAGGTCTTCCAGCACGCCTCTCACCTTGGCGAAATGCCGCCCCAGCTTCATGATCGCGGCGGCGTCGGTCTGGGCCAGCCGCTCGCGCAGCAGGTCGGCCGAAAGCGGGGCCGGGATTACGGTCAACACGTCGTTCCGGGCTGCCAGCGGCGCCCCCAGGGCGGCGGCGCAGGCCGTCAGCGAGGAGACGCCCGGCACCACCTGCACCGGAAAACGTTCCGCCATGCGGCCGAACAGGTACATGAACGACCCGTAGAAGAAGGGATCGCCCTCGCACAGCACGGCGACATCGCGCCCGGCCGCCAGATGGCCGCCCAGATCAGCCGCCGCGCGGTCGTAGACTTCCTGCGCCGGGAAGCGCTCGACCAGCATGGGCATGCGGATCGCCACTTCAGTCTGCCCGCCGGGCAGGTGGCCGGCGACGATGGCGCGGGCCAGGCTATCGCCATGCTCCGGCGCCGGGTATGCCACGACGGGGGACGACCGCAGCAGGCGCAAGGCCTTCAGGGTGATCAGTTCCGGGTCGCCCGGCCCGACACCCAGGCCGTAGAGGGTTCCGCTCATATCTTGTTCAGCGCCAGTTGGGTGACCGGCATCAGGGGACGCCAGCCGGAAAACGGGCCGACGGGTTCGGCCCTGGAAATCGCGATTCGGGTCAGGCTGCCGCCCAGCCGGGCATAGGCCCCGGTCAGCACCTGCTCGCCCTCGATGGTGACGGCGTTGGCGACCAGCCGGCCGCCGGGGGGCAGCGCTTCCCAGCAGGTCTCGAACAATCCTGGCGCCGTGATGCCGCCGCCGATGAAGACCGCGTCCGGCGCGGACAGGCCGGCCAGGGCCGCCGGCGCCTTGCCCTCGACGATGGCGAGACGGGGACAGCCCAGCGCCTCGGCGTTCGCCGCGATCAGGGCCAGGCGGTCGCCGCGCGGCTCGATCGCAACGGCGCGGCAGGCGGGGTGATGGCGCATCCATTCCAGGGCGATGGAGCCGCATCCGGCCCCCACGTCCCACAGGAGCTGTCCGGGAACCGGTGCCAGCGCCGCCAGCGTCGCCGCCCGGACCTCCCTTTTGGTCAGTTGGCCGTCATGGCGGAACGCCTCGTCCGGCAATCCCGGCGTCCGCGGCAGCAGCGGCGCTCCGGGATCGGCGACGCATTCGACCGCGACCGTGTTCAGGTCGGCGTAGACTTCCGACTCGCGCCACTCGCGGCACCGCTCCCGCGGCCCGCCCAGGTGCTCCAGCACGGTGATCCGGCTGCCGCCATAGCCGCGCTGCCGCAGCAGGCCGGCGATCACTCCCGGCGTCGCGCCGTTCTCGGACAGGATCAGCAGGCGGGCGCCGGGCTGGACATAAGCATGGAGCAAGGCCGCCGGACGGCCGTGGAGCGACAGGGTTTCGACCTCCGCCCGGGGCCAGCCCATCCGGGCGCAGGCGAGGGCGAAGGCTCCCGGCGCCGGGACGACGATCGTCTCGCCGGCCGGAATCCGGCGTGCCAGGGTGGCGCCGACGCCGTGGTCCAAGGGGTCGCCGCTCGCCAGCACGCAGACCCTGCGCCCGCGCAGGTCCAACAGCCGCTCGATCCCCTCGCTGAAGGGGGACAGCCAGGCCAGGCGCTCGCGCCCGTCGTCGGGGATCATGGCGAGGTGGCGCTCACCGCCCATCAGCACTTCGGCGGCATCGATCAAACGGCGGCCGGCCGGAGACACGCCGTCCAGTCCGTCCTCGCCGATGCCGACGACGGACAGCCACGCCCCGGCGGAGCCTGTCATGCCGAAGCCCCGATCGCGAGCGCATTGACCGAGGCCGACGCCATGGCGCTGCCGCCGCGCCGGCCGCGGACGGTGATGAAGGGAACGCCGCGCGGATCGGCGGCCAGCTCGGCCTTGGATTCGGCGGCGCCGACGAAACCCACGGGAAAACCCAGGATCACCGCCGGGCGGGGCGCTCCGGCATCCAGCAGTTCCAGCAGGCGGAACAGGGCGGTCGGGGCATTGCCGATCGCGACGATCGCCCCTTCCATGTGCGGCAGCCAGAGATCCAGGGCGGCGGCCGACCGGGTAGTGCCGAGCCCGGCGGCCAGGGCCGGCACGGCAGGTTCGGCCAGGGTACACAGCACCGGGTTGCCGGCCGGCAGGCGCGACGCCATGATGCCGGAGGCCACCATGCGGGCATCGGTCAGGACGGCGGCTCCCGCAGCCAGCGCGGCCCGGCCGGCCGACATCACGTCCGGGCTCCAGGCGAGGTCGCGGACCAGATCGACCATGCCGCAGGCGTGGATCAGGCGGGTTGCCAGCTCGGCCACATCGGGCGGCAGGCCGGACAGGTCCGCCTCCTCCGCGATAATCGCGAAGGAGCGGCGGTAGATCTCCGCCGGGTCACGCAGATAGTCCATCACCGGATCAGTCGCGAGCCTGCTTCGTCATGCTTCTCGGCCCCAGCGGATGGTCGGCGTGGGGGTAGGGGTGGTGATGGTGCCCGGCGCCGCCATGGTCGTGGGAATGGCCGTGACCATGCGCGTGATCATGTCCGTGGGAATGCCCATGGCCGTGGGCGTGGTGATGATCCCCGTGGTCATGATGGTGGTGCCCGTGGTCATGACCGTGCGCCTCTCCGGTGCCGATGCCTTCCACGTGATGGTGGTGGCTTTCCTGGCGCAGGCCGACCTCGGCCTCGAAGCCCAGGACCTGCTCCCGGTACTTGCACATCTGGCAGTTCATGTTGCCGGTGCCCTGGAGGATTTCGGTGACGCGGTCCGAGAAGGTCTCCAGCACCATCGGGTGGTCGTTGAGATAGCCGGCCTTGATGAATTCGATGTTCGGGTGGCGCGCCGCCACGGCGTCGGCGTAATCGTAGATCCGCCGGACCAGGATCCCGGTGAACAGGAAATACGGGAACACCACGATGCGCCGATAGCCCAGCTTCGCCGCGTGCTCCAGCCCCGGCTCGACCAGCGGGAAGGTGACGCCGGAATAGGACGTCTCGGCCCAGCCGAAGCCCATCCCCTCCCACAGCATGCGGGTCACCTTCGCCACGTTGGAGTTGGCGTCCGGATCGGAGGAGCCCCGGCCGACCACCATCAGGAGGGTTTCATGGCGCGGCACGTCGCCGCCGGCCAGGGCCAGCGCCTCGGCCACCCGGTCGCCGGCGGCCCGCAGCATCTTCAGGTCGATGCCCAGCTCGCGGCCGTAATGGATGGTCATGCCCTCGTTCTGCGCCTGATAGGCGTTCAGCACCGAGGGAATGTCGTTCTTCGCGTGGCCGGCGGCGAACAGCATGCCGGGGATCGCCAGCACCTTCGTCACGCCCTTGGCGCGCAGCTTGTCCAGGCCGTCGCGGATGATCGGCTTGGCGAATTCCAGGTAGCCGTACTCCACCGCGTCGAACGGCAGCTTGGCGCGGAGCTGGCCGGCCACGACGGCGAACTCCTGCACGGCGCCGGTGTCCCGGCTGCCGTGGCCGCACAGCATGACGCCGAGCTTTTCGGAAGAAGCCTGTGCCGGCCCCTGGGAGGGTTTGGCGATCGCGTTCATCGTTCCTCTCTCACCGGTGCACCCCGCCCGGTCCCTTGTTGTTGCGAGCGACACCGGCAGGTCTCCTGGCTTGCAGGTCGCCGTCGGGGCCGTTGCCTTCCCGGCCCGCGATCTGGGCCAGTGGCGTGAAATCGGAACCGACTCACTGCTCACAGTTGCGGGGGCAGCCACGGATTTGGCATACGGCTTTACAGCCCGGCCGCACCGTGTTCCCTTTTCACCTCGCGCCCGAACGGGGACGCAAAGGAACCAATGTCCATGGGTCAGCAGTCTTACGGTCCCCCCGCATCAGCGTCAATCCACAATGCGCCGGTTCCGGAACGGGTCCGAGACCATGGCGGCGGCCTCGCCCGGGCCGAGGCCCGATTCGGCCGCCCGAAGGAGAGGTGGCTTGACCTGTCCACCGGCATCAATCCCTGGCCTATCCGGGTGCCCGCGCCGAGTCCGGATGCCTGGACCCGCCTGCCCGACCGGGACGCGCTCGACCGGCTGCTCGCCGCCGCCGGCCGCTATCTCGGCGCGGAACCCGCCGCCATCGTGGCGGCGCCGGGGTCTCAGGCGCTGATCCAGGCGGTGCCCCGGCTGATGCCGCGGGGCCGGGCGGCGATCCTGGGCTTCACCTATGCCGAGCACGCCCGCTGCTGGAGCCTCGCCGGCCACGACGTCGCGGTGTGCGAAACGCTCGACGAGGCCGCCGACGCCGCCTGCCTCATAGTGACCAACCCCAACAATCCGGACGGCCGGCAGGTCGATCCGGACCGGCTCCTGGCGCTTGCCGAACGGCTGGCCGCGCGGGGAGGGTTGCTCGTGGTGGACGAGGCTTTCGCCGACGTGGCGCCGACGATCAGCGTCGCCTCGGCCGCCGGCCGCCCAGGGCTCTGCGTCCTCCGATCCTTCGGCAAGTTCTTCGGGCTCGCCGGGCTTCGCCTCGGCTTCGCGCTCGGCCCTCCCCGCCTGGTGTCGGCGCTGGAGGATCACTTGGGACCCTGGGCGGTGGCCGGACCGGCGCTGGAGGTCGGCGCCACGGCGCTGACCGACAGTGACTGGATCGGGGAGACCCGAAGCCGCCTCGCCTCGGCCGCGCGCGACCTCGACGGCCTGCTCGGTGCCCACGGGCTGGAAAACGTTGGCGGGACCGATCTCTACCGCCTGACCCGCACCACCCATGCCGCCGCGCTGTTCGAGCATCTTGGCCGGGCCGGGATCCTGGTCCGCCCGTTCGAGGCGCGGCCGGACTGGCTGAGGTTCGGCCTGCCGCCCGATGCCGCAGGGGTGGCGCGCTTGCGCGACGCCCTCGGCTCGTTCATCTTCCCGGCATGAGGAAAGTCCCGACTTTCGATGTGGGTTTTCAGGAGCGGCTGGAAGACCTGTTCCGCTGGCGCCGCGACGTGCGCCGTTTCCGGACCGATCCCATCGACGATGCCCTGATCGAGCGGCTGGTCCAGGTCGCGGCGCTGGCGCCGTCGGTCGGCTACAGCAGGCCGTGGCGATTCGTCCGCGTCGACGATCCCGGGCGCCGTGCCGTGGTCCGCAACGCTTTCGAACGCTGCAACGCCGAGGCGCTGGGCGGTTACACGGGCGAGCGCGCCCAGCTCTACGCGACGCTGAAATTGGCCGGCCTGAACGACGCGCCGGTGCAGATCGCCGTCTTCAACGACGACGAGACCACGCGCGGCCACGGCCTCGGCCGGCGCACCATGCCGGAGATGCTGCGCTACTCGACGGTCACCGCCGTCTACACCTTCTGGCTGGCGGCGCGGGCGCACGGCATCGGCGCGGGTTGGGTGTCGATCCTCGATCCGGAAATCGTCCGGCAGGCGCTCGACGTGCCGGTCACCTGGTCCCTGGTGGCCTATCTCTGCGTCGGCCTGCCGGTCGAGGAGCATATCGATCCCGAGTTGGAACGGGCAGGGTGGGAAGCCCGGGACGAGGCGGCATCGGTCCTGCTGCGGCGCTGACTCCGCCGGGCGGGGGGCGGCGGGTGAGACACGGAAGCTTGACGGGCGGACGCTTTGCCCTCTAGCTTCATTCCCGGTGACAGGTTCCCCCGAGCGAGAGTCGAGGGGGATTAATAGGGAACACGGTGCGGCGGACCCCCCAGGGGACCTAATCCGTGGCTGCCCCCGCAACTGTAAGCAGCGAGTCTGCGCCGGCATCAAGCCACTGGCCCGTTAAGGGCCGGGAAGGCATCGGCGTCCGACCGGGACCTGCGAGCCAGGAGACCTGCCGTCACCGGAAGAGCCGTATGTCCGGGCGGGGTGCACCGGGAGGAAGGCCAGCCAGGTCGGCGTCATCCTTGTCGCCGTGCTCAGTGGGCGCTTCATCCATGCACCTCCTTTTGTCGAAAAAGGGGGTTATCAGTTCAATGCACATCATGGAAGGCTACCTGCCGCCTCTCCATGCCGCGGCCTGGATGGTGGCCGCGGCGCCGTTCGTCGTCGCCGGCGTCCGCCGGATCAGGCGCGTGGTCGATGACCATCCCGAGACCAAGCTGCTGCTTGCGACGTCCGGCGCCTTCGCCTTCGTGCTGTCGGCGCTGAAGATCCCGTCGGTAACGGGAAGCTGCTCGCACCCGACCGGCGTCGGCCTGGGCGCCGTCCTGTTCGGGCCGAACGCCATGGCCGTGCTGGGCACCATCGTCCTGCTGTTCCAGGCCCTGCTGCTGGCCCATGGCGGGCTGACCACGCTGGGCGCCAACGTCTTCTCCATGGCGATCGTCGGCCCCTGGGTCGCCTACGGCGTCTGGCGGCTGGCCGCCGGCCTGGGCAGGAGCTTCGCGGTCTTCCTGGCCGCGGCGCTCGGCAACCTGGCGACCTACTGCACGACCTCGGTCCAGCTGGCTCTTGCCTTTCCCGACCCGGTGACCGGCTTCGGCGGGGCGCTGGTCAAGTTCCTGTCGATCTTCGCGATCACCCAGGTTCCGCTCGCGGTGGTGGAGGGGATCCTGACGGTCGTGGTGGTCAATCTTCTGGTCCAGTACAGCCGCGACGAGTTGTCGGCGCTGGCGTTCGGAACCAAGGCGATGGGGGCGAAATGAGAGGCCGCAACGCGATTCTTCTCCTGGCCGCCGCCGCCATCGTGGTCCTGCCGCTGCTGGTCGTCGGCAATGCCGAGTTCTCCGGCTCGGACGGGCAGGCGCAGGACCTGATCGACCGGGCGGGTTACCAGCCCTGGTTCGAGCCCCTGTGGGAACCGCCCAGCGGCGAGATCGAGAGCCTGCTGTTCTCGCTGCAGGCAGCGCTCGGCGCAGGGTTGCTCGGCTATTACATCGGTCTTCGGCGGGGTCGGCGCGAGGGCCGGCCGGAGGATCGCCGGACGGAGCTCCATGCTGGCGATTGACCGCCACGCCTGGACCAACCGCTGGCACGATCTCCATCCGCTGGAAAAGCTGCTGCCCGCGCTCGGCATGCTGCTGGTAACCCTGGTCCTGCCGCCCTGGCCCGCGGCGCCGCTGTCGATCGCGGCCATGCTGGCCCTGACCATCCTGGGCGCGGGCGTGCCGGCGGGAGCCGTTCTCGGCACGCTCGCTGTTCCGCTGGGATTCCTGCTGACCGGTGCGCCGGTGCTGGCGCTGGCGGTCGACGTTTCGGACGGCCTGCATGTCGGGCTGGTACCCGGCGGGCTGGAGGCGGCGGCCGCGGTGACGCTGCGGTCGCTGGCCGCGACCTCCTGCCTCGTCTTCCTGATCCTGACCACGCCGGTCGCCGACTTGATGCCGCTGCTGGGTCGGTTGGGCGTGCCGCGTCTGGTTCGCGACCTGATGCTGCTGACCTACCGGCTGATCTTTGTCTTCCTGGACTGCGCCGCCACCGGAAGGCAGGCCCAAATCGGCCGCCTCGGCTACGACGGTCCCCGGCGTAGCCTGCGCTCAGCCGGATGGCTGGCGGGAAGCCTGTTCCAGCGCTCCCTCGCCCGCGGCCGTCGGCTGGAGATCGGGATGGCGGCGCGCGGGCTCGGCGGCGACCTGCCGCAGCCGGCCGACGAGCGCGTGCCCTCTGCGTGGCGCCTGCTGGCGGGGGCGGCGCTGCCGCTCGGCATCGCGTCGGCGGCGCTGCTGGTGCGGAGGGGCGGATGATCCTGGAGGCGCAGGCGCTCCGCTACGACTATGCCGGCGGCATCGAGGCGCTGCGCGGCCTCGACCTCGCCGTCGGGCGCGGGCGCAAGCTGGCCCTGCTGGGGCCGAACGGCTGCGGCAAGACGACCCTGTTCCTGCACCTGAACGGCACCTTGAAGCCGCGCGGCGGGCGCGTGCTGCTCGATGGGTCTCCGGCGGGATACGACCGCCGCTCGCTCCGCGATTGGCGCAGCCGGGTGGCCCTGGTGCTCCAGGATCCGGACGACCAGATCTTCGCCGCGACGGTCGCCCGCGACGTCGCCTTCGGGCCGCTCAACCTGGATCTGCCCGAAGCGGAGGTGCGCCGGCGGGTGGATGGTGCCTTGGCCGACCTGGGCATCGCGGATCTGGCCGACCGCCCGACACACATGCTCAGCTTCGGCCAGAAGCGGCGCGTCGCCATAGCGGGCGCCCTGGCGATGCGGCCGGAGGTGCTTCTGCTGGACGAACCCACCGCCGGGCTGGACGCCGACGGCGTTGCGCGCCTGATGGCCGTCCTGGACGGGCTTGCGGCGCGGGGAATGACGCTGGTCCTCTCCACCCACGACGTCGACCTGGCCTATGCCTGGGCGGACGACATCGCGATCCTGCATGAGGGCATGACGCTGATCCGGGGAACGGCGCCAGACGTCCTGGGGGACGCCCAGGCGCTGGCGCTGGCGAGGCTGCGGCCGCCCCTGCTGCTGGAACTGGCGCGAGCGATGAATCTGCCGCAGCCATGGCCCCGGACGCGGGAGGCCATGCTGGAACTCCGGGCCGGCGCGTGAACCGGCCGTCTTGGAATCCCCGCCGGGCATAACAATTTCTCACCCCATGAGCGAGATTTCCCAAAAGCCCCGCCGGCTCCCGGCCTGCCCGATCTGCGGCCGGCCGGCCGATCCACAGTACAAACCGTTCTGCACGCCCCGATGCGCCGACGTGGACCTGAACCGCTGGTTGGGCGGGGTCTATCGGGTCGAGGCCAACGATCCGGAAGCGGAGATCGAGACCGATTTCGACGCCGATCCGGAAAGGCTCCACTGACGGCATCGGGCATTGCCGTGGCAATAAGCCGCGATAGATACGATGTCATTCAAATCCACCTGAACCGTAGCCGACCCGAGACATCCTGCGGAAGCGCGGCAGTGGCTTCGTGGAGATGGAGCGCAAGGGGCTGCCGCCGGTCCTGGCGTTCGAGTACGACATCGTCGTCGACGGTCGCCTGATGGAGCGGCCGGTCAACTACGCGCTGGTGCAGATCCGCCCGCCCGCCGGGCTGGAGATCGACGCCGCGGCCCGGCCCTACATCATCGTGGATCCCCGGGCCGGGCACGGTGCCGGCATCGGCGGCTCCAAGATGGAAAGCCAGGTCGGCGTGGCGCTGCGTGCCGGCCATCCCGTCTATTTCGTGATCTTCTTCCCCGAGCCGGAGCCCGGCCAGACCATCATCGACGTCTGCCGCGCCGAGCAGGTCTTCGTCCGGGCGGTGGCCGAGCGCCATCCCGACGCGCCGAAGCCGGTGATTACGAGATCGTCATCACGGAGAAGAACGTGGTCGACGGCGAGGTGCGCTACAGCGTGGCCCTGGCGGAGCGGGAGATCGAGGACATCCTGAAGCTGGACAGCGACGGGCGCGACGACGAGCGCGCGTTCGAGGTGGCCGCCCGCATGTCCGAAGTGCTATCGGGCGGTGACCGGTCGGAGGCGGCGTGACCATGAAGGGCATCAAGCTGGAGGATGCGGTCGCCCGGATTCCCGACGGAGCCAGCCTGATGGTCGGCGGCTTCATGGGTGTCGGCACGTCGGAGCGGATCATGGACGAGCTGGTGCCGCAGGGCACGCTGGCCGAGCGGGTGCGCGCCGGGGGCTTCGGCCTGGGCGGCATCCTGACCCGCACCGGCCTGGGTACGGCGGTCGAGGCGGGCAAGACTCGGATCGAGGTGAATGGCGAGCCTTTCCTGCTGGAGACCCCGCTGCGCGCCGATTTCGCGATCGTCCATGCCAAGCAGGCGGACTATGCCTGCAATCTGCCTATTCGCTGACCACCCAGAACTTCAACCCGATCATGGCGATGGCCGCCGACGTGGTGATCGTCGATGCCGAGGACATCGTCCCGATCGGCGTGATCCCGCCCGACAGCGTCCGCACGCCGGGCGCTCTGGTGGATTACCAGCTGAACCGGGGGGCTTGAGCCATCGAAGCGTGTGATCGTCGCGATGACCCACACCGCCGAGGGCGCTCCGAAGATCCTGCGGGAACGCACCATGCCGCTCATGTCGGTGCGGCGCGTCAGCTTGGTGGTGACCGACATGGCGGTCATCGGCTTCACCGACGCGGGGCCGGAGCTGCGGGAGACCGCGCCGGGAGTGTCCGTCGCGGAGGTGCTGGCGGCGACGGAGGCCGAACTGATCGTGCCGGCCCATGTTCCGGTCATGGCGGTGTGACGCCCGGCGTCAGCCGCGCGCGATCGAGAGGCGGGGAGGGGCCAGGAAGCCGTCAAGGGCCAGGGCTATGCCGCCCATCGGGACGGCATCCTCCCCCAGCGGCGAAATACGCACGCTGACGCCGGCCGCCGCCGGGCTGAGGGCATGTTCGGAGAGCGCCCGCTCAAGGCTCGGCACGATATGGGCGCCGACGACCGCGAGGTTGCCGCCGAGCACGATCAGGCCCGGATTGAGGATGTTGACGATGTTCGACAAGGCGAAGCCCAGGAGGTGACCGGCTTCTTCCAGCAACGCCCGGACTTCGGGCCGGCCGGCCGCCGCCAGGTCGGCCACGGCGCGGATGTCGGCGGCGTCTATTCCCCGCTCCGCCAAGGTGCGCAGGATCGCGGCTTCCGACACATAGGTCTCCAGGCAGCCGCGCCGGCCGCAGCCGCATAGCCGCCCCTCCGGCGAGATCTTGGTGTGCCCGATTTCCCCGGCGAAGCCGCCGGAGCCTCGATACACGCGGCCGCCCAGCACCAAGGCGCCGCCGACCCCGGAGTCACCGGTGAGATAGACATAATCCTCGGTTTTCCGGCATAGCCCGAACAGGCGTTCGGCGATGGCGGCGGCCTTGGTGTCGTTGTCGACATCGACCGGGCAGTCGAAGATCTCCTCCAGCATGGCGCGGATCGGCACGTCCCGCCAGCCGAGATTGGGCGCCAGCACCAGGTTCCCGTCCCGGTCCATCAGCCCCGGTATGCCGGCGCCCAGAGCTCGGACCGACGACCAGGTCTCGCCGATTTCCGCGATCTCCCGGTCCACCGCCTCGCGCAGGGTGACCAACGCCGCCTTCATGTCCAGGCTGCCGGGAAGCTGGCAGTGCCCGAGCACCTCGCCGGTCAGGGTGGTGGTGACGACCCGGATCGTGGCCGGCTCCAGCCGCACGCCGACCAGCACGCCGGCGCTGCGGGGGATCGACAGCGCGGTCTCCGGCCGGCCGACCCGGCGCGCCTTGCTCTGTTCCGACCGCTCGACCAGCCGAAGGTCCTGCAGCTGGCCGACGACCGTCGAGACCGTCGCCTTGTCCAGGCCGGTAAGTTTTCCGAGATCCCGCTGCGAGCTTTCCGGATGCTCCCGCAAGGCGTGAAAGACGCGCGCCAGGTTGATCTGGCGAATCAGTGCCGAGTTGACCCGGGCTGACACGGCGATGTTCTCCTCGCCTGCTTGACCATGCCTAAACTCTAGGCTACGCTGATTTTTGTTCGATGGTCTATCTAATTTGAGACCGAGCGCAAACAAGTCGCCGCCCCATCGAACGGGAGGGAGAAACGTCAGTGCCGCGCCTAGCCCCGCGCCAGCAGAGCCATTTCCGTAACGCTCCCTCCCTGCGTCCGTTGCCGATTCAGCGGCACGGCGCCAAGCGGCTTCGCTTCGCGGACAGTCCGCTCCATCCCCGGGAGGACCCGACCAGATGAAGACGATCAAGGGACCGGCAATCTTTCTCGCCCAGTTCGCGGGAGACGCCGAACCGTTCAACACCCTCGACGGCATTGCCGGCTGGGCGGCGCAGCATGGCTTCAAGGGCGTCCAGATCCCATCCTGGGATGCCCGCCTGTTCGACCTCGCCAAGGCGGCGGAGAGCAAGGCCTATTGCGACGAGATCAAGGGCATCCTGAACGAGGCGGGCGTGGAATTGACCGAGCTGTCGACCCATCTCCAGGGCCAGCTGGTCGCCGTCCATCCCGCCTACGACCTGGCGTTCGACGGCTTCGCGGCCCCGGAGGTGCGCGGCAACCCCGCGGCGCGCCAGCAGTGGGCGGTCGAGCAGCTCCAGCTGGCGGCCAAGGCCTCCGGCAACCTGGGGCTGACGGCGCACGCGACGTTCTCCGGGGCGCTCGCCTGGCCCTACCTGTATCCCTGGCCGCAGAGGCCGCCGGGACTGGTCGAGACGGCGTTCGACGAGCTGGCGAAGCGCTGGCTGCCGATCCTCAACGAGTTCGACCGGGCCGGCGTCGATCTCTGCTACGAGATCCATCCGGGCGAGGACCTGCACGACGGCGTGACGTTCGAGATGTTCCTGGAGCGGGTCGGCGGACATCCCCGCTGCAATATCCTGTACGACCCGAGCCATTTCGTGCTCCAGCAGCTCGATTATCTCGGCTACATTGACGTCTACCACGAGCGGATCCGGATGTTCCACGCGAAGGATGCCGAGTTCAACCCCTCGCCGCGCCAGGGTGTCTATGGCGGCTTCCAGCCCTGGATCGACCGGGCCGGGCGGTTCCGCTCCCTGGGGGACGGGCAGGTCGACTTCACCGGTATCTTCTCCAAGCTGACCCAGTACGGGTTCGACGGCTGGGCCGTGCTGGAATGGGAATGCTGCATGAAGCATCCGGAGCAGGGTGCCGCCGAGGGGGCGGCCTTCATCGAGGCGCACATCATCGAAGTGACCGAGCGGGCCTTCGACGATTTCGCCGAGGCCGGCACCGACGATGCCGCAAACCGCCGCATGCTCGGCCTCGACCGGGCGGGAGGACAGCCATGACGATCGAAGGCAGGCAGGGCGGGGCGCCGAAGCGTCGGCTCCGGCTCGGCATGGTGGGCGGTGGGCGCGGCGCCTTCATCGGCGGGGTCCACCGCATCGCCGCGCGCCTGGACGACCGGTGGGAACTGGTCGCGGGCGCCCTTTCCAGCGATCCCCAGCGGGCGCGGGACAGCGCCGCCGATCTCCATATCGCGGACGACCGCGCCTATTCCGACTTCGCCGAGATGGCGCGGGCCGAGGCGGGGCGCCCTGACGGCATCGACGCCGTCGCGATCGTGACGCCCAACCATCTGCACCATCCCGCCGCCCGGGCCTTCCTGAATGCCGGCATCCACGTCATCTGCGACAAGCCTATGACCGCGACCGTGGCCCAGGCCGAGGATCTGGCCGCAGCGGCGGAGGCGAGCGGACGGCTGTTCGCGCTGACCCACAACTACACCGGCTACCCAATGGTCCGGCACGCCCGCGCCTTGGTGGCCGAAGGCGGGCTCGGCACCGTCCGGGTCATCCAGGTCGAGTATCCGCAGGACTGGCTGACCGTCTCGCTGGAGGAGACCGGCCAGAAGCAGGCCGCTTGGCGGACCGACCCGGCGCAGACCGGCGGGGGAGGGTGCATCGGCGATATCGGCACCCACGCCTTCAACCTGGCGGAGTTCGTCACCGGCCTCCACTGCACCCAGATCGCCGCCGATCTGTCCAGTTTCGTGGAGGGACGGCGGGTGGACGACAACGTCAACATGCTGCTGCGTTTCAGCAGCGGGGCACGTGGGATGCTGTGGTCGAGCCAGGTGGCGCCCGGCCACGAGAACGGATTGCGCCTGCGGGTCTTCGGCGACAAGGCCGGGCTGGAATGGCACCAGGAGCAGCCCAACCACCTGCGCGTCACCCGGTTCGGAGAGCCGCCGCAGCTGGTCACCCGCAACGGCCCGGGTTCCGGCCCCGCCGCGGCCCATGCCAGCCGGATTCCCGCAGGCCATCCCGAGGGCTACCTCGAAGGCTTCGCGCAGATCTACAGCGACATCGCCGAACAGGTCGCGGCACGGATCGAAGGCCGCGAGCCTGATCCGGCCTCGCTGCTGGTGCCTACCGTCGCCGATGGCGTGCGCGGGGTCCGCTTCATCTCCGCCGCCGTGGATTCCAGCCGCAACAACGCGGCCTGGACAGCCCTTTCGACCCATTGATCCGCCGGAGCCTTCGCCATGACCGCGCCCTGTTTCGAGAAGATCGGCCGCATCCCCTTCAAGGGACCCGAATCCGACGATCCCCTGGCGTTCCGCCACTACGAACCCGACCGCATGGTGCTGGGCAAGCGGATGGAGGACCATCTGAGGGTCGCGGTCTGCTGGTGGCATAGCTTCTGCTGGCCCGGCGTGGACATGTTCGGCTCCGGGACCTTCGACCGCCCCTGGCAGGCGGCGGACACGATGGAGAACGCCAAACTGAAGCTCCACGCTGCGTTCGAGTTCTTCGAGAAGCTGGGCGTGCCGTTCTTCTGCTTCCACGACGCCGATGTGGCCCCGCTGGGGGAGACCATCGCGGAGGGCGACGCCAACCTCGCCCGGATCGAGGAGCTGATACGGGACGGCATCGACCGCACCGGCGTCAAGCTGCTGTGGGGGACCGCCAACCTGTTCTCGCACCGGCGCTACATGGCCGGCGGGGCGACCAACCCCGACCCGGAGGTCTTCGCCTTCGCCGCGGCGCAGGTCGCGCGCGTGCTGGAGATGACGCACCGCCTGGGCGGCGAGAACTATGTGCTGTGGGGCGGCCGGGAAGGGTACGACACGCTGCTCAACACCGACATGAAGCGGGAGCTGGACCAGCTCGGCCGGTTCATGTCCCTGGTGGTCGAGCACAAGCACCGCATCGGCTTCAAGGGCACGATCCTGATCGAGCCGAAGCCGATGGAGCCGACCAAGCACCAGTACGACCACGACGCCGCGACGGTCCACGCCTTTCTTCGGAAGTACGGGCTGGAGAACGAGATCAAGCTGAACCTGGAGGTCAACCACGCGACGCTGGCGGGCCACTCCTTCGAGCACGAGGTCGTCTACGCGATCGCCAACGACCTGATGGGCAGCTTCGACATCAACCGCGGCGACCCGCAGAACGGCTGGGACACCGACCAGTTTCCCAACGACGACCGGGAGGCGGCGCTGGCCCTGTACCATGTCCTGTCGGCCGGCGGGCTGACCACCGGCGGCTTCAACTTCGACGCCAAGGTGCGGCGGCAGTCCATCGACCCGGAGGACCTGTTCATCGCCCATATCGGCGGCATGGACACGCTGGCGCGCGGGCTGCTGATGGCGGAGCGGATGATCCTGGAGGGCAAGCTGGCCTCCCATGTCGCGGACCGCTATGCCGGCTGGAACGAGGGGTTGGGAACCGACATCCTGGACGGCCGGGTCGGGCTGGGCGATCTGGCCAAGCTGGCCCGCGACCAGAACCTGAAACCGGAACCCCGTTCCGGCCGACAGGAGTATCTGGAGAACCTGGTTAACAGGTATTAGGGTGGCGTCCACGCCTGAGTAAAACGAGGAGCCGACACCATGAACCTGCGGGAAATCGCCGCCGCCCTTAACCTGGACGCGGAGCTGCTTCAGGGCGGCACCCGCATCGTCCGCAGCCCGATCGACGGCACGGAGATCGGCCGGCTGAAGGACGACACGCCCGAGACGGCGGATGCCAAGATCGCCGCCGCGGCGGAAGCCTTCAAGGCGTGGCGGCTGGTGCCCGCTCCCCGGCGCGGCGAGCTGATCCGCCTGCTGGGCGAGGAGCTGCGCGCCCACAAGGTGGCGCTGGGCAGCCTGGTGACCCTGGAGTGCGGCAAGTCGATCCAGGAAGGCTATGGCGAAGTGCAGGAGATGATCGACATCTGCGATTTCGCCGTCGGCCTGTCCCGCCAGCTCTACGGGCTGACCATCGCCTCGGAGCGTCCGGGCCACCGGATGAGCGAGACATGGCATCCGCTGGGTGCCGTCGGCGTGATTTCCGCCTTCAACTTTCCGGTCGCGGTCTGGTCGTGGAATTTCGCGCTGGCCATCGTCTGCGGCGATCCGGTGGTCTGGAAGCCGTCGGAGAAGACCCCGATCACGGCGCTCGCCTGCCAAGCCCTGTTCGAGCGCGCGGTGGCGCGGTTCGGCGACGCTCCCGCTGGGTTGTCCTCGGTGCTGGTAGGCGGCCGGGAGATCGGCGAGCGGCTGGTGGACAACCCGCGGATCGCACTGGTCAGCGCCACCGGCAGCACGCGCATGGGCCGCGAGGTCGGACCCCGCCTCGCCCAGCGCTTCGCCCGCTCGATCCTGGAGCTCGGCGGCAACAACGCGATGATCGTGACGCCCTCGGCCGACCTGGAACTGGCGGTGCGTGCCATCCTGTTCGCCGCGGTCGGCACGGCAGGGCAGCGCTGCACCACCCTGCGCCGGCTGATCGTCCATTCCGACATCTACGACACGCTGGTTCCGCGGCTTCGGCAGGCCTATGCGGGCATCCCCATCGGGAACCCGCTGGACAAGTCCAAGCTGGTCGGACCCCTGATCGACCGCGATTCATTCGAGGGCATGGCCCGCGCGCTGGAAAGCGCCGCCGCCGAAGGCGGCATCGTGACCGGCGGCCGGCGTGTGCTGACCGACGAGTTCCCGGACGCCTTCTATGTCGAGCCGGCGCTGGTCGAGATGCCGGGACAGACCGACACGGTGCGGCACGAGACCTTCGCCCCGATCCTCTATATACTGCGCTACGACGGTCTCGACGAGGCGATCGCGTTGCAGAACGACGTGCCGCAGGGGCTGTCGTCCTGTATCTTCACGACCGACCTGCGCGAGGCCGAGCGGTTCCTGTCCGCCGCCGGCAGCGACTGCGGCATCGCCAACGTCAATATCGGCCCGAGCGGTGCCGAGATCGGCGGCGCCTTCGGCGGCGAGAAGGAAACCGGGGGCGGGCGCGAGTCGGGCTCGGACGCCTGGAAGGCCTATATGCGCCGGCAGACCGCGACGGTGAACTACTCCGACGCGCTGCCGCTGGCGCAAGGCATCGTGTTCGGCTGACGGCCCGGCCGGTAGGCCGCGCTTATCGGCCGGTCAGGTCGGCGAGCGGCGGCCCCCGGCGGGCGCGGGTGAGTTCGACCAGGCCCAGCTTCGACATGCCGTAGACATTGACGCTGGCCGGGTCGTCGGCGGTGGCCCGGGTAAGACCGTCGAGGATCCGTTCCGCATCGGCGCGCGACGCCATGTTGATGAAATCCACGATGACGATGCCGCCGACATTGCGCAGGCGGAGTTGCCGGGCGATTTCCGCGACGGCGTCGAGGTTGGTGGCCAGGGCGTTGGGGCGCTCCCCGCCATTGACGTCGATCACGGTCAGCGCCTCGGTCCGGTCGATCACCAGACTGCCGCCGCCCGACAGCGGGACCTGCCGTTCGGTCAGGCGGATCAATTCGCCTTCGAGGTCGTAGCGGTCGAACAGGGCGTCGGGCTCGACCCGGATCAGCGGGGCCAGGTCGGGCGCCCAGGCAGCGAGTTCGTCGCGTAGCGACGGTTCGGAGACGGTGATCCCGGCGACCGGTCGGCCGCCGTTCTCGATCACCGCCCGGATCGCTGCCGAGGGGCCGGGCCGGAGCGTGGCCGGGGGCATGGCGGTCGCCTGTCGCTCCAGGCCGCGCCATGCCACGGCCAAGCTTTCGGCTTCGGCGGCCAGAGTGTCCGCGTCCGTGCCGAGGGCGCTGCCGCGGACGATCCAGCCGCCGCCCAGACCGCCGGTGATCTCGGAGATCATCTGGGAAAGCCGGCCCCGCGCGTCGCCCTGCGCCAAGCGGCGGGAAATCGAGATGCCCGGCTTGAAGGGCGTCATCACCAGGAACCGGCCGGGCAGGGTCACGTCCATGGTCAGGGATGGACCCTTGCCGCCGCCGGGCTCCGCCTTGACCTGGACCAGTACCGGCTGGCCGGCCCGAAGGGTGGTTCCGGCGCGCGCTGCCTTCCGGCTCGTGGGGGCTGCCGTGCGCAGGTCGGCGTTGTTCAGCAGGCCGGCAGTGCCGCCGATATCCACGAAGGCGCCGTTCAGGGCGGTGACGATCCGGTCCACGCGGCCCAGCGCCACCTCGCCCAGCCGGCTCGGCCGGTCGGCGCTGTCGACATGGAGATCGGTCAGCCGTCCGCCCTCGACCACTGCGGCCCGCAGCAGTGGCCCGGCGCGGTCGATCAGGATCTCGATGCCCCGGGACGGGTCCGTCACGTGGGAACGGGGGGAGGAGATGAAGGGACGAAGCCCACGCCGCGCAGCATGCTGGAAACCTCGAACAGCGGCAGTCCGACGACATTGCTGTAGGATCCGCCGATCCATCGGACCAGCGCCGCGGCGCGTCCCTGGATGGCGTAGCCGCCCGCCTTGCCCTGCCACTCGTTCGACGCGATGTAGTCTTCCGTCTCTTCCAAGCTCAGCACCTTGAAGGTGACGGCGGTCTGGACGACCCGGTCGAGGATGCGTCCGTCGGGCAGCACCAGCGTGACGCCGCCATAAACGCGGTGCCGGCGGCCGGAAAGCAGCTTCAGGCAGGCGCGGGCCTGCTGTTCGGTCTCGGCCTTGGGCAGGATGCGGCGACCGCAAGCCACCACCGTATCCGCCGCGAGCACGAAACTGCCGGCATGGCGCGACGCCACCGCGGCAGCCTTCTCGGCAGCGAGCCTTGCGGCATGCTGGGCGGGAAGCTCGTCGCGGAGCGGAGTTTCGTCGAGGTCTGCTGGGTCGATGCTGGCCGGGTCGATTCCGATCTGGCGCAGCAGGTCTAGACGCCGGGGCGAGGCAGAAGCAAGCACCAGCGTGTTGTTTGCCGGCGGAACCTTCATGACATCGGAGTCACGGTCTGTCCAACGCGGCAGGTTACTTGAAGCGGAATGTGATGCGGCCCTTGCTGAGGTCGTACGGGGTCATCTCCACATTCACCCGGTCGCCCGCGAGCACGCGGATGCGGTTCTTGCGCATCTTGCCCGAGGTATGCGCCAGCACTTCGTGGTCGTTGTCCAGCTTGACCCGGAACATGGCGTTCGGGAGCAGTTCCATGACGGTGCCGGAGAATTCGATCAGATCTTCTTTTGCCATAAGTCCTTTGGTCCGTTCAGGAGATTCCGGGGTGATAAGTGATCGCCGGAACCACGCGGGTCAAGCGGTTTCCCGGCGCGGGCGCACAATAGGCCGATGCGCGGGAAAACGATACTGCCCATTCGACAAAAACCCGCCACAAAGTGGTTTCCCGCGAAAGCCCCGGAAGAGGGCCTTAAAGATGACAGCGCCAGCGCCGTCCCCGCCCTTGTGCGGGGACGGCGCTGGCGCCGCGGGATACCGTGCCGGGGTGAAGCTTCCGGCCTTACTGCCGCTCGACCATCAGCTTCTTGATTTCCGCGATCGCCTTGGCGGGGTTGAGACCCTTGGGGCAGGTGCGGGTGCAGTTCATGATGGTGTGGCAGCGGTACAGACGGAACGGATCCTCGAGTTGGTCGAGCCGCTCGCCCGTCATCTCGTCGCGGCTGTCCGCGATCCAGCGATAGGCCTGGAGCAGGACGGCCGGGCCGAGATAGCGGTCGCCGTTCCACCAGTAGCTGGGGCAGCTCGTGGTGCAGCAGAAGCACAGGATGCACTCGTAGAGGCCGTTCAGCTTCTCGCGCTCTTCCGGGCTCTGTAGCCGCTCGCGGTCCGGCGGGGTGGCGGACTGGGTCTGGAGCCACGGCTTGATCGAAGTGTACTGCGCGTACACTTGGCTCAGGTCGGGGACCAGGTCCTTGACCACCTTCATGTGCGGCAGCGGGTAGATCGCGACGTCGCCCTTCACTTCCTCAATCGGCTTCAGGCACGCGAGCGTGTTGACGCCGTCGATGTTCATGGAGCACGAGCCGCAGATGCCCTCGCGGCAGGACCGCCGGAAGGCGACCGTTCCGTCGATGTCGTTCTTGATGTGGATAAGGGCGTCCAGCACCATCGGTCCGCACTTGTCGAGATCGATCTCGAACTCGTCCAGGTGCGGGTTCTGGCCGTCCTCGGGGTTCCACCGGTAGATCTTGAAATTCTTGGCGCGCTTGGCGCCCTTAGCGTTCGAGACCCTCTTGCCCGGCGTGATCCGCGAATTGCGGGGTAGCGCGAACTCAACCATCGTATCAAATCCTCGAATACCTTGCCCGCCGCCAGCCGCGGCCCGGAGCCGGAACGGCCGATGCCGCCCCGGCCTTGTTTTGGCCCGTCAGGTCAGTACACGCGTGCTTTCGGCGGGAACACCTGGACTTCGTTGGTCAGCGTGTAGAGATGGACGGGACGGAACTCGAAAGTCGTCTTGCCGCTCTCGTCGATGCTGACCACCGTGTGCTTCATCCAGTTTTCGTCGTCGCGGTCCGGATAGTCTTCCCGGGCGTGGGCCCCGCGGCTTTCCGTGCGGTTCGCGGCCGAATTCATGGTCACGACCGCCTGATACATAAGATTGTCAAGCTCGAGGGCTTCGACAAGGTCCGAGTTCCAGACCATCGTACGGTCGGTGATGCTGACGTGCGGACGCTTCGCCCAGGCCGCCTGCATCAGCTGGACGCCTTCCTCCAGCACCTCCCCGGTGCGGAAGACGGCGCAGTTGTTCTGCATGTTGCGCTGCATCTCGGCCCGCAGGTCGGCGGTGCGGATCTCGCCCTTGGCGTGCCGCAGGCGGTCGAAACGCTCCAGCGCCAGGTCGGCGCTGTCCGTCGGGAGCGAACGATGGGACGCGCCCTTCTCGATGATCTCCGACGCACGGATGGCGGCGGCCCGGCCGAACACCACCAGATCGAGCAGCGAGTTGGAACCCAGCCGGTTGGCGCCGTGGACCGACACGCAGGCGGCTTCGCCGATCGCCATCAGGCCCGGAACCACTTGGTCGGGGTTTTCCGGCGTCGGCCGGACCACCTCGCAGCGGTAGTTGGTGGGGATGCCGCCCATGTTGTAGTGGACGGTCGGCAGCACCGGGATCGGCTCCTTGGCGACGTCGACATCGGCGAAGATCTTCGCGGTCTCGGCGATGCCGGGCAGCCGCTCGTGGATCACCGCCGGGTCCAGGTGTTCCAGGTGCAGGTGGATATGGTCCTTGTTGGCCCCGACGCCGCGGCCCTCGCGGATCTCGATCGTCATCGAGCGGCTGACCACGTCGCGGGACGCCAGGTCCTTGGCCGACGGGGCATAGCGCTCCATGAAGCGCTCGCCCGACGAGTTGGTCAGGTAGCCGCCCTCGCCGCGCACGCCTTCGGTGATCAGGCAGCCGGCGCCGTAGATGCCGGTCGGGTGGAACTGCACGAACTCCATGTCCTGGAGCGGCAGCCCGGCCCGCAGCACCATGGCGTTGCCGTCGCCGGTGGAGGTGTGCGCCGAGGTGCAGGAGAAATAGGCGCGGCCGTAGCCGCCGGTCGCCAGCACCACCATGTGGGCGCGGAAGCGGTGGATCGTGCCGTCGTCCAGGTTCCAGGCCATGACGCCGCGGCAGACGCCGTCCTCGTCCATGATCAGGTCGAGCGCGAAATACTCGATGAAGAACTCGGCCTCGTGCTTCAGCGACTGCTGGTACAGGGTGTGCAGGATCGCGTGGCCGGTCCGGTCGGCGGCGGCGCAGGTGCGGTAGGCGCGCCCCTCGCCGAACTTGGTGGTCATGCCGCCGAAGGCGCGCTGGTAGATCTTGCCTTCCGCCGTGCGCGAGAAGGGCACGCCGTAATGTTCCAACTCGATGATCGCGGGGATCGCCTCGCGGCACATGTACTCGATGGCGTCCTGGTCGCCCAGCCAGTCGGACCCCTTGACGGTGTCGTACATGTGCCAGCGCCAGTCGTCCTCACCCATGTTGCCCAGCGCCGCACTGATGCCGCCCTGCGCCGCGACCGTGTGGCTGCGCGTCGGGAACACCTTGGTGATGCAGGCGGTCTTCAGGCCCTTTTCCGCCATGCCGAAGGTGGCCCGCAGGCCGGCCCCACCGGCTCCCACGACGACGACGTCGTAGGTGTGGTCGATAATCTGATAGGCGCTCGCCATCGCTGCCTCAGCCTCCGAATGCAATCTTGAGAACGGCGAAGATGCCGGCCACCGCCAGGACGAAGCACAGGAACTTCGCCGCGACGATCGCCACGACCTTCACCCATTCGTTATGAACATAGTCTTCCAGGACCACCTGGATACCGGAGGCTGTGTGGTGAAACGTCACACCGACGAACAGGACCATCATGATCGCGGAGAAGGGCGACTGCAGCCACTGGACGGCGGCGGCATGGCCGTCGCCGATAATGCTCAGCACCCCGAAGACGAACCACAGGGTCAGAGGGATCAGGGCGATCGACGTCAGCCGCGACATCATCCAGTGATGCGAGCCGGCCTTGGCCGAACCGAGGCCGCGGACGCGGCCGAGCTGGGTGCGCAGGCCGGGATTGGAGCTTGTGTTAGCCATCTGTCTTCCTCACCACGCGATCAGGGCGGCGATCCAGGTCAGGATCGTGAGGCCGGCGGAGGCCCCGACGACGATCCAGCCGCCGAGATAGACCTGGGGAAGCTCCAGGCCGTAGCCGGTGTCCCAGACCAGATGCCGGATGCCGGCGCAGAAGTGGAACCACATCGCGAAGGTCCAGGCGAACAGCAGCAGCAGGCCGAAGAACGATCCCATGAACCCGGCTGCGCGCGCGTAGCTCTCCGGCCCCGCGGCGGCGGCGAGCAGCCACCAGACCAGCAGGAACGTGCCCACAGTCAGCCCGATGCCGGTCACGCGGTGCGATATCGAAAGGACGGACGTGATCTGTGGTCGGTAAATTTGCAGATGGGGTGAAAGCGGCCGACTGCCGTTCGACATATCTGACATCCTCGCTTGGGCTGCCGCAACTTGACGCGCGCGGCTGTGCGAAAACCCGGATTCTTATTTTGCGTGCTTGATTTACGCCGCCGGTCCCACCGAGTCAACGGCACCCGCCCGCTTCGACCGCACTGCGGCATCGCGGTGCAGCATGATGCGTGCATCCGATGATTGTCCAGCCGGACTTCGCGGGGACGGGTACCAAACTGCAGAGATGTGAGCCGTTGCGGTTGTGAAGTATCCGAACAGGGCGGAGGCAGTCCTGTGAAGCCACCGCCTCACTGGCGGGTGTTCGTTTCTTTCCACGATGCGGGAAGAAATCGACCCAGTTCAGGGCTTGATCGGCAGATCATGCCGATTCCATTGACCGGGACTGGAACGCCTCGAAAGGTTTTGCAGGCTATTATATCAGTGTGGCGACATTATGGGCATCGTTGCCGATGAAACCGCATTCGGGCGGAGAGAGCCGCGACCATTTGTGCCAGCGGTGGATTTTTTTCCCGACCGCAGTGCGGGATCAGTGCTGCACCGCGTCAGGGCCGGTGCCGTCCATCGAGCGCCGAGCGGAACGGGTGGCCCTGCCGCGCCACCGGGTGCCCGATCCGGTCACGAGCGGGCGCGGAACCGCTTGCCGTTGGTCAGGATATCGTTGTTGAAGCCTTCCGCGACGCGGTCGTCGCCGCCGGAGGCAAGACAGAGCGTGATGTTGATCGAGGCAAGGATCGCCTGATCGATCTGGTCGGGATCCCGCACATAGCGCTTGATCGCCTGGAGCGCGCGGGTCACGGACTGTGCCATAACACTTCATCTCCGAAAGAATGCCGGTGCCCGATGGCGTGTCCATCGGACCGCTGCCGACATCCTGGCCCTGAACAGGTCATCTGCCTGTGAAGTAGACCACGGCGGGCCGTGAATAGTCGCACGGCTTACCTGGGGTTCTGCTTCGGCGAATATCGGCTTGGTGCTGCTGACTTATAGCGTTAAGAAAATTAACTATAAGTGAACGGCGTGAGTGGCCGGCATACTACCACTTTCGCGCAGCTTGTCTTGCGGCGGAATGAAGCATGCGGCGCCGGCGCAGCCTCAGTGTCCGCCTTCCACGGCGGCGCGCGGCTTGCGGACCAGCGGCATGAACAGGAACGCGGCGGCGAAGACGCAGGCCATCAGCAGCAGGCAGTCGCTGAAGGTCAGGACCATCGCCTCCCGCTCGACCAGGCCGTGGATGATCTTCAGCGCGGCCCGGTCGGGATCGCCCGCGATGACGCCGGACAGCTGGCCGGAGAGGCCGTCCAGCATGTCCTGCACGCCCGGCCGGGCGGTGGTCACGTTGTCGGATAGCCGGGACATATGGAGGGCGAAGCGGTCGATCAGCACCGTGTTGATCGCGGCCAGCCCGATCGCCCCGCCCAGGTTCCGCATCAGGTTGTATAGGCCGCTCGCGTTCTTGAGCTGTTCGGGCGGCAGGGTGCCGAGCGCCAGCGTGTTGATCGGGATGAAGCACATCATCAGGGAGAAGCCGCGGACCGCCTGCGGCACGAACAGCTCCCAGAAATCCGACTCGGCCGTGAGGATGGAATTGAGGTAGACGCCGAAGCCGAACATCCCGAGACCCAGCGCCAGCATCAGCCGCAGGTCCATCTTCCTGGACAGCATGCCGGCCACCGGCGCCGACATGAACTGGAACATGCCGGTGACGAACATGACCATGCCGATCTGAAGGCTGTTCAGGCCGCGGATGCGGTCGAGGAATAGGGGCATGATGTAGACGGCGCCATAGAGACCGACGCCGATGACGAAGCTGAAGAGGCAGCCGATCGCGAAGTTGCGGTCCTTGAACGCGCGCAGGCCGACGATCGGATTGTGATATGTCAAGACCCGGCGGAAGAACAGCACGGCACTGACGGCGCACACGGCCGCCGCCGTCGCGATGGCGTGATCCTCGAACCAGTCGTTGCGCGGGCCTTCCTCGACCACGAATTCCAGCGTTCCGAGGAACAGCGCCATGAACACCAGGCCTGGGAAGTCGAAGCCCTTGAGCACGCCCAGGTCCGGCTTGTCGACATCGACGAAGCTCCACGCCAAGGCGGACACGGCCAGGCCGGGCCCGACATTGATCAGGAACAGCCAGTGCCAGGACAGGCTTTGCGTCAGGTAGCCGCCGAGGGTCGGCCCAAGGGTCGGCGCCATCGTCGCCACCAGGCCGATCATGACAGACACGCCGGCGCGCCGGTCCGGCGGGAACAGCGAGAAGCTGGTGGCGAACACGGTCGGGATCATGGCGCCGCCGAGGAACCCCTGCAAAGCCCGGAAGACGATCAGCGATTCGATGTTCCAGGCGAAGGCGCAGGCGATGCTCATGGTGGTGAAGCCGATCGCCGAAACGACGAACAGCCAGCGGGTAGACATGACGCGCGCCAGGATGCCGGACAGCGGGATCATGATGACCTCCGCGATCAGGTAGGAGGTCTGGACCCAGCTGATCTCGTCGGCGCTCGCCGAAACTCCGGCCTGGATCTCCGCCAGGCTGCTCGACACGATCTGGATGTCCAGGATCGCCATGAACATGCCCACGACCATGGCGAAGAAGCCGATCCAGTCCTTCGCCGTGACGGGCCGGACCCCCGCGGCTCCGGCCGCCATCACTTGCGTCCCGTCTCGGCCGCGGCGGCTGTTCCGAAGATCCCCCCCGCCGCCAGCGGCCCGGTCCCCTCGCCGCGGGTATCGACCGAGACCTCCACCGAAAGACCGGGACGGAGCAGGCCCGACAGCGGGTTGTCGGACGGGACCGCGATGCGGACGGGAATGCGCTGGACGACCTTCGTGAAGTTGCCGGTCGCGTTCTCCGGCGGCAGCAGGCTGAACTGGGCACCGCTGGCCGGCGCGAAGCTTTCGACGGTGCCGCGCAGCACCCGTCCGGGGAAGGCATCCACCGACAGGTCGACCGGCTGGCCGCGCCGCATGCCGGCGAGCTGGGTCTCCTTGAAGTTGGCGACGACATAGACGTCGGGCAGGGGCACGACGGCGAGAAGAGAGGAACCCGCCTTGACGTACTGGCCCAGCTGGACGCCCTTGTTGCCGATCACGCCGGCGACGGGCGCGCGGATCACAGTATGGCCCAGGTTGTCCCGCGCCAGGTCGAGGTTGGCCTCGGCCTGCCTGAGCTTCGCCTCCGCCTCCTTGCGCGACGCCTGGAGCACGCCGAGCTGGTCGTGCTCCGCAGCCAGGCCGGCGGTGGCCTTGTTCAGCGCCGCCTCGGCCTTGCGGAGGTCGGCCTCGGCCGTGTCGTACCGCTGGCGGCTGACCGTGTCGCCGCTGACCAGGCTCTTCACCCTGTCGTAATCCTGCCGGGCGCGGTGCAGGTCGGCCTCGGCGCCCGCGACCGTCGCCCGGCTCTGCACGATCATGGAATGCTCGAGGATAATGCGGCTGTCGATGCTGCCGATGGCGGCCTCCGCGGCTTCCACCGCCGCGTCGGCCTGCGCTTCCTGTGCCCGGTATTCGGAATCGTCGATCACGGCGAGGATGTCGCCGGCCGATACCTCCTGGTTCTCGATGACGCGGATGTCGGCGACGTAGCCGGCGATCTTCGGACTGACGATCGAGATGTCGCTGTGCACATAGGCGTTGTCGGTCGATTCCAGGAAGCGCCCGACCGTCCACCACTGCCAGCCGAAATAGCCGCCGCCCGCCAGCACCAGGAGAGCCGCCGCGACCAGAACCGACCTGCGCATCATCCGTAACCTTTCAAAGAACGCCGTTCCCCGGATCGGCAGGGCTTGGCGTGGCACTATCGAACTGAACGGTTCAGTTCACTTTGGTCATTCGAAAAGTGAGCAGAAGGATAGAGCTTGTCAACGCAAAACTGAACGGTTTAGTTTAGGGCATGAATCTTTCCTGCGGGAGACCATGCCATGCCCATGACGGCGGTTGAGGACCAGCACCCCGAAGCCCGCCAAGGGCAGAAGCCTGCCCAGATCATGTCCGCGGCCAAGACGCTGTTCACGAGCCAGGGATTCGGCGCGACCAGCATGGATGCCATCGCCCGGGTGGCGAACGTCTCCAAGGCTACCCTCTATGCGCATTTCTCCGGCAAGGAGGAACTGTTCGCCGCCATCGTCAGCCACGAGTGCCGGACGCAGCAGAGCCTGCTGTGGGCGCCCGGCGTGGAGGAGAAGGAGGTCGACGATGCTCTCCGCGAGATCGGCCGCAATTTCCTGGACCTGCTCCTGTCGGCACCGGCCGTCGCCATCTTCCGCGTCGTCGTGGCGGAGTCCACGAGGTTTCCCGATCTCGGCCGGATCTTCTTCAACTCCGGCCCCAACCAGATGAGGCAGAGCCTCAGTTGCTACCTGGCCAAGACGGCGGCGCGCGGCCGACTTGACATCGCCGATCCCTGGCGAGCGGCAGAGCACTTCATCGGGATGCTGCAGACCCCCGTGCATTTCAGCGTGCTGTTCGGCGTGAAGGATCATTTCGCGCGGGATGAACTCGACCGGAACGTTTCGGATGCCGTAGAGGCATTTCTTCGCGCCTATCTGCCACGAGATCGGATGGAGAAGTCGTGACATAAGTGGTACAGCCTCCGAGAGGATGCTGTCTTAGAAGCGCTTTGTTCGTTGTCGTGCAGATATCCAGCAATCTTCCCGCGTCGACCACTTCGGTCATCCCGACGGACCAGACGTCTTGATGCTTGTCAATTCAGTTTCCTGGATCCCCATTATTTAGCTAAATTTGCCAGATGGAGTGGCTATGGTCCAGGAACTTGCCGTGGCGGACCGATCGCGACCGGCGCAGGCCCGCATCGCGGTCGCCGTGATCTTCTTCGTCAACGGCGCCGCCCTGTCGAGCTGGGTTCCCCATATCCCGACGGTTCAGCAGAAACTCGGCTTGAGCACCGGAACGCTGGGGCTCGCGCTGCTGGGAATTGCCGGTGGGTCCCTCGTGTCCATGCCCATCGCCGGGTGGCTGATCGCGCGGCATGGCAGCCGGGTCGTCACGCTCACCGCGGCGTTCCTCTTTTGCCTCGCGACGCCGCCGTTGCTGCTGGCTTCCAGTTTTCCGGCCCTGATCGTGGCCTTGATCCTGTTCGGGGCGTTCAACGGCGCGATGGACGTCGCGATGAATGCCCACGGAGTGGCGGTCGAGCGCAACATCGGGCGACCCGTCATGTCGTCGCTCCACGCGCTGTTCAGCATCGGTGGGCTGGTCGGGGCGGGGAGCGCGGTCGCCCTGCTACCGCTCGGACTGACGCCGGCAGCCCATGTGACCGCGGCGGCGGCCGGCGGCCTCATCCTGGTGCTCGGCTCCGCGCGCTTCCTGCTGCCCCACGAGGTCGATATCAGCACGGGCGGCGGACCGCGTTTCGTGCTGCCGCGCGGACGGCTGCTGGTGCTCGGCGCCATGGGCTTCTTCATCCTGATGCTTGAAGGCGCCATGTCGGACTGGACGGCGGTCTATCTCAAGCTCGACCTCGGTACCGACGCCGCGTTCGCCGGGGCCGGTTACGCCGTCTTCTCCGCCGCCATGGCGATCGGAAGGCTGACCGGCGACCGCATGGTTGCCAGCTTCGGTCCGGTGGCGATGGTCCGGTGGGGATCGCTGCTGGCAGCGGCAGGCCTGGGCGGAGCGCTCTTGCTGCACCATCCCATGGCCGCGGTCGTGGGCTTCGGCCTCGTCGGGCTGGGCCTCGCCAACATCGTGCCGATCCTGTTCAGCGCGGCTGGCCGGACGCCGGGAATGGCGCCGGGTTCCGCCATAGCCGCGGTGACGACGGCCGGCTATTTCGGGTTCCTGGCGGGACCGCCGCTGGTCGGCTTCGTCGCCGAAGGGCTGGGGCTGCCGGGCTCCCTTGGAATCTTGGCGGCTGCGGTTGGATTGATGGCGTTTCGGTCGGGAGTACTGGGGCCGCGCACGGGAGCGGCGTGATCCTGAGGGAACCTGAAGGGGCGTGAAGTTCGCCGTGGAGAACGGGTGGGTGAAATAGCGGTAAAACGCCCTGCGGCGGACCGGCGCCTAGCGCTCGCCGGGCGACCGCAGGGCAGAAGAAAAGCCTGTGCTTCTCCTCAGTGGCGGGAAAGCCGCGCCAATTCGTCCTTTACCCTGAGTTTATCAAACTTAAGTTTTTTGATGTCGATGTCTTCGGAGCCCGGCTGCTTCTGGAGGGCCTCTATCTGTCGGTCGAGGGAGGCATGGCGGTCGCGTAGAGCCTGAATGTGATTCTCGTTCACCATGTGACGTGCTCCATGTCTTTCAGACTATAACGAGAGAAGCATACACACTCTCAAAGGGATTGCCAGCCTCTTCGTGTATGAAAATGAAAGATTCCAGAGCCTATGCGCAACAATGGACCAGTTAAGGCGCATACCAGAATAATTTTCGTTAAGATTGCAAACGAATGTCCGATCAGCGTTTGTTTGACGGACTTTGAAGCCGATCAAAAGGGCAGGGAGGTTTCGGTG
This sequence comes from Skermanella rosea, assembly GCF_016806835.2. NCBI lineage: Bacteria > Pseudomonadati > Pseudomonadota > Alphaproteobacteria > Rhodospirillales > Azospirillaceae > Skermanella > Skermanella rosea. Next base: position 3,108,162 of record NZ_CP086111.1, on the reverse strand, counting down.
CGGGCCACATAGGGGCATGCACGGCTCGACCACGCGGGTCTTCCGCATGGGGATCGAGGCATCGCTGTCAGGGTGCATGGAAGATGGTGCCCAGGGACGGATTTGAACCGCCGACACGGGGATTTTCAGTCCCCTGCTCTACCAACTGAGCTACCTGGGCGCCGCCGTGATCCGCATCGGCCAAGGACGCCGTGCTGCGGTGGGGCAGGGAGGTGCTTATAGAAAAGATCGCTGGGGCTGTCCAGGGGAGAAGTGGCGGGGCGCGCAGGCCAGCGTGATCCTGTCAGCACGTTCTCCCGATTGCCACCGCACGCAAATACATGCCGCGCTCGGTGATCGAGGGCGCCTTCGAATTCCTGCGGGATTGTCGGTAGGGAGGTGGTGCCCAGGGACGGATTTGAACCGCCGACACGGGGATTTTCAGTCCCCTGCTCTACCAACTGAGCTACCTGGGCATCCGGTCCGGCTTGGCCTGAAGCGTCGCCGTCGGGGCGTGCTTGTAGGAAAAATTCCGGAGCCTGTCCAGCACCGGATTTCATTTTCATGCAGATTTCGTGAACCGGACGTTTGCCCGTCCGGCTGACAGGAAGGGAGTAGCCGTCCGCGTCCCCCGTTCCCGCTTCGCGCCGTCGATGTGGCAGCGCAGCATGATACTCTGTGAGAACATGCCGCACCGCGCCATGAGCGCGTGACGGTATGATGACAGGCAACCAGCATCCGGCCCGAAGGGGGTGACGTCATGAAGATCGTTGCACGCGAACAAAGCAGCTTCCGCATCACCTGCCCGAACGGCCACGACTTCACCGCTCCGCGCCACAGCATATCGGTGGAGTGCCCGACCTGCGGGGCGACCGGGAGCACCCGGGAACTGGTGGACAGGATGATCAAGAACGCGGAACTGCCCCGAGCGACGGCGGCGTGAGGGGAGATGCGCCCACCGCCGCGCCGCGCCCCCTCGGGGGAGCGATGCGGCTGGAGAGGTTTCTGGATCAGGCCGCCGCGGTGCCGCCGACCGTCAGGCCGTCGATCCGCAGGGTGGGCTGGCCGACGCCGACGGGCACGCCCTGGCCTTCCTTTCCGCAGGTGCCGATCCCCGGATCCAGCGCCATGTCGTTGCCGATCATGCTGACCTTGGTCAGCGCGTCGGCGCCGTTGCCGATCAGGGTGGCGCCCTTCACGGCGGGGCCGACCTTGCCGTCCTCGATCAGGTAGGCCTCCGAGGCGGAGAAGACGAACTTGCCCGAAGTGATGTCCACCTGCCCGCCGCCGAAGTTCACGGCATAGAGCCCCTTCTTGACCGAGCGGATGATCTCCTCCGGCGTCTTGTCGCCGGAGCGCATCACCGTGTTGGTCATCCGAGGCATCGGGTGGTGGCCGAAGCTCTGGCGGCGGCCGTTGCCGGTCGGCTTGACGCCCATCAGGCGGGCGTTCATGCGGTCCTGCATGAAACCGACCAGGATCCCGTCCTCGATCAGGGTGGTGGACTGGCTCGGCGTGCCCTCGTCGTCGACCGTCAGCGAGCCGCGCCGGCCTTCGATGGTTCCGTCGTCGACCACGGTCACGCCCGGAGCCGCGATCCGCTGCCCGAGCAGGCCGGCGAACGCCGACGTCTTCTTGCGGTTGAAGTCGCCTTCCAGGCCGTGGCCGATCGCCTCGTGCAGCAGGATGCCGGGCCAGCCGTTGCCGAGCACCACCGTCATCTCGCCGGCCGGCGCCGCGATCGACCCCAGATTGACCAGGGCCTGCCGGAGCGCCTCGTCCACCTGGCCCTGCCATGCGGCCGGGTCCAGATAAGCCTCGTAGCTGGTCCGGCCGCCGACGCCGTGTCCGCCGCTCTCCATGCGGTCGCCGTCGGCGACCACGACCGAGATGTTCAGGCGGACGAGGGGGCGGACGTCGGAAACGCGCAGCCCGTCGGCCCGGATGATCTGGACGGCCTGCCACTCGCCGCCGATCGAGGCCGAAACCTGCCGGACCCGGGGGTCACGGCCGCGCGCGTAAGCGTCGATGTCCGACAGCAGTTTGACCTTGGTTTCGAAATCGACGAGGGCCAGCGGGTTGATCGCCTCGTAGAGCGCCCGGTTGGTGCCGGTCGGCGGCTCGGCCATGGTGCCGCTGTGGCCGGCATGGACCGCCTTGACGGTCTCGGCCGCGCGGCGGATGGCGTCTTCCGACAGGGTGGAGGCATGGGCGTAGCCGGTCGACTCGCCGGAGATGGCCCTGAGGCCGAAACCCTGGCTGGTGTCGAAGCTGGCGCTCTTCAGCTTGCCGTCGTCCCAGGCCAGGCTTTCGGACTGGCTGTATTCCAGGAAGAGTTCGCCGTCGTCGGCACCCGCCAATGCTTCCGACACGATCGATTCGGTGCGTGACCGGTCGAGCCCGGCGCGGTTGAAGAAGATGTCGTCGGTTACGGCGAGGGTGCTCATACAAGACTCCGGAATGGGGGGATGCCGTGGCAACTGGCCCATCATAAGGGTAGAATACTTATGTGGGCCAGCCCCCGCGGATGTGAAGGGCCGACCGAGGCCCGCCCTTCACCCCGTCCTCGACCCCAGGGTCCGTCAATCCGCGGGCTGCGGCTCGATCTGCCGCTCCAGCGCCTGGGCGATCAGGTCGCGCGTGTTGCCGATGCCGTACAGCTCGATGAAGCTGCCCATGCGCGGACCCGTGGTCTGCCCCAGCAGAACCTCATAGAGCGCCTGGAACCAGCTCTTCAGGTCGGCGAAGCCGTGGCGTTTGCCGATCTCGTAGACCTGGAACTGGATCTCCTCCGCCTTGGCGCCTTCCGGCAGCCGGCCCAGCTCGTCCAGAAGCTCCTGCATCGCGGCGCGCTCCTGGTCGGTCGGCGCGCGGTACCGCTTGGTCGGCTTGACGAAGTCCTGGTAATAGTTGACCGCGTACTGCACCAGCCGGTCCAGGAACGGCGCGCTCTCGGGATTGGCTTCGGGCGCGTAGCGGGTGATGAAGCCCCACATCACGTCCTTGCTCTCCGCGTTGGCCACGCCGGCCAGGTTCAGCAGGATGTTGTAGCTCAGGTCGCTGCGCGCCTCCGGCGGATGGCCGCCATGGATGTGCCAGGCCGGGTTCTCCAGCTTGCGGGCCGGCTCCTCCTGCGGGAACTTGGAGACGAAGGCCAGGTACTCGTCCACCGCCCGGGGGATCACGTCGAAATAGAGACGCTTCGCGACGCGCGGCTTCTGGAACATGTAGAGCGACAGGCTCTCCGGCGGGGCGTAGCGCAGCCACTCCTCGACCGACAGGCCGTTGCCCTTGGACTTGGAGATCTTCTGGCCCTTGTCGTCCAGGAACAGCTCGTAATTGAAGCCCTCCGGCGGCTGGGACCCCAGGATGCGGCAGATCTTCCCGGCCAGTTCGACCGACGGGATCAGGTCCTTGCCGGACATTTCGTAATCGACGCCCAGCGCGTGCCATCGCATGCCCCAGTCAGGCTTCCATTGCAGCTTGCAATGACCGCCAGTGACCGGAGCCTCCTTCTTCTTGCCGTCCTCGTCCTCGAACACGATGGTGCCGGCGTCCACATCGTGCTCCAGGATCGGCACCTGGAGCACGCGGCCGCTGGTGGGGGAAACCGGCAGGAACGGGCTGTAGGTCGCAGCCCGCTCCTCGCGCAGCGACGGGAGCATCACCTTCATGACGGCGTCGTAGTTGCGCAGCACCGTCAGCAGCGCCTCGTCGAACCGGCCCGATCCGTACCAGTCGGTCGCGGACTGGAACTCGTACTCGAACCCGAAGCTGTCGAGGAATCCCCGCAGCATGGCGTTGTTGTGGTGGCCGAAGCTCTCGAACTTGCCGAAGGGGTCGGGCACCTTGGTGAGCGGCTTGCCCAGGTGCTCGCGCACCATCTCCTGGTTCGGGATATTGTCCGGGACCTTGCGCAGCCCGTCCATGTCGTCGGAGAAGGCGAACAGGCGGGTCGGCATGTCGGGCGCCATGAGCTGGAATGCGCGGCGCACCATGGTCGTGCGCGCGACCTCGCCGAAGGTGCCGATATGCGGCAGGCCCGACGGTCCGTATCCGGTCTCGAACAGGACATAGCCTTTGGCCGGCGTCTTGCCCTTGTAGCGCGCGATCAGCTTGCGCGCTTCTTCGAAGGGCCACGCCTTGGCCTGCAATGCCAGTTCCTGTTCGCCAGACATCGTACTTCACCGTTCGAAATATAGTTTGGAAGCGGCGACCCTAGGGAACTTGGGCGCGCCGGTCAATCGCGACGGGGCAGGCAGGGGAGTTGTCGCGGGCCGGCGAGGTGGCTACCATGCCGTCCCTCCGGAAACCCTGATGGCTTTCATGATGCAGGACGTGATCGACGCCTTCGCCGCCGCCGCAGGCCTGATCCTGGGCTTCGACGACCGGCTGGCCCAGATCGTGCTGCTGTCGCTGCGCGTCACCCTGACTGCGGTGGGAATCGCCATGCTCATCGGGCTGCCGCTGGGCGCCACCTTGGCGATCGCGCGGTTTCCGGGGCGCGGGTTCGTCATCGTCCTGTTCAACGCCCTGATGGGGCTGCCGCCCGTCGTCGCCGGGCTTCTGGTATATTTGATGCTGTCCCGGTCCGGTCCGCTCGGCGACCTGGGCCTGCTGTTCACCCCGGCCGCCATGGTGATCGCCCAGACGGTGCTGGTGACCCCCATCGTCCTATCGATCACCCGGCAGGTGGTCGAAGACATGTGGGGCGAGTACGAGGAGCAGTTGCGCTCGCTGGGATCCACGCGGCGGCGCGCGATCCCGACGCTGCTGTGGGACGCGCGCTTCAGCTTGGTCACGGGGGTGCTCGCAGGCTTCGGCCGGGCCAGCGCCGAGGTCGGCGCGGTGCTGATCGTCGGTGGCAACATCGCCGGCGTCACCCGCACCATGACCACCGCGATCACGCTGGAGACCGGCCGCGGCGACCTGCCCCTGGCCCTGGGTCTCGGCATCCTCCTGCTTGCCCTGACCCTGGCCATCAACGCCGCGGCCTATGCCATAGGCCAGGTGGCGCGGCGGTCGGCCGGCTGAGCCGATGGCGTCAGTCGTCGTACCGGCGCCATTTCTTCTTCTTGCCGTGGTGGTGATGGTGATGGACCTCCCGGCCGCCGTCGGGCGTGGTCAGGGCACCCAGAAGAGCGCCGCCGGCACCGCCGACCAGGGCGCCGCCGAGGGGATCGTAGCCGAACAGGTAGCCTCCCGCGGCACCCGCCCCGGCGCCCAGCGCGCCGCCCGTGGCGGCACGGCGCTCGGCATGGTTCAGCGTGCAGGCCGAAACCAGGATGCAACAGGCCAGCAGGGAAACGGTACCCAACTTCATCGTCATGGAAGAGCCTCTTGGATCAACTGCAAGCAGCCTGCCGCAATACCGGCGCATGCCCTGTGACCAGCATCACCCGGCTCGAAATAAAGCGGTAGTGCCGCTTTCGGATTTGGGCTCGGCCGGGGGGATTACGCCTCGGCCAGCATCAGGGTGGCGCTGAGGCCGCCGCCGGGCCGATTGCACAGGGTGACGTCGCCGCCATGGGCCCGGGCGATCGTGCGGGCGACGGACAGGCCGAGGCCGGTGCCCCCGGTGTCGCGGCTGCGCGACCGTTCCAGCCGGTAGAAGGGGGCGAAGACCTTCTCCTGCTCCTCCGGCGGGATGCCCGGCCCGTCGTCGTCGATGCGGATCGCGACGTGCCCGTCCTCCTGATGGTCCAGCAGCGCCACCCGGGCACAGCCGCCGTACTTCAGGGCGTTGTCGATCAGGTTGCCGATCGCGCGCCGCAGCGCGACCGGGCGGCAGGCGACGGTCCTGTGCTCCGGCCCCGAATACTCGACCGTGTACCCGGCATCCCCGAGGTCGTCGACGAGGCTCTGGAGCAGCGCCGCGAGGTCGATCGGGACACGCGGCTCCTTGCGGGCGTCGTCGCGGGCGAAGGCGAGGGTGGAGGCGATCATCGCCTCCATCTCCTCCAGGTCGGCCAGCATCTTGCGCTGCTGCTCCGGGTCCTCGACGAACTCGGCGCGCAGCCTCAGGCGGGTCAGCGGCGTGCGCAGGTCGTGGCTGATCGCGGCCAGCATCTGGGTCCGGTCCTCGACGAACCGGTGCAGGCGCGTCTGCATCTGATTGAAGGCGCGGGTCGCCTGCCGCAACTCGCGCGGCCCGGCCTCGGGCAGCAGCGGCGCCTCGCCGTCGACGCCCAGCCGCTGGGCCGCCTCGGCGAACCGCTTCAGCGGGGCGCTCAGCCGGCGTCCGGCCCACAGGGACAAGCCGAAGATGACCAGTCCGACGAGTCCCATCCACAACCCGAAGCGGATCAGCCGGAACGGGCCGTCCCGGTCGGGGTCGGACCGGAACACCAGCCAAGTGCCGTCCGACAGGGGCAGCGCCATCTGCATGACGTTGCCGAACAGCCGCGCCTCGATCGGCGCCAGGGGGCCCGGGCTGGGCGGGCCGTTCCGCACCTCGATCAGGATCTCCCGCGCCGGGTCCTCCAGCGCGTTGCGCAGCCTCCGGCGGAAGCCGTCCAGGGGAAAGCCCACTTGGTTCTGGCGGATTTCCGGCGCCCTGGGCCGCCACTCCACCTCCAGGCCGGGAGCATCCACCGCGCGCACCACCCGCGGCCGGAACTGGGGCGGGGTCTCGTCGGCCAGACGGACGATGGCCGCCACCCGCTCGACCATCTCCCGCGGGCCATGGCGCGGATGGCCTTCGCCGCGGTCGGTCACATACACCAGCGCGCTGACCGCCTGGGTCAGCACCAGCGCCATAAGCACCGTCAGACCGAGCCGGACCGCGATCCCCGCCGGAAGGAACCGCCGCTTGAAAGGCTCCCACATGTCAGGCCTTCGTGACGGTCGGGGTGAAGATGTAGCCGCCGCTGCGCACCGTCTTGATCAGGGTGGGCTCCTTCGGATCCGGCTCGATCTTGCGGCGCAGCCGGCTGACCTGGACGTCGACGCTGCGGTCGAACGGCATGGCGGTGCGCCCGCGCGCGAGGTCGAGCAGCTGATCGCGGTTCAGCACCCGCTGGGGATGCTCGACGAAGGCGACCAGCAGGTCGAACTCGCCGGCGCTGAGCTGGACCAGCACGCCGTCGGGCGACCACAACTCCCGCTTCGCGACGTCCAGCCGCCACCCTTCGAAGGTCAGGCCGCGGCTGGCGGGCTCCGCCGCCGCGCCGACCGGCAGGCCGGTGGAACGGCGAAGCACCGCCTTGGCGCGGGCCAGCAGCTCGCGTGGGTTGAAGGGCTTCGCCAGGTAATCGTCTGCTCCCATCTCCAGCCCGACGATCCGGTCCGTCTCCTCGCCCATGGCGGTCAGCATGATGATGGGGACGGCGCCCGCCGCCCCGGGCTGGGCGCGCAACCGTCGGCACAGCGCCAACCCGTCCTCGCCGGGCATCATCAGGTCGAGCACGATCAGGTCGATGCGCGACGTCTCCAGCACCTGCATCATCTCCGCCCCGTCCCGGGCGCTCGACACGCGGTAGCCGTGCCTGCTGAGGAACTGGGAGATCAGGGTGCGGATTTCCCGGTCGTCGTCGACCACGAGGAGGTGGGGCTGCTTGTCCATGGCCGGCATCTTCGTTCAGGGCTGGTCGAAGGGGTAAGGTAATTGTTGTAACGGATCGTTACAGCGGCGCCGCCGGTTACACAGCGTTACCAAATGCCCTTGCCGGAGACATCAAACGGCAAAGGTCGCGCCCCATCTTCAGGTCATCGAAGCGACGACCCGCTTCGCAGGACAGATGGAGATACAAGATGAAGCGTACCGTTTTGGCAACCGCCGTGCTCGGCACCATGCTCGCGGCAGCCGTGCCGGTCTTCGCCCAGGGCGGTCCCGGTGGCCCCGGCGGCGGCCCTGGCGGCCCCGGTGGTCCCGGCCCGCGCTTCGAGCGGATGTGCGAGAACCTGGACGCCCGCATCGCCGGCATGCTGGCCTTCGCGGAGACCCGCCTGAAGATCACCGACGCTCAGCGCGCGGCTTGGGACAGCTTCGCCCAGGCGGTCAGGAACAGCGAAGGACCGATGAAGCAGCGCTGCGAGAACCCCGAGGCCTTCACCCGGCCCGCGACCCTGCCGGAACGGGCAAAGCGGATGGAGGAGATGATGACGGCCCGGCTCGAACAGGTCCGCCAGATCCGCCCCGCGCTCGACCAGCTCTACGCCGGCTTCTCCGACGAGCAGAAGAAGACCGCCGACGAGATGATGGAGCGCATGATGCGCCACGGGCCGGGCGGCTTCGGCGAGTTCGGCCACGGACCGCGTCACGGACATGGGCACGGGCATGGCCATGGCGACGGCCCGCGCGGCGACCGCGACCGGATGTAACGGATGCGAGGACCCGGCGTGCCTGGGCGCGCGCCGGGCATCCTTCGCCGCCGGCACGCTGTTTTCTCTTTGAGAGCCGACGCGCCGCCGCTATGTAGGAAACGTGAACCAACTGACCAGACTCCTGATCGAAGCGGGGCCGCTTGCGGTCTTCTTCGTGACCAATTCCCAGGCCGGCATCATGGTCGGCACGGGCGCCTTCATGGCGGCCACGGCCGTGGCCGTGCTGCTGTCCTGGCATCTGGAGCGCAAGCTGCCGATCATGCCCCTGGTCGGCTGCTTCTTCGTGCTGCTGTTCGGCGGCCTGACCCTGTGGCTCGACGATGACCTGTTCATCAAGCTGAAGCCCACGGTGGTCAACCTTCTGTTCGCGACGGTGCTGTTCACCAGCCTGGCGCTCCGCCGCAACGTCATGAAACCGCTGCTCGGGACGGTGCTGAACCTGAGCGAGGAGGGCTGGCGCATCCTGACGGTGCGCTGGGCCTGCTTCTTCGTTATCCTGGCCGTGCTCAACGAGGTGGTGTGGCGAACCATGACGACCGACGCCTGGGTCAATTTCAAGGTGTTCGGGATCCTGCCGCTGACCCTGGTGTTCAGCGGGCTTCAGATGCCGGTGATCATGAAGCACCAGATCCCCGACGAGGCCGACCCCAAGGAGCCCGCGCGCGCCGAATGACCGCGGAAAGCGTTCCCGACTACCTGCCGTTCGCCGAGGGGCCGTTCCGCATGGCGATGGGCCTGATGGCCCTGAAACCGGCTGACTGGATCGAGATCGACGGCAACTATGCCTCGGAAATCGCCCTGCGCGACCGCCTCCTGGCCGAGCGGCGCGACGACGTCCTGGCGATGCGGCTGGAGGCGACCGAGGCCTGCCGCGAGGTGCTGGACCAGCTCGCCGGATTCCTGCCTGAGCGGTTTCCCGAACATTTCCAGCGAACCGGCCCGGAACTGCTGAACCACGTCACCGGCGATCGCTGGCTGGTCGAGGGCGAACTGTCCGACCCGCTGGAGATCGCCGGACGCCTGGTGCAGGAGGATCTCTGCATCCTTCAGGACGTGGAAGGCGAACTCCGCTTGACCGCGGGTGTCCTGTGCTTCCCGAACCGCTGGAGGCTTGCCGACAAGCTGGGCCTGCCCATGCTGGGCATCCATGCCCCGGTACCGGCCTATGCCGAGCGCCTGGGCAGGCCGGTGGACCGGTTCCTCGGGCTGATGACGCCGGATCGTCCGGTCTGGCGGCTGAACTGGTCGCTGACGGATGATCCGACGCTGTTCCAGCCGGTGGGGCACGGACGGCGCGACACAGACCCGAGCATCACCGCGGAGAATGCCGGGGCGCGCGTCTTCCTGCGCGTCGAACGGCAGACCCTGCGGCGGCTGCCCCGGACAGGCGCCGTCCTCTTCACGATCCGGACCTATCAGCGGCCGGTCGAGGCTTTGGCCGGCCGGCCGCAGGAGACCGCCCGACTGGCCGCCGCGGTCCGCGCCTTGCCCGACGACACCGCGCGTTACAAGAGCATCACGCCGTTCCGGTCGGCTTTGCTGGCCTGTCTGGATCGTATGGTCGATGCGTCCGCCAGTGGTTCGGCACAGCGGCTTTGATTGATTTATCGTAGGTCGGCCTCGGCCGAAGGCCGACGCCGACACCCTGCGTCAACGCTCCGCCGAACGTCATAAGAAACACTGTGCAGACTTCTAGTAATAGTCAGCAAGATGGATCGTAGGCCGGTCCGACAATGCGTTGCCCGGGGGAACTGGATCCGGACGGTGGCCCATAATTGTAACGGTACTTTCCATATTCTGCGGCCTATTTGTCTCTGTCAGAGGGTGTTTATTTGAGGTGACGAGATGACCGAGCCGACCGCGCTCGATCAATACCTGATCGAATTGATCAACCGGGCACGACTGGATCCGACCGCGGAAGCCGCGCGCCTGGGCATCGACATCAACCAGGGGCTTTCCGAGGGACAGATCAGCACGGTACCCAAGCAGCCGCTCGCCTTCGATCCTGAACTGACCGAAGCGGCGCGCGGGCACGCGGAGTGGATGCTGGACAGGGACGTGTTCTCGCACACGGGCGCCGATGGCAGCAGTCCCGGCATGCGCATGGCCGACGCCGGCTACGAGTTCACCGGCAACTGGCGCTGGGGTGAGAACATTTCGTGGCGGGGCTCCATCGGACAGGCAGAGGACCCGGTCGAGTCGGTGGACCGGCAGAACGACGCGCTGTTTCTGAGCCCAGGCCATCGCGAGAACATCCTTCAGGATGATTTCCGCGAGATCGGCACCGCCACCATCACCGGTGAGTTCCAGGGCTACGACACCCTGATGGTCGCCGAGAACTTCGGAAAGACCGGAGACGACCTGTTCCTGACCGGCGTCGCCTATGACGACCTGGACGGGAACGATTTCTACACGCCGGGAGAGGGAAGGGGCGGCATCAATGTTAGCGCGACCCTGATGGGATCGGCCGAGCCGATCACCCTGACGGATCTCACCGGCACGGCCGGCGGCTACGAGATCGCGGCCCAGCCCGGAACCTACGCGGTGACGTTCTCCGGGGGCGGGCTGTCATCCCCGGTCGTGCAGACAGTGGAAATCGGGAGCGAGAACGTGAAGCTCGACCTGATCGATCCGGATACCGCGACACCCGTCCCGGGCAGCGAAGTGGCCGGGGCGTCCGGCATGGACTCGCTTGCCTCGCTGATCGACTACGTGGTGGCCGAGACCCAGGGCCTCGACTTCAACGACCTGTTCGACCATGTCCGGACCGGCGAACCCTTGCCGGATGCCTGGGTGGACACGCTGCGCGACGGCAGCCAGGTGCTGCGGACGGTCGATGTCGATGCGATCGCCGACGAACTGTCGGGCTACGTCGACCTCGCCGGCCTGCCCGATCTTCAGACCGTCGACGGCGGCCAGTGGATCTGACGCGCGGCGACAGGGCTGCGGAGCGGGCGCCGTAGGCGCCCGCTCCGTCCCGGACGAGGGCCGGCCCGGACTTGCCGGGCCGGCCCTTGCCGTATCAGTACCGGTAGTGGTCGGGCTTGTACGGGCCTGCGGCCGGGACGCCGATATAGGCCGACTGCTTCTCGGTCAGCTCGGTCAGCTTCACGCCGATCTTGCCGAGGTGCAGACGGGCGACCTTCTCGTCCAGGTGCTTGGGCAGCACATAGACCTTGCGCTCGTACTTGGCGTGGTTCTGCCACAGCTCGATCTGGGCCAGCACTTGGTTGGTGAAGCTGGCGGACATCACGAAGCTGGGGTGGCCCGTGGCGCAGCCGAGGTTGACCAGCCGGCCCTTGGCCAGGACGATCAGCCGCTTGCCGTCGGGGAACACCACCTCGTCGACCTGCGGCTTCACCTCTTCCCAGGTGTAGTTGCGCAGGGAGTCGATCTGGATCTCGCTGTCGAAGTGGCCGATGTTGCAGACGATCGCCCGGTCCTTCATCTGGCGCATGTGATCCTGGGTGATCACGTCCACGTTGCCGGTCGCCGTCACGAAGATGTCGCCCACCGGGGCGGCGTCGTCCATGGTGGTGACCTGATAGCCTTCCATGGCGGCCTGGAGCGCGTTGATCGGATCGATCTCGGTGACCAGGACGCGGGCACCCTGGCTGCGCAGCGAGGCGGCCGATCCCTTGCCCACGTCGCCGTAGCCGCAGACCACCGCGACCTTGCCGGCCATCATCACGTCGGTGGCGCGCTTGATGCCGTCCACCAAGCTCTCGCGGCAGCCGTACAGATTGTCGAACTTCGACTTGGTGACGCTGTCATTGACGTTGATCGCGGGCACCTTCAGCGTGCCGGCCTTGACCATGTCGTAGAGGCGGTGGACGCCGGTGGTCGTCTCTTCCGACAGGCCGCGGACGTCGTCCAGCATCTCCGGATACTTCTCGTGCATGATCTGGGTGACGTCGCCGCCATCGTCCAGGATCATGTTCGGCGTCCAGCCGTCGGGACCGCGCAGGGTCTGCTCGATGCACCACCAGAACTCCTCCTCCGTCTCGCCCTTCCAGGCGAACACGGGAATGCCAACGGCGGCGATGGCGGCTGCGGCTTGGTCCTGGGTCGAGAAGATGTTGCACGAGGACCAGCGGACGGTCGCGCCCAGGTGGGTCAGCGTCTCGATCAGCACGGCGGTCTGGATCGTCATGTGCAGGCAGCCGACGATCCGCGCGCCCTTGAGCGGCTTGGAGTCGCCGAATTCCTCGCGCAGAGCCATCAGGCCGGGCATCTCGGTCTCGGCGATCGCGATTTCCTTGCGGCCCCAGCCGGCGAGCTCGATGTCCTTGACCTTGTAATCAGTGAAACCACTGGCGACGGCCATCTGGAAAACTCCTTGCGGTAACTGCGGTACGAGTGACTGCGCAGGGTTTATCAAGAGCGGCTCTCGCGGGCAAGCATAAAGATATCTTTATGTCTGCAACAATGTGCGGCAAGGGTGTGCGGTAGAAAGTTGCGGCGGCCTGCCGCATGGAACGGATGCGCGGCAGTTACGGTATCGTTGCGATGGCGGATCGACCTGCGCGAAGAAATTTCTGGACCGGCAAGCCGAAAGGAATATAACCAAGGGCTAATTTTCGCAGTTGCGGGATCGCAGGGTTCGGCCGAATCGCCGTGATGGCACCGGGACGATCCAGCGATGATCCCCGGGGCCTATGTGGGAGCCGATGCCATGACGCAGCCGAAGCACCAGCCGGAACAGCCGGCCATCCCGGCTCGCACGATAGGGACGGCCCTGCAACTCCTGCTGGGAACCGCGTTCCTGGCAGACCTGATCTTCCTGGCGACCGTTGGGCTCCATCTGTCAGACGGAGTCGAGGCTACCGGCCTCGCCCTTGCGGCCGGGTGCGCGATCCTGCTGCTGACGGCCTTGATCGGCGTGACCCGGAGGATCGGCGCGTCGGGGACGGCGAACCAGGGGTGACCCTGCTCCGCGCCTCGCCGGTCACGCCAGCGCGTTGAAATCGTCGAGCAGGATCGCGATCCGGCCCGCGTCGCTCTGCTCCATGATGACCCTGGCCCGGCGGGTCGCCTCCACCAGGTCAAGCGCCCGGATCCGGCGTTTGACCGCGAGCAGCGATCCGGGCGACATCGACAGTTCGCGGATGCCGAAGCCCAGGAGCAGGGCGGCATAGCGGGGATCGCCCGCGATCTCGCCGCATACGCTGACGGGAATGCGCGCCCGCAGCGCCGCTTCGGTCGAGAACTGGATCAGGCGCAGCACCGCGGGGTGGAGCGGATCGTAGAGGTGGGCCACCTGCTCGTCGCCGCGGTCGATCGCCAGGGTGTACTGGGTCAGGTCGTTGGTCCCGATCGCGAAGAAATCGCAGGTCGTCGCCAGCGCGTCGGCCGACAGGGCGGCGCCCGGGATCTCGATCATCACGCCCAGCGGCGGCAGCGGATCGGCGATGCGCACGCCGCGCCGCTTCAGCCGGTTGGCGACGCGGATCAGGATCTCGCGAACCTTCCGCACCTCCGAGACGGTGCAGATCATCGGCAGCAGGATGCGGATGGGGCCGTGGGCGCCCGCCCGTAGCATCGCCGCGAGCTGGGTCTCCAGCAGCTTCGGTTCCCGCAGGGACAGCCGGATGGCACGCAGCCCCAGCGCCGGGTTGGCGCAGTCCGCGAAGTGGCCGCCCAGCGAGGTCGCCAGCTTCTCGCCCCCGACGTCCAGGGTGCGCGCGGTCACGGTGCGGCCCTGCATGCCCTCGACGATGCCCTTCAGGCTTTCGTACTGCTCCTCCTCGTCCGGCAGGTCGTCCCGGTTCATGTAGAGGAACTCGGTCCGCAGCAGGCCGACGCCGGCGGCACCGCAGTTCATGGCGCCTTCGACGTCGCGCGGCATCTCGATGTTCGCGTTCAGCACGATCGACGTGCCGTCGCGGGTCACCGCCGGCAGGTCGCGCAGGCGCTTCAAGGCCTCCCGTTCCCTTGCCAAATCCTGCTGGCGCGACTGGAAACCGTTCAGGGTCGCCGAACCCGGATTGACGAACACCCGGCCGGAGATGCCGTCCACCACCACCCGGTCGCCGGTGCGAACCCCATGCATCAGTCCGGCGACGCCCAGCACCGCGGGCAGGCCGAGCGACCGCGCCATGATCGCGGTATGGCCCTCGGCCCCGCCCAGCACGGTCGCGAAGCCGCCGATCCGGCGCGGGTCCATCAGGGCGGTGTCGGCGGGGGTCAGTTCCTCCGCGATGATGATGCTGCCTTCGGGAACCTGTGAGAACGCCTGGAACTTGCGCTGCATCAGCACCCGGATCAGCCGGGCGCCGACCTCGCGCACGTCCGCGATGCGCGCGGAGATATAGGTGTCGTTCATCTCCGCGAAGCTGTGCGCCAGGGCGGCGATCTCCGCCTGGACGGCACCTTCCGCGTTGATCCGGTCGTTCGATATCCGGCGTTCCACGCCGCGCGTCAGGCGGGAGTTGGAGAGCATGGCCAGATGGGCGTCGAGCAGGAATCCCACGTCCTCCGCCGCCGACTCCGGCAGAAGCGACGCCTTCTCCTTCAGCTTCCGGATCTGCCGGCAGGACTTGCCGGTGGCTTCGACGAACCGTGCCCGCTCCGCCTCCACCTGGTCCTCGGCGATCTGGTATTCGGGCACCTGGAGCGTTCCGCTGTCGACCACGTAGGCCGGACCGACGGCGATGCCGGAGGAGACGCCCAGGCCGCGCAGCATCCGTTCGGGCGACGCATGCACGACGGGGGAGGTTCCGGGGATCCTGTTATCCGGCGGTTCCGGCGGCTTGGAGGAATTCCGGTCAGTCTTCATCGAACTTGCGCCCGATCAGGTCCACCAGCGCCGTGATCGCCGGCTCCGCCTGGTTCCCATAGGCGCGCAGGGTGACGGTGCAGCCCTGGCTGGCCGCAAGCATCATCAGGCCCATGATCGATTGGCCGGACACGATCATGTCGTTCCGCTCGACCTCGACTTCCGCGTCGTACTGGGCCGCCAGCTTGACGAACTTGGCCGCCGCCCGGGCATGCAGGCCGCGCTGGTTGCAGATGGTTACGGTGTCGCAGGCGTCCGGGGCCTTGCCGCCGGACGCATTCTCGGTGCCGGATGCCGACATGTTCAAGTCCTCGGGCTCAATTATCGGACAGCAGCGTCGAAGCGACGTTGATGTATTTCTGTCCGGCGTCGCGGGCGGCGAGCACCGCATCCGCCAGCTTCTCGGAGCGTCGGACGCTGGCGAGCTTGATCAGCATCGGCAGGTTCACGCCGGCGATGACCTCGACCTTGGCCTTGTCCATCACGCTGATGGCGAGGTTGCTGGGAGTGCCGCCGAACATGTCGGTCAGCAGGACGACGCCGCTGCCGTCGTCGACTTCCGCGACGCTGTTCAGGATGTCGAGCCGGCGCTGCTCCATGTCGTCATCGGGACCGATGCAGACCGCGGCGACCTGCTCCTGCTCTCCCACGACGTGCTCGAGTGCCGCGATGAATTCGGTCGCGAGACGCCCGTGCGTTACAAGAACCATTCCGATCATCGAACTTCCTTCTATCCAACCGATCTGAGCGCCGGCTTGTCATTTTCAGCGTCATCCCTGCCGGGTGCCGCTCCGTTCAAGGTCGCGGTGCGTAAGCCCTACCTTGTAACCCTGGCCGCCGAGCCATTCGGCCAGTGACTTCGCCACGAAGACCGACCGATGCCGGCCGCCGGTGCAGCCGATCGCGATCGTCAGGTAGCTCTTTCCTTCCTGGTTGTAGCGCGGCAGGAGCGGCTGCAACAGGTCGGTCAGATGGCTGAAGAAGGCTTCGAAATCGGGATCCTCCGCCACCCTCGCGGCGACCGGTGCGTCCAGCCCGGTCAGGGGCCGCAGGCGCGGATCGTAGTGGGGATTGGTTAAGAATCGTACATCGAAGACCAGGTCGGCTTCGCGCGGAACGCCCTGGCGGAACGAGAACGACGTGACGAAAACATGGAGCGTCGGCTCGGCGCTCAGCTTGAAGTGTCCGGCAAGGATGCGGCGCAGGTCGTGGATCGACAGCAGGGACGTGTCGATCGTGACGTCCGCCCGCTCCTTGAGCGGGGCGAGGAGGGTCCGTTCGCGGAGGATGCCGTCGGCCACCGGGCGGTCCACGGCGAGCGGATGGCGCCGCCGCGTCTCGGTGTATCGGCGCTGCAGGATCTCGTCGGCGCATTCCAGGAAGATCAGCCGCACCGCCAGGTCCGGGCGGGCGGCCAGAGCCTCGATCCGCGCCATCAGCGCGTCGGAACTGAAATGCCGCGTCCGGGCATCGACCGTGATCGCCACCGGCCGGGACAGCAGGTCGCCCTGCTCGACAAGGGCGTCGACCATGTTCATCGGCAGATTGTCCACCGCCTCGTAGCCGAGATCCTCGAGGCATTTCAGGGCGGTGGAGAGGCCGGCCCCCGACATGCCGGTGACGATGGCGACGGTGCGGGGCCTTGTCGCGTCCGGGGGTGGTTCCCGGGCCGGATCTTCGGAAAGGTCGCCGGCGGCCCCTCCCTCGGAAACTGAAGTCGTCATGGGAGGTCCGGCACCGGCTCGAGTGCGCCCGCCCTGAGGCGTGCCGCTGCAAGCCTCACCTTGGCCGGCGTCGAGGCATGGAAGGGGGCGAGGGTGACACGGCGAATCGGACGGTCGAGCAGCAGGCAGGTCTCGACCTCCGGCAGGCGCTCGATCCGGTCGTCGGCCGCGAGGTCGACGACGAGCCCGACCGGGGAGGCGCGAACGGCATCGACCGGCAGGATGCCGATGCCCCGGACTTCCAGGAGCCCGGCAAGCGGTTTCGGAGCCCGGGCCATCACGCGGCCCGCCGCGTCCAGGGTCAACTCGACCTGGTCATCCGCGACCAGACGAGCACCGCCGTCGATCAGGCGCAGCGCCAGATCGGACTTGCCGCTGCCGGAGGGTCCCCGCAACAGGACGCCGAAACCCGACAGCGCGACGCACGTGCCGTAGATCATTAACATGGTGTGGGGAGGTTGCTGTGCCCGCGTCCCGCTGTCAATGCTCAGCCGCTGGAATAAATAGCTCTTTCGGGATTTGCAATGCGATTCCGGTCGGAAGGACCGGAGCCGGATCGGCCGCCGCGCCGATGGCCGGCGCGGCGGCGCGTCGGGCGCTCAGTGCAGCTTCAATTCCGCATCGACGAAGCGGCATTCGCTCGGCGTGATGATGGAGTTGGACGCGACCTTCACGGAGTGCAGCTTGCCATCCAGCTCGCGTTCCCAGAAGGTCAGGAACTTGCGCAGCACGGGGTAGCGGGGGGCTATGTCCAGGTCCTGCCAGATGTAGCTCTGCAGGAGACCGGGATGGTCCGGCATATGGTACAGGATCTCGGCGACGGTCAGGCGATAGTCACGCAGCTGAAGACTCAAACTTGCCATGCAGATCTCCTCCGTGGTTGCGACCGGTGGGACTCCCGACATCTTGATCTTCGTCCGAGTGTGCCGCTGGACAATTTGCCTGGCAAGCGAAATCATCCTTTATAATCAGTAAGTTAGCAGCCGACGGCGGGGGCTGCTGCCAGCCTGTGCGGCGGCGTCGAAAAAATCCGCAAAAACCCTCTTGAAACGGATTCCGGCTTCAATTAGCTAGTTGGCACTTCTCGGGCGAGAGTGCTAACAGCGCGTGCCGCACACCCTCGGCCGGGGTCCATTGATCCCATGTTTTGTGGGCCGGCGAGACCGGCCCGGTTCTGGATTTGGAGGAGATTCCGCGATGAAGTTCCGTCCTCTGCATGACCGCGTGGTGGTTCGCCGGGTAGAGCAGGAAAGCAAGACCGCCGGCGGCATCATCATCCCGGACACGGCCAAGGAGAAGCCGCAGGAAGGCGAAGTGATCGCCGTCGGCCCCGGCGCCCGCGACGAGTCCGGCAAGGTCCATGCGCTCGACGTCAAGGCCGGCGACCGCGTGCTGTTCGGCAAGTGGTCCGGCACCGAGGTCAAGATCGACGGCGTCGACTACCTGATCATGAAGGAATCGGATCTGCTGGGCGTGCTCGACGGGACGCCCGTCGCCGCCAAGGCCGCCTGACCGGCGCCGCGCGATCCAGACCTGAAGTTTCCAGCCTCAACATTTCCAATCAGGGTTTACGAACATGGCTGCCAAGGAAGTCAAGTTCAGCATTGATGCGCGCAACAAGATGCTGCGCGGCGTGGACATTCTGGCCGATGCCGTCAAGGTGACGCTGGGCCCGAAGGGCCGCAACGTGGTGTTGGAGAAGAGCTTCGGCGCACCGCGCATCACCAAGGACGGCGTGACGGTCGCCAAGGACATCGAGCTGTCCGACAAGTTCGAGAACATGGGCGCGCAGATGGTGCGCGAGGTCGCCAGCAAGACCAACGACCTGGCGGGTGACGGCACCACCACCGCGACCGTCCTGGCCCAGGCGATCGTGCGCGAGGGCGTCAAGTCGGTCGCGGCCGGCATGAACCCGATGGACCTGAAGCGCGGCATCGACCTCGCGGTCGAAGCCGTCGTCGAGGCGGTCAAGGCCTCCTCCAAGAAGATCAACACCAACGCCGAGGTGGCCCAGGTCGGCACGATCTCGGCGAACGGCGAACGCGAGATCGGCGAGATGATCGCCCGCGCCATGGAGAAGGTCGGCAACGAGGGCGTCATCACCGTCGAGGAGGCGAAGTCGCTGGAGACCGAGCTGGAAGTGGTCGAGGGCATGCAGTTCGACCGCGGCTATCTCAGCCCCTACTTCGTCACCAACGCGGACAAGATGCAGGCGGAACTGGAGAATCCCTACATCCTCCTGCACGAGAAGAAGCTCTCCGGCCTGCAGGCCCTTCTGCCGGTTCTCGAGTCGGTCGTCCAGAGCGGCCGTCCGCTGGTGATCGTCGCGGAGGACGTCGAGGGCGAGGCGCTGGCCACCCTGGTGGTCAACAAGCTGCGCGGCGGCCTGAAGATCGCCGCGGTCAAGGCTCCGGGCTTCGGTGACCGCCGCAAGGCGATGCTGGAGGACATGGCCATCCTGACCGGGGGCCAGGTCATCAGCGAAGACCTCGGCATCAAGCTGGAGAACGTGACGATCGACATGCTGGGCACCGCCAAGCGCGTCGTCATCACCAAGGAGAACACCACGATCGTCGACGGCGCCGGGTCGAAAGACGACATCAACGCCCGCTGCACCCAGATCCGTCAGCAGATCGAGGAGACCACCAGCGACTACGACCGCGAGAAGCTGCAGGAGCGGCTGGCCAAGCTGGCCGGCGGCGTCGCGGTGATCCGCGTCGGCGGCGCCACCGAGGTCGAGGTGAAGGAGCGCAAGGATCGCGTCGACGACGCGATGCACGCGACCCGCGCCGCGGTCGAGGAAGGCATCGTCGCCGGCGGCGGTGTGGCCCTGCTCTACGCCACCAAGGCGCTCGACGCGATCAAGCCGGCCAACGACGACCAGCGGGTCGGCGTCGAGATCATCCGCCGCGCCCTGCAGGCTCCGGCGCGCCAGATCGCGGTGAACGCCGGCGTCGACGGGTCGATCGTGGTCGGCAAGCTGATCGAGCAGACCGACACCAGCTTCGGCTACAACGCCCAGACCAACCAATACGGCGATATGTTCCAGTTCGGCGTGATCGACCCGACCAAGGTCGTCCGCACCGCGCTGCAGGACGCCGCTTCGGTCGCCGGCCTGCTGATCACCACCGAGGCGATGGTGGCCGACAAGCCGGAGAAGAAGCCCGCCCCGGCCGGCATGCCCGGCGGCGGCATGGGCGACATGGACTTCTGATCCGGTCGTTCAATATACTTGTATCGATGCAATCGCCTTGGGCGGCCCGCTTGGGCCGCCCTTTTTCTTAGCGGTCCTCGGCTGCTCCGGACCGCTGACCCGGCAGAGTCCTCTGTCGCTCCCACATATCCGAGGCTATCTGTGTCATCTGTAGCCGAGAATGGAAGAGCACCGCGATGGAATGGTGGCATCCCGACAGTTTCGCCCGGCGGCGTCCGTTCCTGGAAGGCAGGGCGCTGATCGCCTCCAGGCTGCGGGCCTGGTTCGAAGGGCAGGGCTTTATCGAGGTCGAGACTCCGGCCCTCCAGGTGTCGCCCGGGCTGGAGCCTCACCTGATCGCGTTCTCGACCGAGCTTGTCGGACCCAACCCCGACGACCGGCGCACCCTCTATCTCCACACAAGCCCCGAATTCGCCATGAAGAAGCTGCTGGTGGCGGGAGTGCCGAAGCTGTTCCAGCTTGCCAAGGTATTCCGCAACGGCGAGCGGTCTGGAACACACAGCCCGGAATTCACTATGCTGGAGTGGTACAGGGCAGGGGCCGGCTACCGCGACCTGATGGAGGACTGCACCGCCCTCGTCCGCGCGGCGGCGCGGGCCGGAGGGCGCGAGGGGTTCGAGTGGCGCGGGCGGGACTGCGATCCGTTCGCCCCATGGGAGGTGCTGACCGTCGCCGACGCCTTCGACCGCCACGCCGGCATCGACCTGCTCGCGACCGCGCCCGACCCGCGGGCACCCGACACCGAGCTGCTGGCCCGCGAGGCGGAACGGATCGGGATCCCCGCCCATCCCGGGGACAGCTGGGAAGACATATTCTTCCGTATTTCCCTGGACCTGATCGAACCGAACCTCGGCATGGAGCGGCCGACCTTCCTGACGGACTATCCCGTGTCCATGGCGGCGCTGTCCCGTCCCAGGCCCGACGATCCGCGCGTCGCAGAGCGGTTCGAGCTCTATGCCTGCGGCCTGGAGTTGGCGAACGCCTTCGGGGAACTGACCGATGCCGCCGTCCAGCGAGCCCGGTTCGAGGCAGACATGGACCTCAAGGAGCGGCTCTACGGCACCCGCTATCCGATCGACCCGGACTTCATGGCGGCGCTGGCGTTCGGCATGCCTGAGAGTGCGGGAATTGCCCTGGGGTTCGACCGGTTGGTGCTGCTATGCACCGGGGCGGAGGAGATCGCAGACGTCCTGTGGGCTCCGGTGGCCGGTTTCGAAAGGTGACGCGATTGACCCGATTCTCTCTGAAGAAGATCCCGCTGCGGGTCCTCCTGTCCGTGGGGCTGCTGCTGACGGCCTCCTGCGCCAGCCTGGAGCCGAACCCGCTGCTCGGGCGCTGGACCCTGTCGTCGCCGATGGCTCCCGGTCTGGTCCTGGGCACCTACGAGTTCCGGCGGTCCAGCATGACCGCCTTCGGGGTGAGCCAGCGGGTGGAATACTCGGTCGAGGGCAACGACGTGCTGGTCCTCCCCGAAGCGCTCGGGATCGGGCTGGAGATCACCGTGGTGGACGAGGATACCGCCCGGCTCAACGATCCGGTGACCGGCGGCCTGGTGACGTTGCGCCGGCTTCGGAGCTGAGGTCCGGCGCCGCGGCGAGCCGCTGTTCCCGGTGGAAGACGAACAGTCCGCTGGCGACGATCAGGGCCGCCCCCGCCGCGATCCACAGGTCGGGCACGTCGCCCCAGATGATCCAGCCCAGCGCCAGCGCCCAGACCAGCGAAGTGTACTGGTAGGGCACGACGACCGCGGCGGGGCTTATCTTCAGCGCCCGGTTGACCAGGGCATGAGCGGCCAGCGCAACCACGCCCAGGATGCCGAGCAGGCCCAGGTGCGGCCATGTCGGCGGCATCCAGTAGAACGGCATGGCGACGGCGCCCGCAGCCCCGACACCCAGCGTCTGGTACACCAGCAGCGTCAACCCGCCGGTTCCCCGCAGCGAACGCGTCGATATCAGCATCAGGGCGAAGGTGAAGCTGCCGCCCAGCGCCGCCAGCGCGCCGACGCTCAGGATGTCGCCGGTCGGCCTCAGCACCATGAGCACCCCGGCGAATCCAACGGCGATCGCGCACCAGCGCCGGGCGCCGACCTTCTCGCCCAGCAACGGCACGGACAGCGCCGTCACGAACAGCGGCGCCGCCATGTAGATCGTCATGACGTCGGCGAGCGGCAGCACCCGGACCGACAGGTAGAACAGGGCGACCTCGGCGATCATCAGCGCGACCCGGACGAGGTGGGCGATCGGCTTGTCCGTCCGCATGACTTGGAGCGGACCGGCGCGGAGGATCAGCGGGGCCAGGATCAGGAGCGACGCGGCACTTCGGACGGCGAGGATCATCGGCACCGGATAGATTTCCACCAGCCACTTGCCCATCGCATCGTTCAGCGTGAACAGCGACATGCCCAGGACCATGCAGAGGATTCCCAGCCGGTTGTCCGGGCGGTCCTCGGGAGCGGAGGAGGCGGCCGGAGATCCGGCCGCGGGAACGGCGCGCGGGGCGGGAGGGGACAAGCAGGAAACTCCGGATCAGGCGGCTTCGCGCTCGAGGCGGCGATGGAGAAAGGCCAGCACGGCCGCTTCCTCCGGCTTGAGGGCGTCGAGGCCGGAGCGAAGGTCGTCTTCTACCTGATCCTTCAACTGGGTGACCAGATCCCCTTCGAGATAGCAGTCGAGCACCTGGGGATGGATATAGCATTTCCGGCAGATCGCCGGCGTGTTGCCGAGCCGGGCGGAGACCCGTTCGATGGCGGCGCGCAGGTTCCGCTTGGCGGCAGCCTTGGTGTCGAAGCTTTCGAACTCGGCCAGCGCCAGCGCCGCCAGCACGGTACCGGCCCAGGTCCGGAAATCCTTGGCGGAGAAATCCTTCCCGCTGATCTCCCTCAGATAGTCGTTCACGTCCTGCGAGGTGACGCCGTGCCGGGTGCCGTCGTCGTCGAGATACTGGAACAGGTGCTGGCCCGGCACGTCCTGGCAGGACTTTACGATGCGGGCGATCCGGCGGTCCTTGACCTGCAGGTTCCAGACCTTGCCGCTCTTGCCCTTGAACTCGAATCGCATCTTGCCGCCGTCCACCTCCACGTGGCGGTCCAGCAGGGTGGTCAGGCCGAAGCTCTTGTTCTCCTTCGAATATGTCGCGTTGCCGACGCGGATCAGGGTGTTCTCCAGCAGGTGGACGACGGTCGCCAGCACCTTTTCGCGCGGCAGCCCGCGCTTGCCCATATCGGCCGCTATGCGTTCCCGGATCGCGGGAAGCGCCCGGCCGAACTCCAGCATCCGCTCGTACTTGGTGCTGTCGCGCACCTCCCGCCAGCGGGGATGGTAACGGTACTGCTTGCGGCCCCGGTCGTCGCGGCCGGTCGCCTGGATGTGTCCGTTCGGGTCTGGGCAGATCCAGACGTCCGTATAGGCTGGCGGGATCGCCAGCGACTTGATCCGATCCAGGTCCGCCTTGTCCTTCAGGACGCCACCGTCGGGTTTCCGATAGCTGAACCCCTTGCCCGACTTCCGCCGCCGGATTCCCGGTTCCTCGTCCGAGACATAGACCAGCCCGGCCTGTTCGGCGGCGGCGGGCGGGTCGACTATGGTGCCTTCTTCTTCGTTCACGCGGGTCGCGCCGTCCTGCATTCTGACTTCCTTGGCCTCGGTTACTTCGGCTGGGGCTCAATGCAATAACGCTTTGAGAAGAAAATCAGCGCAGCCGACTTGTTGGGCGGGACCTTGCGGGCACTTCGGTTGTTCTCTCGTCACGAAATGTCGAACCTGAGATTTCCCAATCTTTCCATCGAGGCCGATCCGTGAGCAGAACGCCGCCTGTCGTCAATACCGTCCGCCGGTCCCGCATCCAGGAAGGTCTTCCCTTCCCCCTGGGTGCGACCTGGGACGGATTGGGTGTGAATTTTGCCCTGTTTTCCGCTCACGCCACCAAGGTCGAACTTTGCCTGTTCGACAAGGACGGCAAGAGGGAGCTGGAGCGCATCGAGCTGCCGGAATACACGGACGAGGTCTGGCACGGCTATCTTCCCGACGCCCGGCCGGGCACCGTCTACGGCTATCGCGTCCATGGCCCCTTCGAACCGACCGCGGGCCACCGCTTCAACCCGAACAAGCTTCTGCTCGATCCCTATGCCAAGGCGCTGGTCGGCCATATGCGCTGGTCGGACGCCCATTTCGGATACCGCATCGGCTCGCCGCGCGACGACCTGTCGTTCGACCGGCGCGACAGCGCGCCGGGCATGCCGAAGTGCCGCGTGGTCGATCCCGCCTTCACCTGGGGCCATACCCAGGCGCCGCGGATTCCGTGGGAGCGGACGATCTTCTACGAGACCCATGTCGGCGGCTACACGATGCGCCACCCCGCGGTGCCGCCGCAGCTCCAGGGGACCTATGCCGGCCTCGCCCACCAGGACGTGGTCGATTACATCCGCAGCATCGGGATCACCTCGATCGAGCTCCTGCCGGTCCACGCCTTCCTGGACGACCGGCACCTGCTGGAACGCGGCCTGCGGAACTACTGGGGCTACAACACGATCGGCTTCTTCGCGCCGGAACCGCGCTATTCGGCTTCGGGGACGATCGGCGAGTTCAAGGAGATGGTCGCCCGTTTCCATGACGCGGGCATCGAAGTGATCCTGGACGTCGTCTACAACCACACCGCCGAAGGCAACGAGCGCGGCCCGACCCTGTCGTTCAAGGGCATCGACAACGCTTCCTACTATCGCCTGGCGCCTGACCCGCGTTACTACATAAACGATACCGGGACCGGCAACACGCTCAACGTGTCCCATCCGCGGGTCCTCCAGATGGTGACCGACAGCCTGCGCTACTGGGCGACCGAGATGCGGGTGGACGGCTTCCGCTTCGACCTGGCGACGATCCTGGGGCGCGAGCCCCACGGCTTCGACCAGGGCGGCGGATTCCTGGACGCCTGCCGCCAGGACCCGATCCTGTCCCGCGTCAAGCTGATCGCCGAGCCTTGGGACATCGGCCCCGGCGGTTATCAGGTCGGCGAGTTCCCGCCTGGCTGGGCGGAGTGGAACGACCGCTACCGCGACACCATCCGCAGCTACTGGAAGGGCGACGAGGGCAAGCTGCCGGAAGTGGCGTCGCGCCTGACCGGCTCCAGCGACTTCTTCGAGAAGCGCGGCCGCAGGCCGTGGGCGAGCGTCAACTTCATCACCGCCCATGACGGTTTCACCCTGAACGACCTCGTCTCGTACAACGAGAAGCACAACGAGGCCAACGGGGAGAACAACAACGACGGCCACTCCAACAATCACAGCTGGAACCACGGTGTCGAGGGGCAGACCGACGATCCCGAGATCAGGGCGCTCCGGGAGCGGCAGAAGCGCAATATGCTGGCGACGCTCCTGTTCTCGCAGGGAACGCCGATGATCCTGGCCGGCGACGAGTTCGGCAACACCCAGGGCGGCAACAACAACGTCTATTGCCAGAACAGCGAGATCGGCTGGATCAACTGGGACAAGATCGACGAGCAGGACCAGGATCTGATCGAGTTCGTCCGCGAGGTGGTGGCTCTCCGCCAGTCACACCCGTTGCTGGGCCTGCCGAAATTCCTGCACGGTCACCAGGACAAGGAGCTGGGGTTCAAGGACATCACCTGGATCACGCCGGCCGGCGTCGAGAAAAGCTCGGAGCAGTGGCAGGACCCGCTGGCCCGCTGCGTCGGCATGCTGCTCGACGGACGGGTCGCCCGCGGGCTCCAGCAGCAGGCCAAGGGCAAGCCGGGCGACATCCTGATGCTGGTGATCAACTCCTACCACGAGGATCTGCCGTTCAAGATGCCCGCCGTGCCGGGAGTGGTCGGCTGGCAATCCCTGCTCGACACCGCGCACCCGGGCAAGAAGCCGTCCCTGCTCGACACGGACGGCGAGATCACCGCCGCGGGGCGCAGCCTCGTCCTGCTGACGGCACTCCATGACGGGGCGGTCTGGACCAGCGCCGAGTCCGCCCGCGAGCGGCTGGCCATGCCCGAGTTCGATCCGATCCCCGAACCCCTGGAGGACGGCGTGCCCCTTGATGCGCCGACCGCGGCCGAACTGGCGGCGATCGATCCCGCCGACCATGGCCAGCCGGCAGAGGAGGCATCGGCGGAGGAGGCCGAGGCGCAACAATCCGAACCCAGCGAGACACCGGCAAAATGAGCGACGTGCTGGGGCCTGACGAGGAGCGGTTCCGCGCTCTCGCCGACAGCGCTCCGGTCCTGATCTGGATGTCCGAGACCGCCGGGCGCGGCGTCTATTTCAACCGTGCCTGGCTGGACTTCACCGGCCGCGCGCTGGAGCGGGAGGTCGGCGAAGGCTGGCTGGAAATCCTCCATCCCGACGATAAAGGCCAGCTGGATGCGGCGTTCGAGGCTTTCCAGGCCCGGCGCCCGTTCCAGATCCAGTTCCGCATGCGCCGCAAGGACGGCGTCTGGCGCTGGATGCTGAACACCGGCAAACCGCGCTTCACGCCGGAAGGGATTTTCGGCGGCTATACAGGCAGTTGCGTGGACATCACCGAACGCTTCGAGGCGGAGGAGGAGGCGCGCCGCCAGCTCCGGCTGATGCGGACGATCACCGACAACGCCGCCGAGGCGCTGTTCCTGATGGACGCGCAGCGCCGGGTTTCGTTCGTCAACCCGGCGGCCGAGCGCATGTTCGGCTGGCCGGCCGAGGAACTGGTCGGCAAGGACCTGCACAACGCCTTGCATTACCAATACCCGGACGGCCGCCCGTTTCCGATCGAGGAGTGTCCGCTCAACGGGATCCTCTCGACCCGCAGCACGCTCCGCGAACACGAGGACGTCTTCTTCCGGCGCGACGGCTCCAGGGTGGACGTGCTGTGCTCCGTAGCGCCCATCCTGAGCGGCGACAGGGTCGACGGAGCGGTTCTCGTCGTCCACGACATCACCGAGCAGAAACGGGTCGAGGCCGGAATCCTGCAGGCCAACCAGGAGCTGGTCGCGGCGCTGAACGAGCGCGAGGTGCTGCTGAAGGAGGTTCATCACCGGGTCAAGAACAACCTTCAGGTCGTGGTTAGCCTGTTGCGGTTGCAGGCGAGCCGCCTGCGCGACGAGACCGGGGTCGATGCCCTGCGCGAAAGCCTGAACCGGGTCTCGGCGATGAGCACGATCCACGAGCTGCTCTATCGTTCGACCACGCTGGCCGACATCGACTTCGCCGAGGTGCTTCGGACCTTGACCGCCAACCTTCACGACGCCTATGGGCTGCCCGAGGATCGGGTGGTCAGCGTGGTGGAGGCGGCCGAGCCCGTGCCGGTCAGCATGGATGCCGCCGTGCCCCTGGCGCTGATCGCCAACGAGCTGATCTCCAACGCCTTCAAGCATGCGTTTCCCGGTGGTGCCACCGGAGAGGTCAGGGTTAGCCTGTCGCGGGAGGGCGATGCCGTGGTGTTGCGCGTGGCCGACACCGGCCCCGGCTTCACGCCGGCGCCGCGGCGGTCAAGCCTCGGCATCATGCTGGTCGATCGCCTCGTCCGGCAGATTTCGGGCCGGCTCGACCTGGAACCGCCGCCCGGAACACGCTATCGTCTGACGTTCTCCCTGGAATGACTCAAGGTATCGCGGACCGGCGGATCGTCATGCCGGGCCGGTGTTTCGGCGGGGAAAGGGAAAACCATGACCGATAGGGAACGGCCGCCGGAACCCGGCGGCGGCACCTGGCAATTCGAAACCGTTGCCGGATCGGCCGGGGAACGGCGCGACTTCCGGATCACGCTTGGGCTGCGGGAGGGGTGGAGCCGGTCCGGCAGGATCTACGACATCGAGCAGGCGGTACGGGTCGCCCACGACTGGATGAAGCGTCGCGCCGATGCGGGGCAGCCGTTCCTGTCCGGCATGTTCACCCGCGGCGAGGTGGTCTATGCCTGGCCGGGGGCTGGAAGCAAGGGCACCGCCGGAAGCGATCGGGAACCCGTGGCGATCTTCACGGGCGAGGCCCTGCCGCTCTACAGCGGCGATCTGGACGACGAATCGATCTGCATCCTGCTCAACGACCTGGCCTCGGAAATGGGGCGGGTGCTCGGGCAGGAGGATCTCCACCTCGCCTACAAGGACCGCGCCTGGGTGCTGCGCCGTGTCCGCGACGAAGGCCGAGGGTAGCGCTCGACTGCGGGCGACAAAGTGCGCCATCCCAAGCGGTCTTTACAAGGAACCGAAGGCGTGATGGATTGGCGCCACGTGACAGGTATGCGGATCGGCAGGAGAATCGAAATTCATGGCCGCGCTTGACGTTCGGCCCGTCTTCTACGTGATCGGCAGCCTCATCACCATCCTGGCAGTCGCCATGCTGGCCCCGATGCTGGTCGACCTCGCCGCCGGAAGCTCGGACTGGAAAGTATTCGGCACCGCCTCGGCCTTGACGCTGTTCTTCGGCGTCCT
Source organism: Skermanella rosea (assembly GCF_016806835.2). Classification (NCBI taxonomy): domain Bacteria; kingdom Pseudomonadati; phylum Pseudomonadota; class Alphaproteobacteria; order Rhodospirillales; family Azospirillaceae; genus Skermanella; species Skermanella rosea. Next base: position 3,079,742 of record NZ_CP086111.1, on the reverse strand, counting down.
GCTGCTGCTGACCAACTGGACGCCGACCATAACGCTGAATCTCAGGCAGACTTTTCTCCTGACGACCCTGAGCTGGGTGATCGTCTGCCTGTTCTCGGCTCTTCCCTTCATGTTCTCTGTGATCAACCTGAGTGCGACCGACGCCTATTTCGAGGCCATGTCCGGCCTGACGACGACGGGGTCGACGGTGATCGCCGGGCTCGACACCTTGCCGCCCGGATTGCTGCTGTGGCGGGCGCTGACCCAGTGGCTGGGCGGCATCGGCATCGTCGCCATGGGCATCGCCATCCTGCCGTTCCTGCGGGTCGGCGGCATGCAGCTGTTCCGCTCCGAGTCGTCGGACCGGTCCGACAAGGTGGTGGCGCGGGCGTCCGACCTTGCGATCTGGATCGGCTGGGTCTACCTGACCATGACGGTCATGACGACCGTGGCCCTTCGGTTCAGCGGCATGACGCTGTTCGACGCGGTGACCCACGCGATGGCGGCCGTTTCCACCGGCGGCTTCTCGACCCGCGACCCTTCGATCACCGCCTGGGAGAGCGACGCGATCGAATGGGTGCTGATCATCGCCATGCTCGCCGGCGGCATGCCTTTCGTCCGCTTCCTCAGCTTCGCCAAGGGGGATCCCGGCGCGATCTGGCGCGACACCCAGGTGCGCTGGTACATCGGCTTCCTGACCGTTGTCTCGGTGGCGATGGGCACATGGCTGTCCCTGAGGGAGGATTTGAGCTGGTACGACGGTGTCCGGCTCGCGACGTTCAACGTCGTTTCGGTGGTGACCACGACCGGCTTCGCATCGGCGGACTACAACAGCTGGGGACCGCTTGCCATAGCGGCGTTCCTGGTGCTCACCCTGGTCGGCGGCTGCACCGGTTCGACCGCCGGCGGCATCAAGATCTTCCGGTTCGAGATCCTGTTCCTGGTGTTGAAGAAACAGCTCATCCGGCTCTACAGCCCTCACCGCGTGATGCCGATGACCTATAACGAGAAGGTGGTCGACAACGACATCATGCTGTCGGTGATGAGCTTCGGCTTCATGTTCATGGCGTTTCTGCTGGTTTTCACCATCGCGCTCGGTGCCGCCGGGCTCGACCTCATCACCGCCCTTTCCGGTGCCGCCACGGCGCTGGCGAATGTCGGGCCCGGCCTGGGAGCCATCATCGGCCCGGTCGGCAACTTCGCTCCGCTGCCGGACAGCGCCAAGTGGATCCTGACCGCCGGGATGCTGCTGGGACGGCTGGAGTTCTTCACCGTGATCGTCCTGATGAACCCCAACTTCTGGCGCGGATGAGCCGCCGCTAAGGTGCTGCCATCGCCTTCTGGCCAAGCCACTCCAGGGCCCGGGAGCCGCGCGTCAGCAGCATGTCGGCGCGGCTGGAGCCGCCGACCAGCTCGATCATCCGGATCGCCCCGAACAGGCGCGATCCCGCCACCACCGCCTCGGCGTGGTGTGTCCCGCCTGACTCGAGTTCCTGGATCAGCAAGCCGGCGCTGCGCTCCAACTCCTCCTCGATCATCTTCAGCGTGCTTTCGACCATGCCGCCCAGCCCCAGGGGAGCGGCGATCCGGGTGCAGCGGCGGAGCGCTCGGGCATGGTCCTCGGCCTGCTCGAGCCGGTCCATCGACAGTTCCCCTTCCAGGGCGGCCGGCAGGATCCGGCCCGGCGCGGCGTCTATGACGCCGGACTGGATCAATCCCCGCACGGCGCCGCGCACCGTCTGGAGGCGGCTGGCGACGGAGTCGTCGTAGGCCGAGTCGAGGGCGCTGCCGGCCGAGATCAGGCCGTCGATCAGGCTCTCGGCCAGCGTCACCGCGTCGCCCGGCCGCGTCGACAAGGTCGCGTCGCCCGTCAGGTGGTGGGACCGTTCCTCCAGGTTCCTGACCACCATCGATCCGAGCCGGGCAATGATCAGCGGCTTCTGCGCCCGGGCATGCTTACCGAAATCCATGTCCTCCAGCCGCTGGAGCAGGGAAGCCGGATTGGCCAGCCGGCCGGCGACCACCAGCAGGACCTGAAGCGGCCGTCCCGGATCGCTCCTGGCGACCATCTGGATCTGGTGCTCGATCACCGCGATGTCGGTGGCCGACAGGTAGGTGATCGGTTTTTCCGGCAGCAGGGGTTTCAGCTCCTCGATCGCCTCGGCGCAGTCGAGGAAGGGCATCACCGACTCGACGTCGCGGCGCAGGGTGGTCGCGGGTATGTCGCCGGCCGGGGGTTCGGGCAGGTCGAGGCGGCGCTTCAGCACCTCCGCGGCGGCCCGCCACAATTGCCGGCCGATGGCCTGATGCCCCGCCGCATCGTCCGGATCGGTCGCGGCGCTGTTGTGCTGCAGCAGGTTCAGCAGTTTCGGATCGATGCCGTTCTCCACGATCCGCCAGATCGGGATGATCGCCCGCCGCTGGACGCCGCCGATGCTCCCGACCCGCCCGCCGCCGTCCAGCACGTCCTCGAAGGGCAGGCACATCAGGCGGGTCAGGGTAGGGCGCCGCTGGGGCCGGACCTGGGTGAGGCGCGGGCGGATCGTGGTCAGCGTGTCCTCGACCTCCGGCCGCTCCCGGACCTGCTCCAGCAGCTTCACGATCTCCCGGAACTTCGCGGCGGGCACGTCGAGCAGCCGCTTCTCCAGGTCCTTCAGGTCGGTCTTCTGGCTTGTCATGCCGCCTTCGCCTTGACCCGCTCGATGCGCTGGATCATGTCCAGGTCCCGTTCCCCGGTTCGCCAGTCCTCGTAGGGGCGGACCGTCCGGCGCTGGGTCCGCGCCACCTTGGCCTTCTCTGCATGCAGGTCGGTCGTCGCCTCCCGCGTCGGAACCAGCGGCAGGACGCGGAAGATGTCCTCCATCGCCTCGCACTGCTCCTGCCGTTCCTTGTCTTCGGATTCGGCCCAACGGGCCACCACGTACTCCCATCCGTCGAGCAGCCAGGCCAGCCGGATCGACAGGTTGCGGATATGCGGCATCTCCTTGTGCCAGTGGGACAGCAGGGGTTCGATGTCCCTCAGCTTTTTGTTGAAGGCACCGAGCACCTCGCGGCCGAGATCGATGGTCAGGCCCGCGACGTCGGCGCAGAACCGGGCGACCGGAGCGCTCTCCTCGGGCGCGGTCCGCGACCATTCCGCCATCCTGTCCCGGCAGGCCGAAAGGTCGGCGACGCGGCGGCGAAGCCGCCCCGGCTTCGGCGCCCGTTCCAGGCCGATCGGGCAGATCGCGTCGCTCAGCTCCTCGACCCGGGCGAAAAGCTCGGTCGGCGCCAGCTTCAGGCTTGCCGCCGCCCGCGCCATCAGGCCCCGCGCCAGAAGCTGGCCCTGGTCGGTATCCAGGCCGGCGGTCAGGATGTCGGCGCTGTCCAGCCCGACCGCTTCCAGGATGCCGACGATCAGCATGTAGTTCGCCAGGGTGCGGTGGTTTTCGTCCTCCCGAAGGGCGGCATCGGCAGCCGCCGCGGCCGGAGGGCCGGCGAGGCCGGTCCGCGCCACACGCAGTGACGCCGTCCGCACCTCGTTCGGCGAACAGACCGGCTCCTTGACGATCAGGCGGTGCAGGCAGCGGTCATGCACCGTCATCGACACCATTTCCGGCACGGCTTTCCAGGGAATCACATAGATGCCCTTGCCGGCGGAAAAGCTCGGCACAAGGATTTCCAGCCGGTCCCGATCGTCCTTCCTGATCCTGGTCTGGGACAGCATCGGGGTGGTGAAGGACACCGCCGTGCCCCGCTCCTCGAAAGTCGACGGGGCGAATTGTACCGCCTGCCTGCTCACGTCGTAGATCCTGCCTGGGCCGATCCTCGGGGTATCGAACGTGGGGCGGGGACGGTCCCGCCGCCGCGGTCCGTCAGACTGTACAGGCCATCCTTTCCTCTAGTCCAGAAGGTGTATGCCTATCGGTTGAGTTTTTATCCATGTGTTGCCCGTCCGCGGACAGGTCCCGGATCACCGCGCCGATCAGGCGGAGCCCCACGTCGCCCTCGACCGAGAGGATGGACTCCGGGTGGAACTGTACGGCGGCCAGGGGCCGGTGCCGGTGCTCGATCGCCATCACGACGCCGTCCTCGCTGACGGCCGTCACCTCGAGATCGCCGGGGAGGGCGCCCGGTTCGGCGAACAGGGAATGATAGCGCCCGACGCCGAATTCAGCCGGCAACCCGGCGAGCAGCCGGCCGCCCGTCACCCGCACGCGCGACGGCTTTCCGTGCATCGGCTGATCCAGCACGCCGAGCCGCCCGCCGAAATGCTCCACCATGCCCTGCAGGCCCAGGCAAACGCCGAACACCGGTATGCCGAGATCCATGGCCGCGCCGAGGGTCGCCGAGACGTCGAAGTCCGCCGGCCTGCCCGGACCGGGCGACAGCACCAGCAGGTCGGGACTCAGCGCCGACAGGCCGGCCCGTGCGGCATCGGCGCGCAGGGTGGTCACCTCGGCGCCGGTCTGCCGGAAGTAGTTGCCCAGGGTGTGGACGAAGCTGTCCTCGTGGTCCACGAGCAGCACCCGCTTCCCGGCACCCGGCCGCGTCGCGGGGGCGCCTGCGGGCGCTCCGTTCCCGGCCGGTCGCCGGATGGCGTCGAACAGGGCCGAGCCCTTCAGCCGGCATTCGGCGTCCTCGGCCTGAGGATCGCTGTCGAACAGCAGCGTGGCGCCGACCCTGACCTCGGCCATCCCGCGATGGAGCCTGATCGTTCGCAGCGTCAGCCCGGTGTTCATGCCGCCATCGAAGGTCAGGCAGCCGATCGCGCCCCCGTACCACCGGCGGGGAGACTTCTCGTTGTCCTCGACGAACTGCATGGCTCGCCGCTTCGGTGCACCGGTCACCGTGACCGCCCAAGTATGGCTGAGAAAGCCGTCGAGCGCGTCGAACCCTTCGCGCAAGGTTCCCTCGACATGGTCCACGGTATGGATCAGCCTGGAATAGAGCTCGACCTGCCGACGGCCGATCACCCGCACGGAACCGGGCTCGCAGATCCGCGATTTATCATTGCGGTCCACGTCGGTGCACATGGTCAGTTCGGCAGCATCCTTGGCGGAGTTCAGCAAGGCCAGGATCTGCGCGGCATCGGCGATCGGGTCGGCGCCCCGGGCGATGGTGCCGGAGATGGGGCAGGTCTCGATCCGCCGTCCCTCGACGCGGACATACATTTCCGGCGACGCCGCCACCACGAACTCGCCGTCCCCCAAGTTGACGAGCGCCCCGTAAGGCGACGGGTTGGCCCGGCGCAGCCGGCGGAACAGGGTGGCCGGGCCGTTGGGGCAGGGTTCCGCGAAGACCTGGCTCAGCACGACTTCGAACAGGTCGCCCCGTTTGAAGGCTCCGCGCGCCCGCTCCACCGCATCCGCATATTCATTCGGCCCGTGGTCGCATTCCGGCTGTTCGGCGGCACCGTCCGGCGTCGAGCCGTCATAGGGGGACGGGGCGGTCGTCCGGGCCAAACCGTGGGTTCGCTCCCCCGCCGCCGCGAACTCGTAATGGTGGATCGTCGCGGTGGCCGTGACGTGGTCCACCACCAGCACCTCGTCGGGCAGGTACAGCACCATGTCGCGCTGGTCGCCGGCCCGCTCCAGCCGGCGCCGGATCGGCTCGAACTGGAACGCCAAGTCGTACCCGAAGGCGCCGTACAGGCCCAGCCTGTGGTCATCCGGCGACTCGAACAGGCGGGAGACCGCCCGCAGCACGGAGAAGACGGAGGGCTGGCGGCTGCGTTCCTCCTCCTGAAACCCCGCCGCCGCTTCCCGCACGCGGCACAGGATCAGGCCGGGGACCGTTTCCAGCCGCTCCAGGGCCGGCAGGTCAGCCAGGGCGTCGGCCATGGCACGGAGCAGCACCCGGCCACGCGGGTTCAATGCCTCGATCCGGACGGTGCGGTCGCGGGCGGTCAGCATCACCGGCGGATCGACGAAACCCAGGTCCCAGCGTGTATAGCGGCCGGGATAGTCGAAGCTGGAAGAAAGCAGCACGCCGCGCCGGCGCTCCAGCGCGTCGACCAGGGGCTCGACGGCGTTCTCATAGGGTTGCGGAATCAGCCGGCGCTCGACCTGTATGCCGCCGCGCGTGCGGTAGGTGAGGGGCTTCTGGGGCTCGGTCATGGTCGTGGCTTCCATTCTGGTCTCGCGGTGTCAGGCGCCGCGACGGAGACCGAACGGAACTTCCACGTCCTCTCGCTGAAAAGACGAAGGCCGCCCGGAACCCGTGGCGGCCTCGATGTCGATCACAACGATCGTCAATTCATGAGGGTTGGCCGCCCGGTTACACGGGCCACCACCAACGCTGCGCTGCTGTGACGATGGAGCTGTTCATGCGGACGACGGTGACATGCCCTCCAGGAACGGTCAAGCCCCATTCCGACGCTGCCGCCGCCCGACGGGCCGGCTGGTCATCCCACACCCTCGACCGCCGCTCCCGTGACCGCCCCCGCATCGTCCTCGCCCGCCTGGGTGAACAGGTAGGGGACGAAGCTGCGGTGATGCTCGTTCACCGTCAGGTGGCTTCCGATCGGCGGGAATGCCCGTTGCTGGCAGTCCTCGCGCTCGCAGATCCGGCAGCTCACCCCGATCGGCACGGCGGCGTCGGCATTGCTGATGTCGAGCCCGGCGGAATAGACGACTTCCGGCGCGTAGGCGGCCTCGCAGCCCAGGCCGATGGCGAACTGGCGGCTCGGCTTCAGGTAGGCGCCGGCCCGCTTGGTCACGCTGCGGGCGACGCAGATATAGGCGACGTTGTCCGGCATGCGGGCGAGCTGGACCAGGATCTTGCCCGGCTGGGCGAAGGCCTCGTGGACGTTCCACAGCGGGCAGGCGCCGCCGAACCGCGCGAAGTGGAACCGCGTGGCGCTGTGCCGCTTGGTGATGTTGCCTGCCATGTCCACCCGGACGAAATAGAAAGGCACGCCGCGAGCTCCCGGTCGCTGGAGCGTGCTGAGCCGGTGGCAGACCTGCTCGAAGCTGACCGCGAAGCGGCTCTGGAGCTGCTCTATGTCGTGGCGGACCGCCCTGGCCTGTGCGGCGAACGCGCGGTACGGCATCACGAGCGCGCCGGCGAAATAGTTCGCGAGCCCGACGCGGCAGATCGATTTGGCATCCTCGGTGGTGAAGTTCGCCTCGGCGATCAGTTGCTCGATGGTCTCGCTCTGGCCGAGCAGCGCGATCTGGTGCGCCAAGTGGAAGGCCCGGCTCGGCCCGCTCAGCAGGGCCGACAGGAACAGCGTGCCGCTCGCCGAGTCGTAGCGCCGCATCGCCGTCTCGCCGTCATGGTCGGCGACGATCCTGATCCGCACGTCGTGGCGGGCCTTGAGGTGGTTCATCAGGTCGGTCTGCATGTCGGCCGGGCGGAAGCCCTCCTGCTCCGACAGCTTCTCCGCAGCCTCGTCCAGCGGGCCGACATAATTGTTGGAATAATGGAAATAGTCCCGTACCTCCTCGTACGGGAACTGCGGCCCGGCCAGCGCCTGCCCGCGCTCGTGGCTCGACAGGGTCTCGGCCAGCGATTGGACCCGCTCCTGGAGCTTCTGGTAGGCTTGGTGGAGTACCAGCGAACGCCGCGCCAGCTCCGGCGAGGCGGCGGCAGCGTTCCGTAGCTCCGACATGCCGATCGGCCCGCCGGCGAACAGGGGGTCGGCGAGCGCCTCCCGCAGGTCGGAGACCAGCCGGGCCTCCTCGTCCTCGACGAAGGTCGCGAGGTCGATCTCGAAGATTGTCCCGATTCGCAGCAGCACCGGCAGCGTCAAGGGACGCTGGTTGTTCTCGATCTGGTTCAGATAGCTCGGCGACAGTTCCAGCAGTTTCGCAAGTGCCGCCTGCGTCAATCCGCGCTGTTCGCGCAGCCGGCGCAGCTTGTAGCCGAGAAAAAGCTTCTTTTGCATACTAATCTATGCCGAAAATTCGCAAACTTCGCAGTCTTATCATCCCTTTCGGCGAAGCTTTTTGCAAGTTCGCTCTTTTGTTCCGGGACAATCATTGCAACCCTGCCAAGGATGCAAATAAGGTGCGCTGCTGCTCTCGGGTGCCGAAGGCGGGGCTCAGGCGCATGGGTTGCGGCGGCGTGGAGCGCGGTTGCGCGACGCACCGGCCCGGGGCGCGCGGGCGTGGATTGAACGGGGGAAACGACGGATCATGCAGGAAGTCCTTGCAAAGCTCGAACAGATGCGCGCCGCGGCGCGGGCCGGCGGTGGCGAACGGCGTGTCGAAGGCCAGCATGCCAAAGGCAAGCTGACCGCCCGCGAACGCATCGACCTGCTGCTCGACGAGGGCTCGTTCGAGGAATGGGACATGTTCGTCGAGCACCGCTGCGCCGACTTCGGCATGCAGGAGCAGAAGGTGCCGGGCGATGGCGTCGTCACCGGCCACGGCACCGTCAACGGGCGGCTGGTCTTCGTGTTCTCGCAGGACTTCACCGTGTTCGGCGGCTCCCTGTCGGAAGCCCATGCCGAGAAGATCTGCAAGGTGATGGACCAGGCGCTCAAGGTCGGCGCCCCCGTGATCGGGCTGAACGACAGCGGCGGCGCCCGCATCCAGGAGGGCGTCGCCTCGCTCGGCGGCTACGCCGAGGTGTTCCAGCGCAACGTCATGGCCTCGGGCGTAATCCCGCAGATCTCCCTGATCATGGGTCCGTGCGCCGGCGGCGCCGTGTACTCCCCGGCCATGACCGACTTCATCTTCATGGTGAAGGACAGCTCCTACATGTTCGTGACCGGGCCGGACGTGGTGAAGACCGTCACCCACGAGGTCGTCACGGCGGAGGAACTGGGCGGCGCCATGACCCACACGGGCAAGTCGGGCGTGGCCGACCTGGCGTTCGAGAACGACGTCGAGGCGCTGCTCCAGACCCGCCGCTTCATCGACTTCCTGCCGCTGTCCAACCGCGAGAAGCCGCCCGTCCGCGTGACCGCCGATCCCGGCAATCGCGACGACTTCTCTTTGGACACGCTGGTTCCGGCCAATCCGAACAAGCCCTACGACATGAAGGAACTGATCCTGAAGGTCGTGGACGAGGGCGACTTCTTCGAGATCCAGCCCGACTACGCCAAGAACATTCTCACCGGCTTCGGCCGCATCAACGGCGGCACGGTCGGCGTGGTCGCCAACCAGCCGATGGTGCTGGCCGGCTGCCTGGACATCCAGTCCGCGATCAAGGCCGCCCGCTTCGTCCGCTTCTGCGACGCCTTCAACATCCCGATCGTGACATTCGTTGACGTTCCGGGCTTCCTGCCGGGGACCGCCCAGGAATACAACGGCATCATCAAGCACGGCGCCAAGCTGCTGTTCGCCTACGCCGAGGCGACGGTGCCCAAGGTCACCGTGATCACCCGCAAGGCCTACGGCGGCGCCTACGACGTCATGGCCTCCAAGCACCTGCGCGGCGACGTCAACTATGCTTGGCCGACCGCCGAAATCGCGGTGATGGGGCCGAAGGGCGCGGTGGAGATCATCTTCCGCTCCGACATCGGCGACCCGGAGAAGATCGAGCAGCGGACCGAGGAATACCGCCAGAAGTTCGCCACCCCGTTCGTCGCCGGCAGCCGGGGCTACGTCGACGACGTGATCATGCCGCACGGAACCCGGCGCCGCGTGTCCAAGGCTCTCGCCATGCTGAAGAACAAGCAGCTCGAGAATCCCTGGAAGAAGCACGACAACCTCCCGCTCTGAAGGCGCGACCACCATGTTCTCCAAGATCCTTATCGCCAACCGTGGTGAGATCGCCTGCCGCGTCATCAAGACCGCCCGGCGCATGGGCATCAAGACCGTCGCCGTCTATTCCGAGGCGGACGCCGCGGCGCTGCATGTCGAGATGGCCGACGAGAAGGTCCTGATCGGACCGGCGCCGTCCGCACAGAGCTATCTGGTCGCCGACCGCATCATCGAGGCGTGCAAGCGCACCGGCGCCCAGGCCGTCCATCCCGGCTACGGCTTCCTGTCGGAGAAGGCGGAGTTCTGCGAGGCGCTCAAGGCCAACGGCATCACCTTCATCGGCCCCGACGTCCGCGCCATCGCGGCGATGGGCGACAAGATCGAGTCGAAGAAGCTGGCCCACGCGGCCGGCGTCAGCACCGTCCCCGGTTACCTGGGCGTCATCCCGGACGAGGACGACGCGGTCCGCATCGCCAAGGACATCGGCTATCCGGTGATGATCAAGGCCTCGGCCGGCGGCGGCGGCAAGGGGATGCGCGTCGCCTGGAACGACGACCAGGCGCGGGAAGGTTTCCGCTCCGCCCGGAACGAGGCGCGCTCCAGCTTCGCCGACGACCGCGTCTTCGTCGAGAAATACATCGAGCAGCCGCGCCACATCGAGATCCAGGTGCTGGGCGACGCCTTCGGCAATACGCTGTACCTGGGCGAGCGCGAATGCTCGATCCAGCGCCGCCACCAGAAGGTCATCGAGGAGGCGCCGAGCCCCTTCATCGACCCCGCGACCCGCAAGGCGATGGGCGAGCAGGCGGTGGCCCTGGCCAAGGCGGTGGAATACAAGTCGGCCGGCACGGTCGAGTTCATCGTCGACGCCAACCGCAACTTCTACTTCCTGGAGATGAACACCCGGCTCCAGGTCGAGCACCCGGTGACCGAGCTGGTGGTCGGCCTCGACCTCGTCGAGCAGATGATCCGCGTCGCCGCCGGCGAGAAGCTGAAGCTCCAGCAGAGCGACGTCGAGCTGAACGGCTGGTCGATCGAGGCCCGCGTCTATGCCGAGGACCCGACCCGCGGCTTCCTGCCGTCCACCGGCCGCCTGACCCGCTACGTCCCGCCGGCGGAGGACGCGCATACCCGCGTCGACACCGGCGTCTATGACGGCGGCGAGATCAGCATGTTCTACGACCCGATGATCGCCAAGCTGATCAGCCGGGGCGCCGACCGCAACAGCGCGATCCACCACATGCGGGAAGCGCTGGACAAGTTCCAGATCCGCGGCGTGGCACACAACATCAGCTTCCTGTCGGCGCTGATGAACCATTCGCGGTTCGTCGAGGGCCGGCTGACCACCAACTTCATCGCCGAGGAATTCCCCGACGGCTTCCACGGCCTGTCGCTCGACACCGACACGAACGAGCGGCTGATGGCGGTGGCCGCCTCCGTCCAGCGCAAGGTGGAGGAGCGGGCCGCCACCATCAGCGGCCAGATGCCGGGAGCCCGCCACAAGGTGGCGCGGGACTGGGTGGTGCGGACCGAGCGGACCAACCATCCCTGCACGGTTGATCCGGTCGACGACGGTTATGACGTGGTCTTCGGCGGCAAGCGGTTCGAGGTCCGCTCGGACTGGGAGATCGGCCAGCCGCTGTGGACCGGCACGGTCAACTACCGGCCCCTGTCGATCCAGCTGGACCGGATCGGCACCGGCTACCGGCTGATCCATGCCGGGGCGGAGATGAAGGCGCAGGTGCTGAGCCCCCGGGCTGCCCAGCTGGCCGACCTGATGCCGGTCAAGCTGCCGCCCGACATGTCCAAGTTCCTGCTGTCGCCCATGCCGGGCCTGCTCGCCCGCGTCGCGGTCGAAGTGGGACAGGAGGTCAAGGCCGGCCAGGAACTGGCGGTGGTCGAGGCCATGAAGATGGAGAACCTGCTGCGCGCCGAGCAGGACGGCAAGGTGGCGAAGATCCATGCGGCTCCGGGCAGCAGCCTCGCCGTGGACCAGATCATCATCGAGTTCGCCTGAACGCGCTCCCCCGAAGGACAGTGACATGAAGTCGTTCTCTCCGACCCACCCGACGCTGCTCGATACCCTGGCGCCCGGCGGAAGCCTGATCCGCGCCGCGGGGTTCGCCCTTGCCGGCAGCCTGCTGCTGGCCCTTTCGGCCAAGGCCCAGGTGCCGTTCTGGCCGGTCCCGATGACGATGCAGAGCCTCGTCATCATGATGCTCGGCATGGCCTATGGCAGCCGGCTCGCCATGGCGACCGTCCTGCTTTACCTGGCCGAGGGCATGGCCGGCCTGCCCGTGTTCGCCGGCACGGGCGCCGGATTCGCCTACATGACCGGACCGACCGCCGGTTACCTGGTCGGCTTCGTCATGGCCGCCGGCCTGATCGGCTGGCTGGCCGAGCGCGGCTGGGACCGCAGCCCGGTCAAGGCGGTGGCCGCCATGTCGATCGGGCATGCCCTGCTGTTCATCCCCGGCGTCGCCTGGCTCGCCGTGCTGTTCGGGATGGACAAGGCCGTTGCGGTCGGCCTGACGCCCTTCGTCGCCGCGACGCTTCTCAAGACCGCCCTGGGTGCCGCGCTGATGCACGCCGCCTGGACCGTGGTCGCACGCCGGTCACAGAACCGGGGCTGATCGGGCACGGGGACGCGCCTCCATCAGGGGGCGCGTCCCTGCATGCTGCGGCACGTGACCGCATGGCCCACCGCCTGTTCTGATACGATACCGTTCCGAAGACACCGTCGAACAAGACGCTTAGCCCGCCCCGGAGGATTGTCCCATGGTCGATTTCCCCAAGAAGACGCTGGCCGACTGGACCGCGCTCGCCACCAAGGACACCGGCGGCGCCTCGCCCGACACGCTGGTCTGGGACACGCCGGAAGGCATCCCGGTCAAGCCGCTCTATACCGCCGACGACCTCGCCGGGCTGGAGCTGGAAACCTTGCCGGGCTTCGCGCCGTTCACGCGCGGGCCGCGCGCGACAATGTATTCGCACCGGCCCTGGACGATCCGCCAGTATGCAGGCTTCTCCACCGCGGAAGAGAGCAACAAGTTCTACAAGCAGAACCTCGCGGCTGGACAGATGGGGCTGTCCGTCGCCTTCGACCTGGCGACCCACCGGGGCTATGACAGCGACCATCCGCGCGTGGTCGGCGACGTCGGCAAGGCCGGGGTGGCGATCGACAGCGTCGAGGACATGAAGATCCTGTTCGCCGACATCCCGCTGGACAAGATGACAGTCTCGATGACCATGAACGGCGCGGTGCTGCCGGTCCTGGCGGGATACATCGTCGCGGCGGAGGAGCAGGGCGTCAGCCAGGACAAGCTGGCCGGGACCATCCAGAACGACATCCTCAAGGAGTTCATGGTCCGCAACACCTACATCTACCCGCCCGCGCCCAGCATGCGGATCGTCGCCGACATCATCGAGTACACGGCGCTGAACATGCCGCGTTTCAACTCGATCTCGATCAGCGGCTACCACATGCAGGAGGCCGGGGCGACCGCGGTGCAGGAGCTGGCTTTCACCCTGGCCGACGGGCTGGAATATGTCCGCGCGGCCAAGTCCAAGGGGCTGAAGGTCGACCAGTTCGCGCCGCGCCTGTCGTTCTTCTTCGCCATCGGCATGAACTTCTTCATGGAGATCGCGAAGCTGCGGGCCGCCCGCCTGCTGTGGGCCCGGCTGATGCAGAAGAATTTCGAGCCCAAGGATGCGCGCTCGCTGGCGCTGCGCACCCACTGCCAGACTTCCGGCGTGTCGCTGACCGAGCAGGACCCCTACAACAACATCATCCGCACCACGGTGGAGGCCATGGCCGCCGTGCTGGGCGGCACCCAGTCGCTGCACACCAACGCCTATGACGAGGCGCTGGGCCTGCCCACGCCGTTCTCCGCCCGGATCGCGCGCAACACGCAGCTGATCATCGCGGAGGAGACCGGCATTCCCCACGTGGTCGATCCGCTCGGCGGCTCCTATTATATCGAGGCGCTGACCAATTCGCTGGCGTCCCATGCCCAGGCCCTGATCGACGAGGTCGAGGGGCTGGGCGGCATGACTCGAGCGGTCGAGAGCGGCATGCCCAAGCTGAAGATCGAGGAGGCCGCCGCCAAGCGCCAGGCCCGCATCGACCGGGCGGAGGAAGTGGTCGTCGGCGTCAACAAGTACCGCGTCGCCAACCCCGAAAAGGTCGACGTGCTGGACATCGACAACACCGTGGTCCGCGAGCAGCAGGTCGCCCGGCTCCAGCGGATCCGGGCCAGCCGCGACGAGGCGGCGTGGCGGGCCTCGCTCGACGCGCTGACCCAGGCGGCGAAGGACGGCAGCGGCAACCTGCTCGACCTCGCGGTCAAGGCCACCCGGGCGCGGGCGACCGTCGGCGAGATCTCCGACGCGCTCGAATCCGTCTTCACCCGGCACCGGGCGGTGATCCGCTCTGTCAGCGGCGTCTACGGCGCCGCCTACGAGGGCGACGAGGGCTTCGCCACGATCCAGCAGGAGGTCAAGGCCTTCGCCGAGGAGGAGGGGCGGCGTCCCCGCATGCTGGTGGTCAAGATGGGCCAGGACGGACACGACCGCGGCGCCAAGGTAATCGCCACAGCCTTCGCCGACATCGGCTTCGACGTCGATGTCGGGCCGTTGTTCCAGACCCCGGACGAGGCGGCCCGGCAGGCGGTGGAGAACGACGTGCACGTCATCGGCGTGTCCAGCCAGGCAGCCGGCCACAAGACGCTGGTCCCGGCGCTGGTCGAGGAACTGAAGAAGGCCGGATCGGACGACATCATCGTGGTCTGCGGCGGCGTCATCCCGCCGCAGGATTATGATTTCCTGCTGAAGTCCGGTGTCGCCGCGATCTACGGTCCGGGGACCAACATTCCGAAAGCGGCCCACGAGATCCTCGGAATGATCCGTCAGTAAGCCGGCCTCTGCGGCAAATCGACATGCAGGCCGGTGGTTGCGGCACTTCAATGATGCCGGGCCGCCGGCCGTCGCATGTTCGGGGACAGTCGTCGTATCAGGAGTTCCCGAGCATGCGCTTCGCCCTTACCAGCCTCGATCTGGAGACCATCACTCCCCATGCCGGCCGGTGCCGGAGCTTCCTCGTCTACGAGGGCGAGGCGGGAACGGAGCCGGTCAAGGTCAAGGATCTGTTCCTGGCGGAAGACCAGATCTTCCACGTGTTCGAGGGCGAAGGTGCGCACCCGCTGGACGAGGTCACCGTCGTCATCACGGGGAATGCCCGGGAGAAGTTCATCCGGAAATGCGCGAACCGGGGTATCCAGGCCGTCCTGACGTCGGAGACCGACCCGGTCGCCGCGGTGAAAGGATACTTCGCAGGCACATTGTCGGCCCCGGCGCCGCTGCCGGAACGGTGCGATCACGATCACTGACGGAGTGAGGCTATCCGACCGATCGGCCGGCCAGGGTCGACTTGGCGTCGCCCGGGCGCGGCGTGAACACCGCCTGGGTGATCGCCCGCTCGATCTGCTCGCGGGTGAAGGGCTTCTTGATGACCGGTCCCAGGTAGTCGAGGCCCCGCTGCTTGAGTTCCTCGGCGAAAGCCGTGACGAAGATGATCGGCAGCGCCCGCGATTCCCGCAGGGCCTGGGCCGTGGTGATGCCGCTCCCGCCATGCGCCAGACGCAGGTCCATCAGCGCCAGGCTGGGCTGGTTGGCAGCGGCGGTCGCCAGCGCCTCTTCCATCGTTGCAGCCGTGCCGCAGACCTTGTGGCCCATGGCCAGAACGGTTTCGGTCAGGTCGTAGGCGATGATCGCGTCGTCCTCTACGATCAGGATGTTCGCGACCAACTGCTCGCGCATGGCGTTTTGCGCCCTGCCGAGAGCCTCCCGCACCTGCTCCACCGGCACCCCGATCACCTCCGCCGCCTGCGTCGTCGACAACTCTTCCAGGCTGACCAGCAGGAAGACGCGGCGCTCGAGTTCCGGAAGGCTGCTCAGCGCCGCCTCGATCGGGTGCCCAGGCTCCGGCGCCTCGGACAATGCGGGTTCGGTATCGAACAGATCGTTGAGCAGCGCGTAAAGCCGGCGCCGCGTCACCGTTTCCTCGTCGCCTTCCAGGTGGTAGCGCTCGGGGTCGGCCAGCGCGGCTTCCACCGCACGCGTAACCAGATCGTCGCCGCGCGACGTGGAGCCGGTGAGCGCGCGCCCGTAGCGTCGCATGTACGGCAACTGAGCCATCAGTCTCCGGGCTTGCGCTTCCATATATCCTCCGCAGGTCCCCTTCCGTTCCTTGAAGGGATGGTGTCTGTTTATCCCGCGCGCGGAACGAATTCAAGCCGACTGCGCAAGTGTAGTCCCCGGCCTCATTTTTGAGCGAGCATAAAGAGTAGTGCGGCAAACGATGTTGTCTGCTGCGCGAAAGGTTAAGTCTTTCGGGATAGTGCCCGCCGTTGCATTGCCGACAGAGGCGATTGGCCGCTGTTGTTCTTCCTTTGCGGGATTTCGATCGGCCCTATGATCGCCCCGATAACCGCGCGGCCGGCGAATGCCACCGCCGGCCGTCAACCATTCGCGCCGCATCATCAACGGACCTACCGTAGCATGCCAGGGAGTCATCATGAAGGAGTATGATAAGAGCGCCCGGGCGCGTTCCGTGGCCGTCTGGGACCTGCCGGTCCGGCTGTTTCATTGGCTTCTGGTGGCGGCGGTCGGCACCTCCTGGGCAAGCGGCGAACTCGGCTGGATGCGTGTTCATTTCGTCAGCGGCTATTTCATACTGTCGCTGTTGCTGTTCCGTCTGGCCTGGGGCTTCGTCGGCAGCAGGTCCGCCCGGTTCAGCGATTTCCTGAAGGGGCCGGCGGCGGCCTTCGAGCATCTGCGCGAGCTGCGGTCATCCGGCACGCACCCCCGCCCTGTTCTCGGACACAACCCCTTGGGCGGATGGATGGTCGCGGCGCTTCTCCTGGTCCTGACGGTGCAGGCGGGGAGCGGCCTTTTCACCAGCGACGACATCCTGGTCGACGGGCCGCTGGTCCCCCATGCCGGAATTGCCGTGGTGAAACTGCTCAGCACGGTCCACCGTCTGGCATTCAACCTGATCCTGGCGATGATCGCGGTACACGTCGCCGTCATCGCGGGATATCTGCTCCTTCGCGGGGAAAATCTCGTCCGGCCGATGCTGACGGGACGCAAGATCGTCCCGGACGGAATCACCGTGGACCCGCCAAGTCAAGCGGGGCTGCTGCCGGCCGCCCTGATCGCCGCTCTGGCCGTGGCGCTGGTCGCGACGCTGGTGACGGTCGCCTGACCGGCCAGCGTCGCGAGGCAGCCCCCCGGCGGCGGTCCGGTCGGGACTAGGGGCTATTCCGCCCGGTATGCGTCGTGGCAAGCCTTGCAGGTGCCGCCGACCGCACCGAACTGTTTCTGAACCGCCGCCTTCTCTCCGGATGCGATCACCTGGACGAGCTTGGCGCTTTCCGTCTCGAACGCCTGGGCCTTCGCGGTGAAGTCGGCGGGGCTGGTCCAGATCGCCGGCTTGGCCTTCGTGTCGCCCTTGTCGGACCCGGCCGGGAACAGCCCGGGCACCTGCTTGGCGAAGGAGGCGAGGGACTGCGCGGGGGCGGCGGCGCCTCCCAGGTCGGCACCATCCTCCAGGATCTTCTTGATGGCTCCCATCGCCTTCTTGTTGCCGTCGAAGCCTTCCTTGCGGACCTTCACCGGATCGTCGGCGGCTTGGACGCCGGCGGACAGGATAGCGGTCCCGACCAGGAGCGCACCGACGATGGCCGCAACGGCGGCAATGCTGCTCTTCCGCATGATTGATATACCTCGCAATGGGTTTTATTGATTTCAGCGCGGAGAGTCGAAGGACGCGGAACGGTTGTCAAGGTCGTGCCCATGGACTGCCGTTGCGAGCAGTGTGCCGGTGGCTCGAAAGTGTTCGTTCCAGTCCCGGAACCATGCCCCAGAGCGGTGGGTTATCCCATCGCGATGCAGGACCTGTTGCTTCTCACTCCCCACATTCCGCACCCGGAGCAATCCGGTGCCTCGCCACGCGCCTGGCGTATGCTGCGGTATCTTTCGGGACGTTATCGGGTCCATCTCGGCTGCTTCGCGGACGACTCGATCGATCGGCGGCAGGAGGGTTTCGTCCGCCAGTTCTGCCACAGCGTCTTCTTTGCCCGCGGTTGCCCACCGGCAGCCAAGGGACCGGGCCCGGCAGGCCTGTTCGGGTTCAACCGGCCCTTGCGGCCGGGCAGGGATGCCGGGCTGTCGATCTGGGTAGAGCGGATCTGGAGCGAGCGCCGTCCGACCCGCGTCCTGGCGCTCTGTGCCGCCATGGCGCCATACGCCCTGATGCGTCCGGACCTGCCGGCGCGGCGCGTCCTCGACCGTTCGGATATCGACGGCAACCCCTGGGGAGGGGAGTCGGCGACGGAGCAGTGGCGGCCCGCCCAGGGGATCTGGCGCTGGCTCCGGACCCGGGAACTGCGCGCGATGCTGCTGCTGGACCAGCACCGCCTTGCCTCCTGGGATGCCAGCCTTCTGAACTCGGCACCCGCGGTCGCCAAGCTCCGACGGCTGTTGCCCGAGGTCGCCGGCCGGATCCATCATGTTCCCGACGGCATCGACACCGTCCGCTTCTCGCCCAACGATGGCCGCTACCCGCCGCCGCTGCCGTTCGGCGGCCGCTCGATCCTGATGGCCTGTGCGCTGGATGGGCCGGCCGATGTCGATGCCGCGAAGTGGTTCGCCGTCGAGGTGCTGCCCCGCGTACGCGCCGCGGCGCCCGATTGCCGGCTGATCCTGGCTACCCGGGATCTCGGCTCCGGGTTTCCACCGCCCACGGCTTGCCCCGGCGTCACCCTTGCGACCGGTGTCCGCGACATGCGCCCCTGGCTCGCCCACGCCGCCGTCGTGGTCGCCCCCTTCAGCCTGCCCAATCCCCGTCCGGTGCTGGAGGCGATGGCGATGGGACGGCCGGTCGTGGCGACGCCGGGCGCGCTCGGCGCCTTCCGTGACCAGATCGAGCAGGACCTCTGGCTTGCCGCGGAGCCAGCGGACGTCGCCCAGGCCGTGCTTGCCGCCCTGTACCCGCCGCTGGGGACGGCGGTCGGGCGCGCCGCCCGCGCCCGGGTCCAGGCATACCATTCCTGGGAAGCGGGGCTGGCGCGGCTGGACGCGGTCCTCGAGGGGCGTGCCATGCCCTGTGTCGAGCGGACCCGTCCGATGACCATGGGATGAAACAGGTGCAGCCCCTCTCCCGAGGAAAGCGCAGCTTCAGCGGCATCTCGCCGCAGCTCCATCGTATGGCCGCCGCGGGATTCGTATAGCTCGGGCATCACGGGTTCAGCCATGCTATAGCGCGGCCAGCGGGCGGTCATCGGGCGCCATGGCGGCTCTGCCGGCGGATTCGCGGCCGTTGGCGGACCACTGGACCGGACCGCCCTCCCGATCTGAGTAGAAGGAGGCTCTCGGTGCCCAACAAGCAACTGCTTCACCTGGTTTTCGGCGGACAGCTGGTCAGCCCGGACTCGACCGAGTTCGTCGATCCGAACAAGCTTCACATCGTCGGCATCTTTCCGAACTACGCCGAGGCCTACAAGGCTTGGCGCGGTGCCGCAGCGGCCACCATCGACGACGCGCACATGCGCTATTTCATCGTCCACATGCACCGGTTCCTGGATCCCGCGACCGATGGGGACGGGCACGGCCACTGACCGGCGGATCGGGGGCAGCTCCGACGGCAAGCCTGCAAGGGATGCCGGGAGCGGCGGTGTCGTTAACCAAACTGCAAGGGATTGCGGAATAAGGTTAATGAGCCCTAGCTGAGGGTGAGGCAAGTGTTCCCGACCTAGGGTGCGGCCGTCAGGCATCTGGCGACGCACCCTTTCTTTTCCTGCCGGACACCGAGTCTGCTCGTGTTCTGCAAGCCGAAGAGACCGAAATGCCCTTCATCCTGAAACGGTTCGAGGCTGAAGAATTCTTCGGAACTTGGCAGGCAAAGGCGTGTTCCCAGTGCAATGGTGTGATTCCTCCCTGAACCGCCAGCCACTGCGAAGCCGCCACGCGGGTCCTATGCCCGCGGGCGGCTCTTTTCGTCGTTCCTCTGTCATTCCGGCTAGCAAATCCCACCGGTTTGCCGATGGTTTCTGGTAGTGTCCATGGGATATCATTGCGATCGCGCCGGGTTTAGTACCGTCGCGTACCTGTCAAGGTTGATGTATCTTTGGGCTTTTGCAGTATTTCTTTGTCAAGCCGGATTTGCCTATGTCTGAAGAAGAAATCGACGCCCAGATTCTCCAGGGCATTCCGGAACACGAGCTTCACGACTTCGTGGCATGGCGCGACCGCGTCCGCGACGCGAACATCTCCGGCAAGACCCTGCTTGCCACGGATTACCTGAACCATTTCAACGAGATCGTCATGCTGATCGAAATGGTTCCGGATATGCCCGACATGGTCGAGGACTGCCGGGCCTGGCATCCCAAGTCCTATCAGCAGCATTTCCGTGACAGCGGCTTCTCCGAGAAGGAACTGGCGATCGAGGCCTACGACCATGTTCCGAACAAGTTCCGCTCCCCGTTCGAGGCGACGATCGCGCAGATGGATGCGGTGATCCTGTTCACGCTCGGCCGAATGGAGGCGGCGATCGCCGCCGACGATTCCGACCGGCTGCGCTTCGATTGCTCGACCTCCGTCGAAATGCTTCACAAGATCATGCAGGTGGCGAACGGCATCATCCATGGCACCACCCACGTGATGCAGCAGACGGAAATCGACGACTATATGGGCAGATAGCCAGCGGCAACCGGCGCTCCGGGGTCCGGTTGCCGACCGCCATCCCTGCATGGTACGACCAGTCATGTCCCAGACGAGCGGCAGAGGCGATTCGCCCACTCCCGATGCCGGACGCGGCAACGCCGGCCGGTTCGACGCGTTCGCGCGCGACCGGCTGCCGCCGCGGAACCAGTGGCCGGAATTACTCTTCGACCAGCCCAGATACCGCTTCGAGGGTCCGCTCAACATCGCCGTCGAACTGGTGGACCGCCATGTGCGCGAGGGGCGCGGTTCCCGGCCATGCCTGATCGAAGCTGAGTCGGGACGGGTGACCACCTATGCCGAACTGGCTGACCGGATCGATCGCATCGCCTCGGTGCTTACCGGCGGCTTCGGCCTCGTTGCCGGCAACCGCGTCCTGCTGCGCGCTCCGAATTCGCCGATGCTGGTCGCCTGCTGGCTGGCGGTCGCGAAAGCCGGTGGAGTCGTCGTTCCGACGATGCCTCTGTTGCGCAGCCGCGAGCTCGGCGTGATCTGCGCCAAGGCCGAAGCCCGGCTGGCGCTGTGCGACGATCGGCTACTGCCGGAGTTGGCCGCCCTGGATGCCGCGACGGGCGCCGGGCCGGTGGTGCTGCCGTTCGGCGAGCTGACGGAACGGATGGCGGAGCAGCCGCCCGGATTCGAGGCCTTCGCGACCGACGCCGGCGATGTCTGCCTGATCGCCTTCACGTCCGGAACCACAGGGAGCCCCAAGGCCGTCGTCCATTTCCAGCGCGACCTGATGGCCGTCACGGAAGGGCTGCCGCGCGAGATCCTGAATGCCGGACCCGATGACGTGTTCTGCGCCGGGTCCTCCCTGGCTTTCACATACGGCCTCGGTGCGGCGGTCCTGTTTCCGCTGAGGCTCGGGGCCGTCAGTGTCCTGGTCGAGACAGCGACGCCCGAGGCGCTGCTCGACGCGATGGCCGAACACGGCGTCTCCCTGATCTTCTCGGTTCCGACCGGCTATCGCGCCATGGCCGACCTGGGGCGCGGACGGGCATTTCCCACCTTGCGCGCCTGTATCTCGGCAGCAGAGGCGCTGCCCCGCCGGACCTTCGATGCCTGGTTCGAAGCAACCGGCCTGCCCATCATCGATACTATCGGCTCAACCGAGATGCTGCATACCTTCATGGCAAACCCGCCCGATGCGCTGCGCCCCGGCGCAACGGGCAAGCCCCTGTCGGGATATCAGGCCATGGTCGTGGACGAGACTTTCCGTCCGCTTCCGGCCGGGCGGGTGGGGCGCTTGGCGATCCGTGGCCCGGTGGGCTGTCGCTACCTGGACGATCCCCGCCAAGCCGAATACGTGCAGCATGGCTGGAACCTGCCGGGAGATGCCTTCCTGGTCGATGACGACGGCTATTTCTGGTACCGGGGCCGCACCGACGACATGATCGTTTCCTCCGGATACAATATTTCCGGCATCGAGGTCGAGGAGGTGCTGCTGGAGCATCACGCCGTGCGCGAGTGCGCGGTGGTCGCTTCTCCCGACGATCGGCGAGGGACCGTCCCCAAGGCCTTCGTCGTTCCATCCGACGGCGTGCGGGGCGGCCCCGAACTGGCAGCGGAACTTCAGGCCTTCGTGAGAAAACATCTCGCCCGCTACAAATACCCGCGCGCGGTCGAGTTCATGACCGCCCTGCCACGAACTGAAACGGGCAAGATCCAGCGTTTCAAGCTGCGTGACCTGGAACTGGAGCGCGCAGCGGAGAGAACCTGCCTTCTATAGGTTCGTTCCATTATCATTACGTGTCCACGGATTGGTAACTTCCCGTCAAGAATGATTGGGTAGGGTGCATGCTGAGCGATGCCGCAGTGTCGGTTATGGGGTGTCGCGCGCTAGTTCCATGAGTCGCCCCGAGCCCATTGCGCACCTATGCCCATCGTCGTCGTCGTGGACGATCGCCGCATCAATTTGAAGATCCTTTCAAAGCTGGCCGGATCGCTGGCCGCTGACATCATCGTCCACGCCTTTGCCGATCCGGTGGAGGCCCTGGACTGGACCGCATCCAACTGTCCGGACCTTTGCATCACCGATTTCAAGATGCCGGTCCTGGACGGCGCCGCCTTCATCCGCCGTTTCCGGGCTCAGCCGGATCGCACCCATGTGCCCGTCGTCGTCGTCACCGCCTTCGACGATGCCAGGCTGCGCCGCCAGGCGCTGGAAGCAGGGGCGGACGACTTTCTCCTGGGGCCGGTCGACCCGCTGGAATTCCGCGCCAGGGTGCGGACTCTGCTGACGTTGAGACGCCAGCACCTGCTCCTACGTGGCCAGGGAGTGCGCGCAACCGTGGCTCGTTGTCGCGACCTCGTCGAAGTACTGGACACAGTGCCGGCCATGGTCTCCGCTACTGGGCCGGATGGAAGGTACCAGTATGTCAACCGTACCTATGCGGCGGCACTGGGAGTTACTGCGGAACGGGCGGTCGGGCGATCCCCTGCGGATCTGCTGCCGCGCGACGGCGGAGCGCGTGCCATGGCGCTGGATCGGCGCGTGGCCGCCCGAGGCGAACCGATGACGCCGTTCGAGGAGGAGGTCGAGATGCCCGACGGCGTGTGCCGCACCCTGGTTACGCTTAAGACACCCGTGCGTGACCGGGCCGGCACCATCGTGCGGATCGTCACCGTGTCGATGGACGTGACCGCCTGTGCCCGCACCGGCGATGGAGAAAAGGCATGACCGGGCAGATCCCGGACCAGACCATCGGCCCCGATGGCGAACTCGACCTGCCTGCGCCTCCTCCGGGCCGGGTCCGGGGCCTGGTGATTTCATTCGGCTCCGCCGTGCTGGGTTTGTCCGCGGCCCTGGCGTTCCACGCCCTTTCCGGCGTCGAGTCCCTGCTGATGCCGATCCTGACGGTCGCGTTGCTGGCGGCGGGACCGGTCGGGACCGGATGGATCGCATGGCGGCGCGCCCTGCGCGATGCGTGGCGGGAGATCATGTTCCGGTGCGTCGACGAGGTCGTCCTGGCGATCCTGCGCATCGTGGGACTCACCGTCATGATGCTTTACGCCGCCGGCGTCATGGCGGTTTCGCCGGTTCCGGAGGTCGAGCGGCTGGAAGCCGCGATGCTGATCCTCCAGGCCGGTTCTCTCGGCGGCTGGATCATCCTGATCGATCTGCTTCGACGCAGGCAGGCCTGTCGGAGGCGCCGCATCTGCGCCGCCTGTGCCGACCTTGTCTGCGTGACCGCGCTGCTGTGCCTGGGCGGTCCGCCGATGCAGGTCTGGATGTTCTGCTACCTGGGGATCGCGCTCGCCAGCGGCCTCGGCGATGGCAGGGCCGGCCTGATCCTGGCGTCGGCCGGCGGCGTCGCCGGGCTGTCCGTGGTGGCGGCCTTCACCGGCGTGCTGTCCGAGACGCCGTTCCTGATCGTCGGAGTCGCGGTGGGGCTTTTGCTGCTGCCTGCCCAGTCGGCCTTTATCGCCGGCTCCTTCCTCGGTCGGACCATCGGCCCCCCGAGAAGGCGGTTCAGGATCCTTCTCGCCGAGAACAGCCGGTTCGGCCTGCGGAGCCTTCGCCGACTGCTCGAACGTGCCGGGCATACCCTGCTGATCGCCGAGGACGGAAACACGGCGCTCGACCTGCTGCACAAGGGTGGCCTCGACGTGATGCTGCTCGACCTCCAACTGCGGGACCCCAATGCCCTCGACCTCGTCCGCATGTACCGCTTCATGCGGTCGGAGGATGCGCATCTGCCGATCGTAGGGCTGGTCCCCGGGCTGACCGATCCGGCCCGCAAGCGCTGCATCGCAGCCGGAATGAACGAGGTGCTTCCAGTACCGGTCGAGGAGTTCCGGCTGCTCGAAGCGGTCGATCGTCTCGGCGCGGCATCGTTGAGTGCCCGCGAGGCCTTGGAGACCGGCGTGGTCGCGTCGATTTCGGCCCATCCCCGGTTTTCCACCGTCGCGGAGCCCTGCATCGACGAGGATGCGCTGGACGCGCTCCAGTCGCTGGACCCCGACAATGGCTTTCTGGAGGACGTCATCTCCGTTTTCCTCACCGATGGTGCCGAATTGATCGATGCGATGGTCAAGGCATTGAACGAAGGGGACGTGGTCAGCTTCCGGGAGCACGCCGATTCCCTGGGCAGCAGCTCCACCCACATAGGGGCGATTCGCCTGGTCAAGCTTCTGGCCCGATGTCGCGACATGCCGACGCGTGGATTTCGGGAAGAAGGCAACCAGAAAATGCTGCAGATCCAGGATGAGTTCAGGCGGGTTCGGACCGCATTGCAGAGCCATGTCTGGACCCTGCATCACAGCAACTTCAACTGACCGGCGTTCCCTTTTACCAGAAGACCCCTTGATGCCATTGCCGCCGAGTCCAAGCGGATCCTACTCCCGGAACCTGCTCAGACGCAGGTTCCGCTTGCTCAACAGAGCGGGCAATCCGTGCCCGCCCAGCCACTCGTACTCGACCCGGCGCTGCTCGACCACCGGATCGACCGCTCTCAAGGCATCATCAGGAATGCCGGGGTGACACATCACCAGCGCGATGCCTGCCCGAGGTGCTGGCAAATCCTCGACGAAGCGGTCCATCATCGTACCGAAGGGTACGGGTCTGGAGAATTCATAAACTCCCCGAAAGCTTTTGTTGGTGGCAATCGTATGCTTGCGCGCAAGTTTCCGCAAGCCTCCAGATAACATTGAAACGAAAAAGGTTTTAGGGATCGCTATGCCTCGCGCGGCGATAGATGAGGCGCTGTCGTGGCACGATCTTAAGTATGGTTCGCGCACCAAATGCTTCTTCTCCTTCAGCCGTCCGGTCAAGGCGCGGATCACGGCTTCCCGAATGGTGGGGAGCTGATGGACGTGTTGATGGCCGTCGACGAAGGCCGGCGACCGGCCCAGCGCGGATTCGAAGGCGTCGATCTGGCGGTTCAGTTCGGCATCCACCTCGCCGGCATCCAGGCGGCCGCTGTAGGCCAGCCGCATCAGCGCGCCGAGAGAGGGCAGCCGGCCCCCGGGGGCGGTGCGGGGCATGGCGCCGATCGGCTGCTGGTCCGTAAGGGTCAGGTGCAGCCCCACGTCCACCTGGTCGACATAGGGGGTCAGCCAAGTCGCGTGATCCTTCCAGAACGGGGTCACGGTCATGCAACCGGTAGCGGACAGCCTGCCGCGGTCGATCAGATCGCGGATCGCAGAGCTGACCCCCGGGGACAAACCGTAGTCGTCGGCGCAAAGCACGAAAGGCACTGGGGGCCGCGTCGGGGATCTGGAGGAAATGGCGGTCACGGTGTCGGCTGATCCGTACGGAGGGTAAGGCCACGCGGCCAGCGATAGAAGCAAAGCCGCCCGGGGATTGCAACGTGATCGGGGAAGGGCAGGACCGGCCACGCCTTGACCGTGCCGGCGGAAGTGATAATAAGGGCTAACTCCATAGGATTTGACGGGTGGGTGCAGGATGGACGGACGGAAGTTCCGGTTGGTCACCAGAAGCGACTTCGATGGTCTCGTCTGCGCCGTCCTCCTTCGTGAACTGGGCATGATCGAGGACATCAAGTTCGTCCATCCCAAGGACATGCAGGACGGGGTGATCTCCATCGGTCCCCTGGACATCACGACCAACCTTCCGTACGTGGCCGGCGTCCATCTGGCGTTCGACCACCATCTCAGCGAGACCAGGCGCGTCGGCCAGCATCCCAACCATGTCATCGACCCCAAGGCGCCCTCGGCGGCCCGCGTGGTCTACGATCACTACGGCGGGGCAGGGAGGTTCACCGGGATCTCCGAGGAGATGATGACGGCGGTCGACCAAGCCGATTCGGCCGACTACGGGATCGACGACATCCTGCGCCCGACCGGCTGGACCCTGCTGAACTTCCT
Organism: Skermanella rosea; assembly: GCF_016806835.2. Lineage (NCBI taxonomy): Bacteria > Pseudomonadati > Pseudomonadota > Alphaproteobacteria > Rhodospirillales > Azospirillaceae > Skermanella > Skermanella rosea. The sequence goes on along the minus strand of NZ_CP086111.1, from coordinate 3,053,520 downwards.
GATGGATCCGAGGACGGGACTCGGAAGGTTCCGGGATTTCCGGATCTCCAACTACCAACTCATGATGGAACTGATCGACCGTTGCCGGGACCACGGCATCGACGGCATCCTGGCGCTGCCCGACGTCGCCGAACGGGTCGAACTCTACTTTGCCCAGGAGGAGCTTTTCAGGCAGCAGGTCGCCCGCATCGCGGCGGTTCACCAGGATCTCGTCGTCCTGGACCTGCGGTCGGAGGAGACCATCCATGCGGGGAACCGCTTCATGGTCTACGCGCTCTATCCCGATTGCCGGATCTCCATGCATGTCCTCTGGGGCGTGAAGCAGCAGAACACCGTTTTTGCGGTGGGCAAGTCGATCCTCGACCGCACGTCGCCGGTCGTCGTCGGCCCGCTCATGCTCGAATTTGGCGGCGGCGGTCATGCGGCGGCCGGAACCTGCCAAGTGACCAACGACCGTGCGGAAATCGTCAAACGGGAGCTGATAGAACGACTTTCCACCTTTAAATGAAACAAATTTCCGACACTTAGTAAATTATCAACCTGTCGGGCGCAGGATTGGCAGGTCCCATTGTGAAGCTTGAAGGACGGCACTTCGATGGAGACGGTTCCTGTCGGCCCTCTTGGATGTACCGTCCGCCGCGCAGCGCTCCATGGGGTCCTGATCCTCTGCGTTTCCGTCGGGGCGACGCTCGGCCTGGCGGCCCTGGGCGTGCTCGATGCCTTCGCGGCCGCGCTCATCACCATCCTGACCGCGATCGCGACGGCGGCCATGGCATTACAGTTCCGGCTGCGGCGGCAGATGAGCCGGGCAGCAGCCCCGGCGACGACCGCTCCGGAACCGGGCCTGCCGGCTGACGATATCTATGTCTCCATCGTCGCAGCCATGCCGGAACTGATCCTGATCAGCCGCAACGGGCGGGTGGACTACATCAACGGCAGCGGAATCCGCATGGTGGGCGCAGCATCGGCCGATATACTGCTCGCCCGCCCGGTGCTGGATCTCGTGGACGGCGTCACGTCGCAGGAGATCCGGGATCGTATCGAAGCCGCGCTTCTCGTCGGGGAGCAGATCGCCCCCTGCGAGATCTGGCTCGCCCGTTTCGACGGCACCCCGGTGTGCGTCGAGGCATGCGGTGTGCCGATAGGCGGCCAACTGGATCCCCTGGTCCTGCTGATCGCCCGGGACATCTCCGATCAGCGGCGGGCCGAGGCGGCCTTGCGCCAGGCAAAGGAGCAGGCGGAACTCGCGAACCGTACCAGGAGCCAGTTCCTGGCGAACATGAGCCACGAACTGCGCACGCCCCTGAACGCGATCATCGGATTCTCCGAGATCATAGCCGACGAGGCTTTCGGCCCGACCGGACAGCCGCTCTACACCGAATATGCGCGCGATATCCGCGACGGGGGGCGTCATCTCCTGAGGGTGATCAACGACATCCTGGACTATTCCAAGGTCGAGGACGGGAAGATGGAGCTCTACGAGGACATCGGCGATATCGCGGAGATCCTCGCGGCGTCCATCAGGGTCGTCATCGGCCGGGCGGAGAGCGCCGACGTCCGGGTCACGCTGGAGATCCAGGAGAACCTGCCCCACGTCCTGGTGGACGCCATGAAGCTGAAGCAAGTCTTGCTGAACCTGCTGTCCAACGCGGTCAAGTTCACGGCGCGCGGAGGCAGCGTCACGGTCTCCGCCGCTGCGGCGCCCGATGGCGGTCTGGACATCGCCGTCGCCGATACGGGGATCGGGATGACGAAAGCCGAAATCGACATGGCGCTGGAGCCGTTCACCCAGATCGAATCCAGCCTGAGCCGGAGATACGAGGGGACTGGACTGGGTCTGCCGATCACGAACTCGCTGGTCGAGCTGCATGGCGGGCGCCTGCTGATCGCCAGCACCCCCGGTGTCGGCACGCGCGTGACGGTCCACTTGCCGGTTTCCAGGATTCTCCGGCAGGCGGCTCCGTCCCTGGCCGAGCGATGACCATGCGCTTTACGGGCGATCGGCACGATCGTCCCGAAAGCAGAAGCCGACAAGTGAATGCCGCAGGTATCACCCGCGCCGCAGGGCCGCGAACTCCCGCTGGGACACGTCTTCGCCCTGCTTCCCTTCCGGGCTCAGGACCAGCAACTTCACGACGTCCCCCATGACGAAGTCGTTCCTCACCGGGGCCAGCCGGGCTTCCGGAAGATAGGATTCGTACTGCGCGGTGTAGCGTGCCGCGAAGGCGAAGTTCAGCCAGGGAGAGACGACGCGCATCATCAGGCGGACCGGCGCCTTCTTCGACATCGTGTAGTCCAGGATGCGGATCGTTCCGGTCGGCTTGCAGATGCGGTGCATCTCTCGCAGCACCGGGAGCTGGAGCTCCTCCGGCAGGACGCAGAACACGAAGGTCGCCGCGATGACGTCGAAATGGTCGTCAGGAAACCTGGTCCTGGTGAGATCCATTTCCAGGAATTCGGCGCTGACGCCTTCCTTGGCTGCGCGCTTCCTGGCCCTGACCAGCATGCCGGGACTGTTGTCGACGCCGATGACCCGCGCGTTCCTGGGATAGAAGGGAATGTTGCATCCCGTACCGGCACCGGCATCCAGTATCAGCCCGCCGGCGTCGCGGAATACATCATTGCGCAGCCGCCGCTTCCAGGAAACTTCGTAGGCTTTGTCCAGCACGTCGTAAAGAGGAGCAATCCGCTCGTACTTTTCGTAACTCACCGCCCATCACCCTTCGCTGGAGATCGTCTCAACGGATCGGGTGCGGATACTCGGTGCTGGAACATAAGGCAAATGAACCTTTTAATACCGTCCGGCCCTGCTGAAGTACCGGAGGCCCAGCTCAGCCTTTCCCCCCGAGGATCAGAACATAGCGCCCGTCGCGCGTCATGGGTGGCAGCCGTCGGGTGGTCTTCCCCTGCTGGTCCTCGTGGCGCATGGCCATGACCTCCTCGAGCTTTCGCAGCGGTCGCAGCAGATAGGGGCTGACATTCGTGCTCTTGGTATCGTCCATGACGCAAATCGCCTGCCGGAAAGCCGTTCTGGTTCGAAGAATATGGACGTTCGCCCGGCAGGACGGGAGAGCGATTAGGTCTGTAAGCATACGTACTGACGGTTTAGCCATCCGGGAATTGGATCGGAATCGATCTCTCATCCGTTGGTGCTCCCGGATGGAGGAAATGCAATGAAAATCATCGAACGCCGCCCCGGCGGCTATCTGGTTGACTGCGGTTGCGCCCACGGGGGTCCGTTCGTTCAGCGTCGTCCGGCGCTGGCGGCCGAATGCCCGAAATGCGGCAGGACCGGAATGATGGCCGACCTGGTGACGACCTGGGTCATCGCCAACGACCGCGAGCGGATCGAAGCCGCGGACTGACCTCCCGGATCAGGACCGTGGCAAGGGGCGGGAGACCGATGGTCCCCGCCCTGCATCCTCAGCCGGCAGCGCCATGGGCGGCAGCCAGGGCCCTTTCATAGACGAGCGGGTCGACATTGCCGCCGGAGCAAACGACCGCGACCGTCTTGCCCGACGCGGATATCCTGCCGGCCAGCACCGCCGCCAGAGCCACTGCGCCCCCAGGTTCGACGACCAGCTTGAAATGGTCCCGCGCCACCGCCATCGCGCGGCAGACCTCGGCATCGGTGACGGCGATCCCTCCCGCCAGATGCGCCGCATTGACCGCAAAGGTCAACTCCCCCGGCTGGGCAGCCAGAAGCGCATCGCAGAACGACGCGGCGCCCGGATCGTTGGAGAGGCGCCTGCCGGCCGCCAGCGACCGCCGCGTATCGTCGAATCCCTCCGGCTCGACGGCATGGACCGCAGCTTCCGGCAGCCTTCCGGCCAAGGCCAGCGCGATTCCGCCGATCATTCCGCCGCCTCCGCAGGGCGCCAGCACCATGTCGGGCCGCGCGCCGACAGTTGCCGCCTGGTCGGCCAGCTCCAGGCCGATCGTGCCCTGGCCGGCCATGACATGGAGATCGTCGTACGGCCGGACCAGCGTGGCGCCCGTCTCCGCCGAGATTCGCGCACCGATCGCTTCCCTGTCCTCGGTCCAGCGGTCGTACAGAACGATCTGCGCGCCCCAGGCCCTGGTGTTTGCGACCTTGATCGCGGGCGCATCCGATGGCATCACGATGGTCGCCGCGATACCGAGCAACCTGGCCGCGGCGGCCACGCCCTGGGCATGATTGCCGGACGAGAAGGCCACCACGCCCCGCAAGCGTTCCGCTTCGGGGATCAGGCTGATGCGATTGAAAGCGCCCCGGAACTTGAAACTGCCGGTGCGCTGAAGCACCTCGGCCTTGACCAGCAGCCTGCATCCCAAGGCATCGTTCAGGAGCGGGGATTCCAGCAGCGGCGTGACGACGGCGCGCCCGGCCAGCCGCTCGGCGGCGGCAACGACGTCGGAATAACCGGGCAGGTGGCCGACATCGGGGGGCGGGGATGCGGAAGACATAGGCGAACCCTTGGTGACGGAAGACGGCGGGATTGTTCAGGTATTCCTGCGGGCGACAAGGCCGGGCAGGGATTCCAGGCCGCGCATCACGAGCTTCGGGGTTCCGGGAAGCCGGTCACCCGTCTGGCCGAGCCGGTTCAGCCATACGGTCCGAAAGCCGAAATACGCGGCCCCGGCGACATCCCACCCGTTCGACGACACGAAGCAGATCTGCTCGCGAGCCAGCCCAAGCCTGTCGCAGGCGAGCTGATAGACCGACGGGTGCGGCTTGTAAATGCCGACCTCCTCGACCGAGAGGACGGCATCAAGGTCGTCCGCGATCCCGGCGCTCGCGACACCCGCAGCCAGCATGCCGGGCGTTCCGTTCGACAGAATGGCGGTCCTCAATCCGGCCCGCCGCAGGTCCGTCAGGACCGGGGCCACGTCCGGATAGCAGTCGAGCGACAGGTACCGCTCCATCAGCCGGTGCTTCAGCCCTTCGTCCTGGATCCCGGCGGCGTCCAGCGCGTAGTCCAACGCATCGCCCGTGACCTGCCAGAAGTCCCGATGCTCTCCCATCAGGCTCAGCAGCCAGGTGTATTCGAGTTGTCGGGTACGCCAGACGGCGCCGACCTGGTCGGCCTTGTCTCCCAGCTCTCCCGCCAAGTGTCCGGTCGCCGACCGGACGTCCAGCAGGGTTCCGTAGGCGTCGAAGACGCAGGCCGAAATGCCGGTCAGCATGGTTTCACCGTCTCAGATCCTCCTCCAGCAGCAGCTTCGCCGTGCCGCCGTTCATGCGGGCGCGATAGACGTGGAGAGCTTCCATCACCCGCTGGACATAGTTGCGCGTCTCGTAGATCGGAATCAACTCGATCCAGTCGACCACGTCCACGCCTTCCGCCCGTGGATCGCCATTGGTCTGGAGCCATTCGCGGACCCGGCCGGGCCCGGCGTTGTACCCCGCGATGGCGAGGATGTAGGAGCCGTTGAAGCGGTCCAGCAACTCCCTCATGTAGGCGCTGCCCAGGGCGATGTTGTACTCCGGGTCGGCCGTCAGCCGGCCGTTGGTGTGCTCCATGCCCAACTGGCTCGCGACCTGCTTGGCGGTCGCGGGCATCAGCTGCATCAGGCCCCGGGCGCCCGCAGAGCTGATCGCGTTCTGGTTGAAGGTACTTTCCTGCCGGATCAGGGAATGGACCAGCGCGGGTTCCAGCCAACCGAGCTGCGGCATGGCGACGACGGGATAACCGGCATCGGCCAGCGTGATGTCGTCCTGTACCGCCTGCTTGGCGACGGCCACCGCCAGGTCGGCACGGCCGATTTCGCGCGCCAGCCCGGCGACCAGGGCGTACTCCTCCGCCGTCTTGGCGTTCGACCCCATCCGTCGGACGAAGATCCCCTCCCGGTCGGCGACCGGATCGATTCGGTTCAACATCCGGGCCAGCCTCGGCAATTCCCGCCGTCCGAACGCCGCGACCGCTTCCGCGGATGGCCGCGCTTCCGCGGGCAGGGCGCCGGCGGACGGTGCGCGCAGGCGTTGCTGTGCAAGCTGACCGTAGAAGGTCGTCACGTGCTGGGCCGCCAGTCCGTACCATCCGCGCGCCGCGTCCGGCTGCTTCATCGCCTCGGCGGCGCGCCCGGCCCAGTAACCACCTCGCGCCCGGCTGATCGGCGCGCTGACGCCGGCGTACAGCCGCTCGAAATGTTTCAGCGCCTGCTGCGGCCTGTCGAGGAAGCGCAGCGCCAGCCACCCCGACAGGAACTCGGCTTCCGCGAGCGGAAGTCCGTCCGCCTGCCCGTGGCTGGAGGCGATGCGGTAGGCCTCGGCGTAGGCACCGCGCTCGATCGACCGGCGGGCCAGGATGTGCATCTCGGTCCACCACGCCGCCGGCCGCCCCAGTTCGGCCGGCTTGTCCAACAGGATCTCCAGCGCGCCGGCATCCAGGTCCTTCCGCCGCCGCCAGCGTGCGCGCTCGTAGAGCAGCCCGGGATCGTTGCGCAGGCTGGGCGGCACCTTGTTGATCAGGGCGTCGACATTGCCCCGTTTCATGCCGGCCAGGTGGAACCGGGCTTCGGCAAGCGCCTGATACCCGCTGCCGACCAGGGGGAGCATGCGGCGGGCGGCCGACTCCTCGTTGTCCCACATCAGCCTTTCGAACCGGGCCAGATGGTCCCTGGGACGCAGCAGGTCCCCGAAGCGCGAGCGGAAATCCTGCTCCTCGGTCAGGCCGAAGCCGCCGGCCACCCAGCGCTCGCGCACCAGTTCGGCGGCCTGCGCGGTCTTGCCGTCGTTCAGCAGCACCGTGGCATAACGCAAGGTGCCGCCACCGGTCAGCGGCGGATGGGTCTCGAACCAGGCCTTCACGTCGGCGGCCGGCATCCAGAGCGGCATCGCCAGTTCGGCGTTCCTGCGCAGGGTGTTCAGGTTCGGCCATTCCGGGTTGCCGCTGATGAAGGCGGCGATGGAGTCGAAGCTTGCGTCGGTTCCGGGCCGCGCCATGTCGAGCCACTGGATGGCCTTTGCCGGCAGCGGCTCCCCGGCCTGGGAGGCCAGGGCCTTCGCCTCGTCCCAGCGGCCGCTCTCCGCGGCCCTGAAGGCGGTGCGGTAGAGGGACAGGTCGCGTTCGTCCAATTCGGCGGCCGCCGCCCCGGGCATCCAGGCACCGGCCGCGACGGACAAGGCCAGCATCAGGCCGACTACCAGCGCATGGGCGGGGCGGGCGCACTTGCCGTACCAGCCCGCTACGGCTAATGTGCCGGCCTTATTTCTTGTGCCGGTACGGAGGTCGGTATGTTTTCGGGGTCCATCGTCGCGCTCTTGACGCCTTTCAAGAACGGGAAAGTCGACGAGAAAGCCTTCCAGTCCTTCGTCGATTGGCAGATTGGCCAGGGCACCAACGGGCTGGTTCCGGTCGGGACGACCGGGGAGTCCCCGACCCTCAGCCATGAGGAGCACATGCGCGTCGTCGAGCTGTGCATCGAGGCGGCCGCCGGCCGGGTGCCGGTCATCGCCGGCGCCGGCTCCAACTCGACCGCGGAGGCGATCGCCTTCACGCGTCACGCCAAGAAGGCGGGCGCGGAGGCCGTGCTTACCGTCACGCCCTATTACAACAAGCCCACGCAGGAAGGTCTGTATCAGCATTACAAGGCGATCCACGATGCTGTAGAAATTCCGATCATCATTTACAACATACCGGGTCGCAGCGTGATCGACATGACGGTCGCCACTATGGCACGTCTCGCGAAGCTTCCCAATATCGTCGGGGTCAAGGATGCCACGGCCGACTTGACCAGACCGTTAAGAACCCGCGTCGAAATCGGGCCTGAATTCTGCCAGCTCAGCGGCGAGGATGCCACGGTCGTCGGTTACCTCGCGCAGGGCGGGCATGGGTGCATCTCGGTGACCGCCAACGTCGCTCCCGCCCAGTGCAGCCAGCTTCATGCCGCCTGGGCCGCGAACGACAGGCCGACGGTCGAGCGGCTGCGCGACCAGCTGATGCCGCTCCACCACGCCCTGTTCCTGGAGACCAGCCCGGCGCCGGTCAAGTACGCGGCCAGCCTGCTCGGCCTCTGCTCCGAGGAGGTCAGGCTGCCGGTGGTTCCGGTGACGGACGCGACGCGGACCGCGGTGCGCGAGGCGATGGTGAAGGCGGGCGTGCTCAACTGAGCATGCCCGGCGGTACGCCATAAGACAACCTGCGTGGCAGGAAGAAGAAAGTAGAGGAATAACATGGCTCAGCCGGGGCCCGTCTCGGGCCGGATTGCGGCTCAGAACCGCCGTGCCCGGTTCGATTACTTCATCGATGAAACGCTCGAGGCGGGGATCATGCTGGTCGGCACGGAGGTGAAATCCCTCCGGGCCGGCAAAGCCAGCATCAACGAATCCTATGCGGGCGAGCAGAACGGCGCCTTGTATCTGGTCAACGCCTACATCCCGGAGTACCAGCTCGCCGGCCAGTATTATCAGCACGAGACCAAGAGGCCGCGCAAACTGCTGGTCCACAAGCGGGAGATGAACCGCTTGATGGGCGCCATCAAGCGCGAAGGAGTCACGATCGTCCCGCTGTCGATCTATTTCAACGCGCGGGGCATCGCCAAGGTCGAGCTTGGGGTCGCACGCGGCAAGAAGAAGGTGGACAAACGCGCCTCGGAGAAGGAGCGCGACTGGCAGCGGGACAAGGCTCGCGTGATGCGCAGCAAGGGGAAGGACGTGGATTAAGGAACCATACCAGCCGAACCCGGTTGGAGCCTCCGACGGAAAGACAAAGGAGACTCCGATGCGCGCACTGGTCTGGCATGGCAAGGAAGATGTCCGGGTCGACACCGTGCCCGATCCCAAGATCCTGAATCCCAGGGACGCGGTGGTCAAGATCACGTCGACGGCGATCTGCGGCTCGGACCTGCACCTGTACGGCGGCTACATTCCCTCGCTGAAATCCGGCGACATCCTGGGCCACGAGTTCATGGGCGAGGTGGTCGAGGTCGGCAAGGAGCCGGGACGGCTGAAGGTCGGAGACCGTGTCGTCATTCCGTTCACCATAGCTTGCGGGCATTGCTACTTCTGCGACCACGACCTCTGGTCGTTGTGCGACAACTCCAATCCCAATGCGGAGATGACGTCGAAGGTCATGGGGCAGTCGCCGTCGGGGCTGTTCGGCTACACCCACCTGTTCGGCGGCTATGCCGGCGGTCAGGCCGAGTATGTCCGCGTCCCTTACGCCGACGTCGGGCCTTACAAGGTCCCCGACGGTTTCAGCGACGATCAGGTCCTGTTCCTGACCGACATCTTTCCGACCGGCTACATGGCGGCCGAGAACGCCGATATCGAGCCCGGCGACACGGTCGCGGTGTGGGGCTGCGGGCCGGTCGCGCAGTTCGCGATCCGCAGCGCTTATCTCCTCGGGGCGGAGCGGGTGATCGCGATCGACCGGGTGCCGGAGCGACTCGCCATGGCGCGCGATGGCCGGGCGATCACGATCAATTTCGACGAGGAGGACGTTCACGACCGCCTGATGGAACTGACCGGCGGGCGCGGTCCGGACAGCTGCATCGATGCCGTCGGCATGGAGGCCCATGGAGGCGGAAGCGTCGACGCGGTCTACGACCGGGTCAAGTTCGCCGCCTTCATGACCACCGACCGGGCCCATGCGCTGCGTCAGGCGATCATGGCGTGCCGCAAGGGCGGTACGGTGTCGCTGGCCGGCGTCTATGGCGGCGTGGTGGACAAGATCCCCATGGGGGCTGCCTTCAACAAGTCGCTGAAATTCAAGATGGGGCAGACCCACGTCCACAGGTACCTGCCGCGCCTGATGAAGCACATCCAGGACGGCGACCTGGACCCCAGCTTCGTGATCACCCACAAGCTGCCGCTGGATCAGGCGCCCGAAGGCTACCGGATCTTCCGGGAGAAGAAGGACAACTGCATCAAGGTCGTCCTGAAGCCCTGAGCGATTCCGGCTGAAGGATGATTCGCCTGGAAAACGAAAAGCCGGACCGGGAAATCCATCCCGGTCCGGCTTTTCGTTCCTGCGACATCGGAAGATCGGCAGGTGGTCAGGCGGTCTCGTAGAGATTGCTGTGCGGATCGTTTGACGGCGGATCGCGATGCTGGTGGACGCGGGCGATCGACGGCGACAGATCCTGGAGTTCGATGAAGTTGTCCGCCTGCCGGCGCAGTTCGTCGGCGACCATGGGCGGCTGGCTGCGAACCGTGCTGATCACCGACACCCGCACTCCCTTCCGCTGCACCGCATCGACCAGCCGCCGGAAATCGCCGTCGCCGGAAAACAGCAGGATATGGTCGACATGCTCGGCCATCTCCATCACGTCGATGGCCAGTTCGATGTCCATGTTGCCCTTGATCTTGCGGCGGCCGGACGCGTCCGTGAATTCCTTTGTGGGCTTTGTTACCATGGTGTAACCATTGTAATCGAGCCAGTCCACCAGCGGCCGGATCGGGGAGTATTCCTGATCCTCGACTAGCGCCGTATAGTAAAATGCCCGGACAAGGCGACCTTTGGATGCGAACAGATCAAGGAGGCGTTTGTAATCGATATCAAAGCCGAGCGCTCTCGCTGCAGCATATAAATTTGCACCGTCTATGAACATTGCGATGCGTTCTTCTTGATAGAAAATCATCTGATTACCTTTTTGACTATAATGGTTGTCACGCACCGGCCAATTTCTTGTCCCGCTCCGGTCGCCAAGCAGGAGGGTCTTTAATGCCGCATTGGCCACGATGTAGAGATAGGGCAATGTTTCCAAGCAGACAAGAGGTTCCCTGGAGGTCACGAGAAAAGTGATTTTCATCGCATTAGGATCAAACCTTTCCAGTGATGTGTATGGCTCGCCCCAAGACATATGCGAAGCTGCGATAGGTGCGCTGCAAGACCGCGGAATCTCTGTGGTCGCCCGCTCGCGCTGGTTCAGGACGGCACCAGTTCCAGTGTCAGATCAACCCTGGTTTGTTAACGGAGTCGCCGCGGTATCTACAGGGCTGAACCCTGCCGGCCTCTTGTCAGTACTGCATGAAGTCGAGGCGGAATTCGGGCGGACCCGCACAATTGGCAATGAAGCGCGTGTCCTTGACCTGGACCTGATCGCGTATGACGAACTTGTAACAGACGGCGCGACGCCTCCGACGCTCCCGCATCCCCGGATGCACGAGCGGGCCTTCGTCCTGCTCCCGCTCTCCGACATCGCGCCGGACTGGAGGCATCCGGCCACGGGAGCCGCCCTGTCGGACCTGATCGAGGCGCTTCCCGCCGACCAGCGGGCCGAACCGAAGGCATGAGATGTGTCGCGCTTGCTTCGGTCATGCCCAAACCGTATATAGAAAAGCTTGGCATATTGTTGGAGTTTGCCCCTTATGGCACGCGTAACCGTTGAAGATTGCGTCATCAAGATCCCAAATCGTTTCGAACTGGTCATGATGGCCGCCCAGCGGGCGCGGGATGTCGCCACGGGTGCTCCGCTGTCGATCGACCGCGACAACGACAAGAATCCGGTCGTGGCGCTGCGCGAGATCGCTGACGAAACCATCGGCCTGGACGAGTTGCGCAACGCGCTGATCCGCGGCCACCAGAAGGTGGTCGAGGCCGACGAGCCCGAAGACGATATCGTCGAGCTGATGGCCGGCGAGCAGGCCTGGGCCCAGCAGATGACCGTGGGTGACGACGACCTGGGCGGCGACGACATGGGCGCCGACGGCGACGTGGAGGAGGGCGATGATGTCCTCGCCGACATGGAGCAGGAGCCGGGCATCGACATCGACAGCGAGGAAGGCCAACTCGTCGACCGCGACGTCGACGATGTCGGCAAGGCCTACGAGTAAGGGGCCGGCCGGAAATTCGCGTGTCGGATCGCGGGAGGATCGCCGTACGAGTGTGCGAGATCGAATTCATGACGCCGTCGTTTGCCGCGGGTGAGGGGCGATGATCCGGCAGTACGAACTTGTCGAGCGCGTCAAGGCGTATGATCCGGGCGCGGATGAGGACGCCCTCAACCGCGCTTACGTCTTCTCGATGCGTGCCCATGGTTCGCAGACGCGGGCCAATGGCGACCCCTACTTCTCGCACCCGTTGGAAGTCGCCGGCATCCTCACCCAGATGAAGCTGGACAGCGCTTCGATCGTGACGGCCCTGTTGCACGACACGGTCGAGGACACGGTCGCGACCCTGGAGGACGTGCAGCGCCTGTTCGGCGCCGATATCGCCAAGCTGGTCGACGGGGTCACCAAGCTGTCCCGGATCGAGCTCCAGAACATCGAGACCCAGACCGACCAGGCCAAGCAGGCGGAGAATTTCCGCAAGCTGGTGCTGGCCATGTCGGAGGACATCCGGGTCCTGCTGGTCAAGCTGGCCGACAGAGTCCACAACATGCGGACGCTGTCGTACCTGCGCGACCCGGAGAAGCGGAAGCGGATCGCCCGCGAGACGCTGGAGATCTATGCGCCGCTGGCCGAACGCATCGGCATCCACAAGATGAAGGACGAGCTGGAAGACCTCTCCTTCGCCGAGCTGAATCCCGACGCCCGGGACAGCATTCTCGCCCGCCTGGCTTTCCTGCGCACGTCGGAGGGCGGGCTGGTCGGCCGGGTCCTCGACGAGCTGCGTTATACCCTTGCCGAGCACGGCCTGCCCGACGCCACGGTCACCGGGCGGGAGAAGACGGCCTACTCGATCTGGCGCAAGATGCAGCGCAAGAACGTGGCCTTCGAGCAGCTCTCCGACATCATGGCGTTCCGCGTCATGGTCGACTCGGTCGAGCAGTGCTATCAGGCCCTGGGCGTCATCCATGCCCGCTACCCGGTCGTGCCGGGCCGCTTCAAGGATTACATCTCGACTCCCAAGCCCAACGGCTACCGCAGCATCCACACCTCGGTGATCGGGCCGGAGCGCCAGAGGATCGAGGTGCAGATCCGCACCACCGACATGCACGAGGTGGCGGAACTGGGCGTCGCCGCCCATTGGGCCTACAAGCAGAACCACCAGCGCACCGAGGGGCGCCAATACCGCTGGCTGCGTGAGCTGCTCGATATCCTGGAGCATGCCCAGAAGCCCGAGGAGTTCCTGGAGCACACCAAGCTGGAGCTGTTCCAGGACCAGGTGTTCTGCTTCACCCCCAAGGGCGACCTGATCGCCCTGCCGCGCGGCGCCACCCCGGTCGATTTCGCCTATGCGGTCCACAGCCAGATCGGCGATACCTGCGTCGGGGCCAAGGTCAACGGGCGGATGCTGCCGCTGCGGAGTCAGCTCCAGAACGGCGACCAGGTGGAGATCTTCACCTCCAAGGCCCAGACGCCGTCGCCGACCTGGGAGCGCTTCGTCGTCACGGGCAAGGCGAGGGCGCGGATCCGCAGGTTCATCCGCACCCAGCAGCGCTCGCAGTACATCGATCTCGGCAAGGCCCTGCTCCAGAAGCTGTTCCGGCAGGAGGGCTACGAGTTCTCCGACAAGGCGGTCGAAGGCGTCGTGAAGATCTTCCAGGCGTCCTCCGTGGACGACCTGTTCGCCAGCGTCGGCGCCGGGCTCCAGTCGGCGCGCGAGGTCTTCAACGCGGTCTTCCCCGGCCACAAGCCGGCGTCGGAGCGGGACGACAAGGTCGTTCCGATCAGCCGGTCCACCCGGCACAAGCACAAGAAGGACATCCCGCTCCCGATCCGCGGCCTGATACCGGGCATGGCGGTCCATTACGCGGGATGCTGCCACCCGCTGCCGGGCGACCGCATCGTCGGTATCGTGACCACCGGCAAGGGCGTCACGATCCATACGATAGACTGCGAGACGCTGGAGAGCTTCAGCGACACGCCGGAACGCTGGATCGATGTCGGTTGGGACAGCGGCGGAGAGGCGGCCGAGGAGCATGTCGGCCGCATCAACGTCATCATCGCGAACGAGGCGGGCAGCCTGGGAACCCTGTCCACCGTGATCGGAAAGAACGGCGGCAACATCACCAACCTGAAGATCACCAGCCGGAACACGGACTTCTTCGAGATGCTGATCGACATCGACGTCAAGGACGTGAAGCATCTGACCAACATCATCGCGGCTCTCCGGGCAACTCCGGTGATCAATTCGGTCGATCGGGCACGCGGACGGTGACTGAACGCACCGCCGGCTCCATATAGGACGAAGACGGGGGGCGGAAGCGCGCCTCCGGCGCTGTATCCGCTGTCCCCCGTCGCAACGCCGTCCTGTCCAGACAGACTGATCCGCTCCCAACCATGTTCCGCCGCCGAACCAAGCATGCCTTCCACCATCGAATCCGCGACATGTTCTGGCCGCGCGCGGGATGGCGCCGCTCCTCGGCCTACGTGGGTCACCGGATCGGCCGGCTTCCGGGAACGCCTTACTCCATCGCGGCCGGCTTCGCATGCGGAGCCGCCGTCTCCTTCACGCCTTTCATCGGCTTCCACTTCCTGCTCGCGGCAGGTCTCGCCCTGATCCTTCGCGGCAACCTGCTGGCGTCGGCGATCGGGACCGTCGTCGGAAATCCCTGGACTTTTCCCGGCATCTGGTTGGCGACGTACCGTGTTGGGGCTATGGTGTCCGGACACTCGCACGGAGGGGAAGTGGCTGTCCGGCACCTGACCCTGACGATGATCCTCGATCATCCGGGACAGGTGTTCCTGCCCATGGTCATCGGCGGCACGCTGCTGGGGATCGTCGCCTGGTTCCTGTTCTTCTTTCCCGTACGCGCCGCGGTATCCGCCTATCATGCCCGGCGTGTCCTGCGGCGCACGAAAAAGGCGCGGCACCGCAAGCTGGAGCTTGAAGTATGATACGCACCCTGCGCCTCGGCGTGAACATCGACCATGTCGCGACGGTCCGGAATGCCCGGGGCGGCAGGCACCCGGATCCCGTTCGCGCCGCCCGCGCCGCGGCGCAGGCCGGGGCCGACGGCATCACGGCCCATCTGCGCGAGGACCGGCGCCACATCACGGACGACGACATCGAACGGCTGGTCGCGGAGATCGACCTCCCCCTGAACCTGGAGATGGCGGCGACCGCGGAGATGGTCGCCATCGCCCTGCGCCACCGGCCGCACGCCGCCTGCATCGTTCCCGAACGGCGGGAGGAGCGGACGACCGAGGGCGGGCTCGACGCGGCCGGCAACCGCGATGCGCTCGCCCCGATGATCCGGGACCTGGGCGCCGCCGGCATCCGGGTGTCCCTGTTCGTAAACCCCGATCCGGTCCAGCTCGATGCCGCCGCGGCGCTGGGCGCCTCGGTGGTCGAGCTTCACACGGGAGCCTATTGCGACGCCGAGGCGGACGATGTCCGCGACCAGGAGCTGGAGCGCATCCGGACTGCCGCCGCCCATGCAGAGCGGATCGGCCTGGAGTGCCATGCGGGCCATGGCCTCGCCTTCGACACCGTCGGCCGGGTCGCGGCCATTCCGACGATCGTGGAGTTGAACATCGGGCACTTCCTGATCGGCGAGGCGGTTTTCGGCGGGCTGGACGGGACCATCCGGCGGATGCGCGCATTGATGGACCGTGCGCGGTCCGGTGCCGACGACCGGCGCGGTGCGTGACGCCATGATCCTCGGCATCGGCAACGACCTGATCGACATCCGGCGCATCGAGCGCACCCTGGAGCGTTACGGCGAGCGGTTCCTGGACCGCGTCTTCACCGAGGTGGAGCGGCACAAGTCGGACCGGCGCAACCAGCGCGCCGCCAGTTACGCCAAGCGGTTCGCCGCCAAGGAGGCCTGCGCGAAGGCGCTCGGCACCGGACTGAACCGCGGCGTCTACTGGCGCGACATGGGCGTGGTGAACCTGCCGGGCGGACAGCCCACCATGTTTCTGACCGGAGGCGCCCTGGAGCGCCTGAAGCAGATCACGCCGCCGGGCATGTCACCCGTGATACATCTCACCTTGACCGACGACCTTCCTTTGGCGCAAGCCATCGTCATCATATCCGCCGTGCCCGCCGGTGAAGCCGTCCTGGACGGCTCCTCCACCCCTCGAACCTGACCGCCACGGAGCAGCCGCCCCCGGGTGGCGTCACGCCATGACAGAATTGACGAGAAAGCAGACAGAATCGATGCAGAAGAACAAGAGCGGCGGCATCGGCGAGACCATAAAGACGGTCGTATACGCCGTCGTGATCGCGTTCGGCGTCCGGACTTTCGCCTATGAACCGTTCAACATCCCGTCAGGATCGATGATCCCGACGCTTCTGGTGGGCGATTACCTGTTCGTCTCGAAATTCTCCTATGGCTACAGCAAGTACACGGTCGCCTTCGGCGCGCCGCTGTTCGACGGTCGTCTGCTCTACACCAAGCCTGAGCGCGGCGACGTCGCCGTGTTCAAGCTGCCGCGGGACAACAAGACCGACTACATCAAGCGCATCGTGGGGCTCCCCGGCGATCGGATCCAGGTGATCGGCGGCGTACTGCACATCAATGGGGAAGCGGTGAAGCGCGACCGCGTGGAGGACTTCGTCACAACCGACCAGTTCGGCCGCCAGATCCGAGTCGCCCAGTACATCGAGACGCTGCCGAACGGTCGTCAGCACCGCATCATCGAAGAGAGCGACAGCGCCTCGCTCGACAATACGCCCGTGTACGTGGTTCCGGAGAACCATTTCTTCGCCATGGGCGACAACCGCGACAACTCGCTCGACAGCCGGGTCGGCGCGATGGTCGGGTTCGTCCCGGTCGAGAACCTCGTCGGGCGGGCCGAGTTCCTGTTCTTCTCGATCGACGACGATGCCCGCTTCTGGGAATTCTGGAAATGGCCGTGGGCCGTGCGATTCGACCGTATTTTCGACGGCGTGAACTGAGGGGGACGGCATGTCCGCCATCGGCAGCGAGCAACAGAACGGTCAGCCCGGTCCCGGCGATCTGGCCGAACTCGCGGACGCCCTCGGGCATCGGTTCAGGCAGCCGGACCTTCTGGTGGACGCGGTGACCCATCCCAGCGTCAGCGGGATGGAACGCCTGGGCAGGCGGCCGGGCAGGGCGGCTATTCCGGGGCTCGCCTACGAGCGCCTGGAGTTCCTGGGCGACCGGGTCCTTGGACTGGTCATCGCCAACTGGCTGCTGGAGCGATTCCCGGGCGAGCGCGAGGGCGCGCTGGCCCGGCGTCTGGCCAGCCTTGTCCGTTGGGAGACCCTGAGCCAGGTAGCGGCCCAGTTGGACCTCGGCCGTTACCTGCGGCTCTCAACCGGCGAGGCGGAGTCCGGCGGACGGACCAACGGCACGATCCTGGCCGACTGCTGCGAGGCGGTGATCGGCGCGCTGTACCTGGATGGCGGTCTGCCCGCCGCCGAAACCTTCATCCGCAGCCGCTGGGCCGACCAGATCGACCGGACGGCGTCGCCGCCGCAGGACGTCAAGACGGCGCTCCAGGAATGGGCGCAGGGGCGGGGAAAGCCCTTGCCGGTATACGAAACCTTGGGCCAGTCCGGCCCGGACCACAGCCCGCAGTTCGAGGTCAGGGTGCATCTGCAGGGCTTCGAGCCCGCCGTCGCCCAGGGCAATTCGAAGCGGGCGGCAGAGAAAGCCGCGGCGAGCGAGATGCTGCGCCGCGTCGGAGCACCGATCAATGAGTGACGAGACCGCTGAACAAGCGCAGGACCCTGTGCCCGAACATCCGCGCTGCGGCTTCGTGGCCCTGGTGGGGGCGCCCAATGCCGGCAAATCCACCCTGCTGAACACCATGATCGGCGCGAAGGTGTCGATCGTCTCGCCGCGCGTCCAGACCACCCGGACCCGGGTGCTGGGTATCGCGACCGAGGGCGACTCGCAGGTGATCTTCGTGGACACCCCCGGCATCTTCGCGCCCAAGAAGCGGCTGGAGCGCGCCATGGTCGCCGCAGCTTGGCAGGGGGCCGGCGATGCCGATCTGGTGGTGCAGCTGGTCGATGCCGCGCGGAAATCGATCGACGCCGATACCCGCGCCATCATCGCCAGGCTCAAGGACTCCGGCCGTCAAGTCATCCTGGCGCTGAACAAGATCGACCTGATCAAGCGGGACAAGCTGCTGGCGCTTTCCGCGGAGTTGAACGCCGAGGGCATCTACACCGATACCTTCATGATCTCCGCGGAGACCGGCAACGGCGTCGACGACCTGCGCAGGCATCTGGCGTCCCGCATTCCAGAAGGTCCATGGCACTTCCCGTCCGACCAGCTCTCCGACATTCCGATGCGCCTTCTGGCGGCCGAGATCGTCCGCGAGAAGCTGTTCCTCCAGCTTTACCAGGAACTGCCCTACTCGGCCACCGTCGAGCCTGAGGGATGGGAGGAGTTCGACGACGGCAGCGTCAAGATCTCCATGGTCGTCTTCACCGAGCGGGATAGCCAGAAGGCGATCATCCTCGGCAAGGGTGGCCAGCGGATCAAGCAGATCGGCGCCGCTGCGCGCGTGGAACTGGAGGAAATGCTGGAGCGCCGGGTCCACCTGTTCCTGCACGTCAAGGTGCGGGAGGAATGGACCAACGATCCCGAGCGCTACCGCGACTGGAACCTGGACTACAACGCGTAGAATTCGGCGGCGTTCTCCCTCATCAGGCGGCGCCGGTCCGCGCTGGAGCAGAACTGGGTCGCCCAGAGCACGGTCTCGATCCAGCGTGGATAGTCGGTAGCCAGGGTGCTGACGGGCCAGTCGCCGCCGAACATCACCCGGCGGAAGCCGAAGCATTCGATCACGTGGTCGATATAGGGCCGCAGGTCCTCGCGGTTCCAAGAGGCATGGTCCGCCTCGGTCGCCATGCCGGACAGCTTGCACCAGACGTTCGGCAGTTCGGCCATGGCCTGGAGGTCGGCCTGCCATGGGTCGATCAGCCCGGCCCGGATGCCCGGCTTGCCCGCATGGTCCAGAACGAAACGGACGTCGGGGCAACGCCTGACGAGGTCGACCGCCGCTGCCAACTGTCCATGGTAGACGCAGATGTCGAAGCTGAAGCCGTACCGGGGCAGCAGCCGGACGCCCTCGATGAAATCCGGCCTAAGGCAGAATTCCGGGTCGGGCTCGGATTGGATCAGCCGGCGGACACCCCGCACCAGGGGACGCTCGGCAAGCTTGTCCAGATGAGGTTCGACGGCACTTCCGAGTTCGAGGGGCGCCGACGCGACGATGGCGCCGATGCGCGGGTCGGTATGCGCCAGCCCGCTTACCCAGTCCGCCTCGGCAAGCCGATCCGCGGGAGCGGCGTCGACTTCGACGAATATCATCCGGTCCACCGGGATGGGACCGCAGGCGTCGGTGAAATCGGCGGGCAGGTGGGGACGGTTCAACGCCGGAATGCCGGCCATCCAGGGATAGCTCAGGACGGCGGGGTCATAGAGGTGCACATGGCTGTCGATGATCGGAAACGCGCCCATGATGCATCTGCCTCCCCCGGATTGCCGCAGATCCTAGTCGATCTTCGTTGTCAGGGCCAGGATTTAGCGGGCAGAAGAACACTGCCTCGTATCGAAAGAGGTAACCCTATAGCCAAGTGTTGTTGGAAAGGTCAAGACTTCGGCCGAACGGATTAGCAGGATCTACATTATCATATGCGGTATAAAATGGGGTAATCCCTAAACCAAACCCCGCCGTTAAACGATATTTACTTGTCGTTAAGATTCTGAGGTCAGTATTGCCTCGTGGACAGCAAGGCGCCACTTCGACAAACCTCTCACGAAAGAGCCGATCATGACCGACGTTCGCCGCTACACTGATCTTCGCCTCGCTCAATCCAGCCGCGTCCATGCCCGCCTGATCGAGCGATTCATTGAGGTCACGGAGTCCGAACTGGCCGGGCAGTCCGATCCCTTCGTCCGCGAGAGCCTTATGGACCTGCTGTCGACCATGCGCGACGATCGCCGCTGCTACGGCATGATCGGCGGCGTCATGGCCGTCAGCGAGGCTGCCTGAAACTCGAGATGGTTTCCGTGGCGCCGATGAAGCGGTGCCGGTGAGCCCTCAGGCGCCGGTCTCGCTTTCGGCAGCGGCGGCGAGTGCCATCAGCGGCACGAGCAAGCCAAGGCTGACCAGTCGCAGCCATCCCGCGGCATCGCCGGCCGGGGGCAGATAGCTGACTGCGGCAAGTGCCGCCATGGCGACGAACAGCAGGGGCGACAGCCGCCAATACAGCCTGTGCCAGCGCGACCGGCCAGGCGGCAGGAACAGGGCTTGGCGCAAGGACCGTTTCGGGTCCAGGGTCGTCTTCAGGAGCAGTATGAAGAGACACATCGCGACCGCGCTCGCGACGTGGGTGCCGTTCAGGTCGTAGTCCCCCATGGCCTCCTCCCAGCATCACCGTGTGCCTGGACTGTGGGGCGGAACCGGACTTGCGGACAAACGAGCAATTTTCATGACCCGCATAGATCCTTCTCATGCGGAGCGGGCACCTTTTTTTCTGGACTGTACGGTCCGGAACGCCCATGTATCGGTCATGGCGAGACCGCGCGAATTCAATGCCGACGAAGCTCTGGACCGTGCGCTGCACGTGTTCTGGACCAAGGGGTATGCCGGCACCTCGATGACGGACCTGCTGGAGGCTATGGGCCTCAGCAAGAGCAGTTTCTACGAGTTTTTCGGCAGCAAGCACGATGCCTTCATGGCGGCGTTGCGCCGTTACGGCGACCGCGAGGCTGCCCGCCTGGACGCCTGCGTCGGTTCGGGCGGGTGTGCCCGCCGCCTCATCGAGGTCCAGCTTAGGAGCGTGATTGAACGGCCCACGGCGGAAGGGGACCGGCGCGGGTGCCTGACGGTCAATTGCGCCGTCGAGCTTGCCCCGCACGATCCCGTCATAGAAACCGCCATCACCGCCCACCTGGACCGGATGGAGGAGCTGTACCACCGCCTGATTGCCCGCGGACAGGCGGACGGCGGCATCTCGGCCCGCCACGATCCCCGCACGCTGGCGCGGTATCTCGTCAATTCCCTCTGCGGCCTACAGGTCATGGCGAAAGCCGGCCGTGACCCCCAGGCCCTGGAGGACGTCGTCTCGACCACCCTCGAAGCCCTGGACTGACGCGATCCACCGTCAGCCCATTTCTGCGCAAATTCTGGACCAATCGGTCCGTAACCAAAGGAAGAACCATGAGCGAGAGCGATCTTTTCCATCCTGTCAAGCTGGGCCCCTATACCCTGGCGAACCGTATCGTCATGGCCCCGCTGACCCGCAGCCGCGCCAACAAGGAGGACGCCCCGTTCGCCCTGCATGCGCAATATTACGGCCAGCGGGCCACCGCCGGCCTGATCATCAGCGAGGCGACGCAGATCTCCCGCCAGGGCAAGGGCTACGCTTATACGCCCGGCATCCATAGCGAGGCGCAGGTTGCGGGCTGGAAGCAGGTGACCAACGCCGTGCACGCCAAGGGCGGCAGGATCTTCCTCCAGATGTGGCATGTCGGCCGTATCTCGCACCCGTCCCTGCAGGAGAACGGCGCCCTTCCCGTCGCTCCGAGCGCGATCAAGCCGGAAGGCAAGGCCTTCACGGAAGAGGGCTTCGTTCCCTTCGTCACCCCGAGGGCCCTTGACCTGGACGAGATCCCCGGCATCGTCGAGCAGTACCGGACCGCGGCTGGGAACGCCAAGCGCGCCGGCTTCGATGGCGTCGAGATCCATGCCGCGAACGGCTACCTGATCGACCAGTTCCTGCGCGACGGCACGAACAAGCGGACCGATGCCTATGGCGGATCGATCGAGAACCGCGCCCGTCTGATGCTCGAAGTGACCGAAGCCGTCGTCGGTGTCTGGGGCGGCGACCGGGTCGGCATCCGCCTGTCGCCGATCAGCCCGGCCAACGACATCTCGGACAGCGACCCGGATCCCGTGTTCACCTATGCGGTCGAACAGTTGAACCGTTTCGGCCTTGCCTACCTGCATCTGGTGGAAGGTGCCACCGGTGCCAGCCGCGAGGTCACCGGCCCGGTGGACCTGCGCAAGCTGCGGCGGATCTTCAACGGGCTCTATATCGCGAACAACCTGATCGACCGAGACAAGGCGATCAGGCTTCGCGAAACCGGCGAGGCCGATCTGGTCGCCTTCGGTCGGCCTTTCATCGCCAACCCCGATCTGGTCGAGCGCCTGCGCATCAACGCCCCGCTGAACGAGCCGGACCGGGACACGTTCTACGGCGGCGGGGCGGAAGGCTATACGGATTATCCCTTCCTGAGCGACGCCGAACGCCAGGCGGCGGCGGACTGAGTGTCAGGCCGCCTCGTCCAGGGCGACAGCCTGCCCGGCGTCTTCGCCGGGCAGGCTGTCCCTCAGGCCGATCCGGTAGTAGGACAGCCGTTCGCGCTGAAGCGTTTCGACATAATCGATCAGGCTGTCACGGAGAAAACCAGGCTCGCAGGCCTCCGCCCGGCTCAGCACCGTACCGATGTAATCATCGAGTAACATGATATGTACAAGTGCGGCGCGCATGGCGGTGCTGTCGTTGACGGTCTGCAGAGACTGGTCGGGCATTGAGTTCTCCCTAAGTGTTTTATGGTTGTCGGTCGGGCTTTATAGCAGGCATATGAGCTTCTTCCGACCCGGCACAAAGACTTCTATCCAGCTTCGTCTTTTTGTCATGCGGGCTACTGCAGTCGGCTTTGCTGCATCACACAATCTACGTTCGGATTTTCAACCGCAACTGCCCAGTGCCCGGGCAAAAAGCCACCCGGCGACGATCGTCACCAGCGCCTGCTCGGCGAAGGATCCGGTCCTGATCAGGGGAAACGCGAAGGTCCGCCGAAGCGGCCAAGCCAGACACAATCCGGCGGGCGTGATCAGGTCGGCTGCCAGATGGCTGGCATAGCCGATCACGAAGGGCAGGGTGTGGTGCCACTGCTGCCCGTCCCAGCGCAGCACGGCGATACATCCGACGACCGCAACGATCGAGTGGGTCAGTCCGCGGTGCCCGAACAGTTTCGACAGCGGAACGGAGATGAACTTCAAACGCCGTCCGACCCATGATTTCGGATGATCTATGTCGGGACCCAGCGAACCGGCGACGGCCAGCCCGAGCGCCACCGGGTCGAACAAGGGCAGGCCCATGCCGTGGGCAAGGTAAAGCCACGAGGCGGAGCCGATCAGGGCATGGGATCCCGCCATCATGGCGTTTCCCCGTTCCAGCCCTGCGGAGCCGCCCGACCACCCTGAGAAGACATCTGAACCGCACACGATAAAATATTGATTCAGTTCAGAGTCTATCGCATGTATCCACAGAACTAAAGCCGAACATCATGGCTTTTCGGTGTTCTTGGACTCAACTCGCGGGAAATGCCCCGGATCGATCGTGCCGCTCTTCCCGCGCAAGGGCGGAACGGGTCAGGACAGGAACGGGAACAACCCCATGATCGCGGCGACGACGCTGTCGTAGCAACTGAGGCTGGGGCTGAACATCACCGCCATGGCCTCGCCGCTCTTCCCGTCCATCACCAGTTCCAGCGCCGACATTCCGGCATCCCATAGTCCGGAGCAGCCGGACGAGACGGTGTTCGCCGCCGCGCCTGCGTCGCTGGCGAATTTCTCAAGGGTTTCGGCAGCCTTGCCGACGGGTTCGTTAGTTTCGCTCATGGTCACCCTCCAGGTGCATCGTGCAGATGAAGGGTCCGACATCACGAGGCGCGCGGGCGCCCGCCAGAGGGGCCCGGACCCCGATCAATGCCAGAGATGGGGGTGCGGACTCCCCGATCAATCCCCGCAGGATCAATCATCCGGTTCGACCGTGAAGGTGACGGAACCGCCGAAGGTGGCGCCCGGCGCCAACTCCGCGAAGCCGGTGCCGCGCTCGCCGGCGGCGGCCCGGTTGACGGCGTCGGTCATGTGGCTCACCGGTTCGAAGCAGAAGTAATCCTGGTTGTGCGGCACGTAGACGACGGCATGCCGGAACGGCGGCGTCGCCTCGATCAGGAGGCTCGTTCCCGAACCCGGCCACTCGATCCGCGCGCGGCCGTTCCAGCCGGTGAAGTTGTTGTCGAGCACCACCTCGTCCAGCGTGATCCCGTGGGGGAAATCCCAGGCGAGCGGCAGCGGCACCCGCTCGGTCGGGATATGGCCCTCGTCCCCGAGCCAGACGCCGTCGAGGTCCGCGGTCAGGCGGGTGCCGATCGGCTTCGGAAAGTAGGGATGGAGCCCGAGCCCGGCCGGCATCGGAAGATCGCCCGTATTCAGCAGTTCCATCGTCAGCGTCAGGCGGTCGCCTGCGAGTTCGAACCGCTGGGTCGCCCTGTAGGCATAGGGCCAGGTCCCGGCGGCGTAGTCAAATGTCAGCATCGCCGCGCTGTCGCCGTGGCTGGAAACCGTCCAGGGCGCCTGCCAGCCGTGCCCGTGGATCACGTCGGCGATGAACGGCGCGTTGGGCGGCAGGTTCACCGCGCGGCCCCGGAAGACGAAGTGACTGCCGGCGATCCTGTTGGAGAAGGGGACAAGGGGATGGCAGGACAGGTCGGCCGCCTCGCACCGGTCGATGGCGCCGGGCTGGGCCGGCCGCATCAGGTGGAGCGGCGGCAGATCTTCCCTGTGCAGCATCAGCCGGGTGATCGATCCTCCGCACTCCGGGCTGATCGCGCATTCCAGCGGGCCGTGGCGGAGGACGATCGTGCTTCCCGGTTCTGCCATGGCTGCCTCTCGGCTGACGTTGCGCCGTTGTGGTGAGTGGCGGATATGGCATAGCCTACCGGCAAATGAAAGGCGCGCCAGGGGATTGGCTCATGCAATAGCCCGGCGGCTCCATGGACGGGCAGGGAGGCGGATTCGTGTTTCTTGGGATCGATCTGGGCACATCGGGAGTGAAGGCGGTCCTGGTGGACACCGAACAGCGGGTCGTCGCCCAGGCGTTGGCGCCGCTCACCGTCTCGCGCCCGCATCCCCTGTGGTCGGAGCAGGATCCGGAAAGCTGGTGGCGTGCCACCAACGCGGCTGCGGCGGAACTGCGACGCGCCCATCCCGCGGAGATGGCGCAGGTGACCGGCATCGGCCTGTCCGGCCAGATGCACGGTGCCACCCTGCTGGACGGCCGGGACCGCGTCCTGCGGCCCGCCATCCTGTGGAACGACGGCCGAAGCGGTGCCGAATGTGCCGAGCTGACGCGCAGGATGCCGTCGCTTTCGGAGATCGCCGGCAACCTGGCCATGCCGGGCTTCACCGCGCCGAAGCTGCTGTGGGTCGCCAGGCACGAGCCCGAGGTTTTCCGCGAAGTCGCCAAAGTGCTGCTGCCCAAGGACTATGTCCGCCTGCGCATGACGGGTCGTTACGCATCCGATATGTCCGATTCGGCCGGGACCCTGTGGCTCGACGTGGCCCGGCGCCGCTGGTCGCCGGAGCTGCTGGCGGCGACC
Organism: Skermanella rosea; assembly: GCF_016806835.2. Lineage (NCBI taxonomy): Bacteria > Pseudomonadati > Pseudomonadota > Alphaproteobacteria > Rhodospirillales > Azospirillaceae > Skermanella > Skermanella rosea. Next base: position 3,028,326 of record NZ_CP086111.1, on the reverse strand, counting down.
GACCTGGACGAGGGCGAAATGCCGGAACTGTTCGAGGGGTCGGAACCGACCGGCCTTCTGCTTCCGGAGGTAGCCTCCGCCTGGGGCCTGGGCGATTCGGTCGAGGTGGCGGGCGGCGGCGGCGACAATGCCGCCGGGGCCGCCGGCGTCGGCGTGCTGAAGCCCGGATCGGCCTTCCTGTCGCTCGGCACGTCGGGCGTCCTGTTCGTCGCGAACGCCGGATTCGCGCCCAACCCCGCGCGCGGAGTCCATGCGTTCTGCCACTGCTTCCCGGGCCTGTGGCACCAGATGTCGGTGATCCTGAGCGCGGCGAGCTGCCTTGCCTGGGTGACCCGACTTACCGGCGCCTCCAGCGAAGCCCAGCTTCTGGCGGAAGTCGAGGCCGCCGACCGCGACACCGGACCGTTGCTCTTCCTGCCTTACCTGTCGGGGGAGCGCACGCCCCACAACGATCCCGATGCCAAGGGCGTGTTCTTCGGGCTGAACCACGATCATGACCGCGCCGACCTCGCCCGCGCCGTGCTGGAAGGCGTGGCCTACGCCTTCGCCGACGGTCAGGACGTGCTGGCCGAGGCCGGCACGGAGATCGGCACCGTGTCCGTCATCGGCGGCGGCGCGCGGAGCCGGTTGTGGGGGCGTATCCTGGCCGACGTGCTGGGCCGCCCCTTGACCTATCACAAGGGCGGCGAGGTGGGGCCGGCCTTCGGGGCCGCCCGGCTGGCCCGTCTGTCGGTCACCGGCGAGGATATGGCGGCGGTCTGCACCGCGCCCGAAACCGATTTCGTGATCGAGCCGGACCATGCCGCGGCCGAGCGGCATGCGTCCAAATTGACACTGTACCGGGATATCTATCGCGGGCTCTCGGGTTTGTTCCGGGGTGGGGCATCGACATAATTCTGCCATGGGGTTAACCTTACCTCTTCCGGTCAACCCCACGATCCGAACACCTTCGCGGAGCTAGCATGTGCCGTTGGCTGGCCTATCAAGGCCGTCCGATCCCGATCGATACTCTTCTGTTCAAACCTGCCAATTCCCTGATCCACCAGTCGCTCGCGGCCCAGCGCGGACATGTCCCGACCAACGGCGACGGTTTCGGCCTGGGCTGGTACGGGCATCTTCGGAAGCCGGGCCTCTATCGGGATACGATGCCGGCCTGGAACGACCTGAATCTTCGTTCCGTGTCCGAACAGATCCAGTCGGGGCTGTTCTTCGCCCATGTCCGGGCGTCCACCGGGGCATCCACGGCCCGGGTCAACTGCCATCCGTTCCGCTTTGACCGCTGGCTGTTCATGCATAACGGGCAGATCGGCGGCTGGCCGGTCGTCCGGCGCGCGGTCGAGAACCTGATCGCCGACGACCTCTATCCGTTCCGCGAGGGCAGTACCGACAGCGAGGTGATCTTCTACCTGCTGCTGACCAACGGCGTTGCGGAAGATGTCCATGCCGCCTTCGCGCGGACGTGCCGCCAGATCGGGGAGGCCATGGCCGCCCACGGCATCATCGAGCCGCTCCGGCTGACCGCCTGCCTGACCGACGGCGAACGGCTGTACGCACTCCGCCATTCCAGCGACCGGGCCTCGCCGACCTTGTTCTATGCACTGGGGGGAGGCATCAGCGTCGACAAGGGCTGCTGCCGTTTCGAGAGCAGCCAGGGGGATGTCCTCGTCCTGTCGGAGCCGCTGGACGCCATAGAGGCGGTCTGGCACGAGGTTCCGGAGGGCCACATGCTGACGACGTCGGGGGGCAGGGTCGAACTGCACCCGTTCGATCCGACCCTGCGATGAGCCCGGGAGCCGGCGCTCGCCGTGAGCGCCGGCAGGATCGTCAGAAGATCAGCGCCAGCAGCCCGATCAGGACCAGGAGTCCGATCAGGAAGATGATGCCGATCGCGCCGCCCAGGAATCTCAACATCGTGGCTTGTCTCCTTATGTCGGCGGCGCTCAGCCGTTGCGCGGCAGGGCGCGGTACGGGTGCTGCTCGCGCCAGTGGTTCGCGATGTCGATCCGGCGGCAGATCCAGACACGGTCGTGGCTCTGGACGTAGTCCAGGAAACGGGCCAGGGCGGCGGCGCGGCCGGGACGTCCGACGAGGCGGCAATGCAGCCCGATGGACATCATCTTCGGCGTCTTGGCGCCCTCGGCATAAAGGACGTCGAAGCTGTCCTTGAGATAGCTGAAGAACTGGTCGCCGGAATTGAAGCCCTGCGACGTGGCGAATCGCATGTCGTTGGCGTCCAGCGTATAGGGAACGATCAGCTGCGGCTTGCCGTGGCTGTCGTCCCAATAGGGCAGGTCGTCGGCATAGCTGTCGGCATCGTAGACGAAGCCGCCTTCCTCGGCCACCAGCCGCCTCGTGTTGGGGCTGCAGCGGCCGAGATACCAGCCCAGCGGCCGGCTTCCGGTCAGCTCGGCGTGGATCTCGATCGCGCGCCTCATATGGTCGCGTTCGACGTCCTCGCTGATGTACTGGTAATCGATCCAGCGCCAGCCGTGGGTCGCGATCTCGTGCCCCGCCTCCATCATGGCGGCGACCGCTTCGGGGTTGCGTGCCATCGCCATGGCGACGCCGAACACCGTCAAGGGCAGGCGCCGCTCGCCGAAGATCCGCATCAGCCGCCAGAAGCCGGCACGGCTGCCATACTCGTAGATCGACTCCATGTTGATGTGCCGGACGCCCTGGAGAGCCTGGGCGCCCACGATTTCCGACAGGAACGCTTCCGACGCGGCATCGCCATGCAGAATGTTGTTCTCGCCGCCTTCCTCGTAGTTCATGACGAACTGGACGGCGATGCGGGCGCGGTTGGGCCACTGTGCATCCGGCACCTGGGCGCCGTAGCCGATCATGTCGCGCGGATAGCCTTTTTCGGTGGACATGCTTCCTTCTCCCAATACACGACCCGGTACATCGCCATGGGGCATGGCCCTGGGCACGACGTCACATCGAGGACGGGACATTAGTTCGATGTCGTCGGTTGTTCAACGTACGCCGTGGCCGGTCACCCGCCGGCGCATGTCGGGCCGCCGGATGGGGCGTCGGATCGGGAGAAAGGTACTGGCGGAGGATCAGGTGCCGGGTCGGTTTTCCAGTGGATCCGTTCCGATCTCGGCAGGCATGCCATGTGCGGACCCGCTGGAGCGCCTGGCCTCCGCCATCGCCCTGACCTGCCGTGCCTCTTCGACGACACGCCGCGACCGTTCGAAGGCGGCCTTGGCCCGCTCCATCAATGCCGCCAGACGCGGACTCAAGGCTCCGCGATCCGTATCTGTCATCAGTCCTCTCCTTGTGCAAAGGCAATAGGGGGACAGTTAGCCGGCCAAGTCTGTACGGTAACGGACGCATCCTGGAAAAAAAACTGCGGAAAACTCTATACTCTTCCACGAGCCCACCCATTGTACGAAACCGAACAGACGGAACTGTATTTCCCATGTCTGCTGCATCCTGGATGCTGATCCACTTGTAAGTCGCAGTGCGGATTCTACTCAAATACCTTGCTTGAACAATCGTGGGCGATGGTTTGACATTGGTATGTCCGGAGCCGCGCTGTCGGAGCGACATGTCGTCGGATATGAGAGAGCAACAATGATTACCAATGAATTCTTCGTAACGACCAGAGTCGGCAAATGGTACGTGGACAATGGGACGGAATCCCACGGTCCTTACCTGAGCCAGCGGGATGCCGTGGCCGATGCGATCGACGCGGCGAAGGCGGTGTCCGGCCGCAAGAAGCCGGCCGCAGTCCTGGTGAAACTGCCGGGCTCCAACGCCGAGGTTGTCTGGAGTTCGCGGGAGGAGCTGCGCGAAGCCAACGCCGCCAAGTCGGCCGTTGAGGCGTGATCCGGGGCGATTCGCGCCTGGATCTCAGGAAACCGGGAACTTGGCGACGATCTCCCTAGTGGACCCGTCCCGGCGCACGCTGAGCGGCAGCCATGTTCCCGGTGCCTGACGGTTGACGATGTCGATGAACTTGCCGACTTCGCTGGTCTTCGTGCCGGCGGCGGCGAGGATGATGTCCCCAGCCCTGAGCCCTGCGGTCTCGGCCACGCTGTTGCCGACCACCGACTCGATGCGCAAGCCTTCCTCCTGGGGAGAGAGGCTCACCCCCAGCCGCGGGCGCCAGGATCCCTGTTCCTCCGGATCGTCGGAGACGCCGAACACCGCGTCGGCAAGGCCGGCCTCGAGTTCCGAGCAGGGAATGCCCGCGCTCCAGGGCAACAGGACCATGCTGTTCCCGATGCCGAGGTCGGAGAGTTGGTGCGGGATACCGTGGCGACCCTCCATATGGCCCGCGCCGACGATGCCGACCACCGTCGCACCCGTGCGGCGGTGGGCGTCGGCGATCGCCTCCGCCATGGCGCGGTCCCAAAGGAGCTGGGCCTCCTGGAATCGGCGGAAGGAGGGATCCTCCCTCACGTCGCCTGTCCCGGGTTCGCGTCCATGGGCCGAGTAGATTTCCGCCAAGTTGTCGGTATAGGCCGAGGGTGCCGGGGCGGGATCGCCGACCCCCTCGCGGCCGGACGGCGGGATGCTGTTCCAGCCTTCCCGTCCCACGCGCGCCGTCAGCGCGCGGTCGACGTTCAGCGCGATAACCGGGATCCGGTGCATCCGGGCGAACTGGAGGATGGGCATGTACAGCGCGCTGTCATAACCCCACACGGTTCGCCAGTCGCTCTCGGCCAGGAATTCCTCCTCCGTCGTCCGGCCGGCGATCCATCGGTCCAGTGCCGGCTGGACCCTGCGCGGGAACATCTCCATCCCGATCACCAGCTCCGGCCGGTGGGCGTGCAAACCGGCCAGCGTGTGCAATTGCCAGCGATGATGCTCCGCGCTGTCGTGCCGCTCGCCCAGCAGCACCACGGGCATTCCGGATGCCCTGCGGAACAGCTCGGGCACGGCGATCGCGTCGCCGGCCGCCTTGTCCGCCGGTTCGATCCAGGCCCCTTGGGGAATGCAGGCGGAGGGGTTTCCGGCGGCTTCCGCCGGTCCGTCCGACCACGCCATGCATCCGGAAAGAAGGACGGCGACAGCCATCAGTTTTCGCACGGGCGTCATTCCTTTCGGGCCAGGCTTCGCGTACGCAGAGTCCGACATTTAGGTCCGGCTGATCCGCTGACCATGGTCAACCTGCGTCCAGGGGCACAGGGTCGACGAATTCGGTCGGCAGTTCGAACTGTTGCCACACGTCGATGCCGTCGCGGAACCAGTATACCCGCGTGTATCCCCAGGATAGCGCGCGCTTCGCCGCGTTCCACGACATCCAGCAATCGGTCACGCAATAGAACAGCAGGCCGGCAGCCTTGTCGCCCGCGGCCAGCCGTTCGAGATTGCGACGGAAATAGTCTTCGACGACGGGATCCGGCCGGCCCTCTCCGACCTCGGGGAGCCAGGTGCTGCCGGCGATCGCGACGTGGGGCTTCGCCACCAGCCATTTGCCCGAAATGCCGGGTGAAGCCGCTCTGGGAACCTTCATGACATCGATGAACAGCACGTTCCCGGCCTTGTGAAGCGCCTCGGCCTCCTCCAGGGAGACGGTCGCGGCTCCGGGCACATGGGACGGAACGGGAGCCCGGTAACGATCGAGGCGATAGCCGTCCGGCAGCGGTACTTCCGACCCGGGCCGCGTGTCGGCAGCCATTCCCGGGGCTGGTGCCGCCAGAAGACAACTCAGCAGCGCGATCGTCGACGCGAAGGCGCGCCCGGTCCGGCATGTCCGCTTCATCGATGCAGGCAATCACAGGGCGGGACGGTCGCGCCAGTGCCACGATAGTGCTATAGGCGATAGGGTGATAGAAGACTAAGGTTCGAGCTTGGTTTCGTCTGGTACGGTTTGATGTCGATCACCTTCGCCCGGACTCCCGACCTTGATGCTCTGTCCGGCTCGGCACCGGATGCAGTGCCTGACCTGTTGGTCGAAATCGACAGCAAGAGGTTTCCGGCGGTCGGCGACGCCCCCGCCCACGAGGCGGTGCGCGGGTTCCGGCTGGCGGCGCGCCGCGGCGAGTTCGTCGCGATGGTCGGTCCGTCCGGCTGCGGCAAGACGACGACGCTGAACATCGTCGCCGGCCTCGACCGCGATTTCAGCGGCCGGGTGCGGTTGCCCACGGCGGCCGGCCGGGACCGCCCGGTCCTCGGATATGTCTTCCAGAACCCCCGCCTGCTGCCGTGGCGCACAGTCCATCAGAATCTCGCGCTGGTGCTGGACCCCGCCCCCGACCGCGATCCGGGAGCCGAAGCCAGGATCGCGGCCTTGCTCGACGCCATGGACCTGACCCGCGTCCGGGACCAGTATCCCGGCCGGCTGTCCGTCGGCATGGCCAGACGGGCGGCGCTCGCCCGCGCCTTCGTCGTCCAGCCGGATCTGCTGCTGATGGACGAACCCTTCGTGTCGCTGGATGAACTGACGGCACAGCGGCTGCGGCTGTTGCTGCTTGACGTGTGGAACGCCCGGCCGACGACGGTCCTGTTCGTCACCCACAATCTCCGGGAGGCGATCCAGCTGGCGGACCGGCTCGTGCTGCTCTCGGCTCCTCCCACGCGGGTGCTTGCCGACCTGCCCATCGACCTGCCGCGCGCCGACCGGGGAGACGAGGCCGTCGTCGAAGCTTATCGCGCCGAACTGCTGGGGCGTGGCGGGCCGGCGTTCCAGCTGCTGGGATAGGGGGCGGGCCGGGGACGGGGGATCGCTTGGCCGGCTTTGCAGCGATCGGGTTGATGCGGTAATGTGGGGCCATGCCAGAGACGCCCGCATCCGAGAAACCGACCGTCATCCTGACCGGCGCCAGCCGGGGGATCGGCCACGCCACCGTGCAGCGATTCAGCGATGAGGGGTGGCGCGTGATCACCTGCTCGAGGGAGACGATCCCGGAGGACTGCAAGGCTGATCCCAACTGGACCCACCATATCGCCGCCGACCTGGGAGACCCGGACAGCCGCGCCGAGTTCGTGAAGGAAGCGAACCGGGTGCTGGGCGGTGGACCGCTTCATGCGCTGGTCAACAATGCCGGGGTATCGCCCAAGACGCCGATCAAGGAACGTCTCGGCTGCCTGAACGGCGACCTGAACGCCTGGCGGTCCGTCTTCGAACTGAACTTCTTCGCCCCGCTGGTCCTGGCCCGCGGCTTCGCCGCCTCGCTCGCCAAAGGCAAGGGCGCCATCGTCAACATCACTTCGATCGCCGGCCATGCGGTCCATCCCTTCGCGGGCTCGGCCTACAGCACGTCGAAGGCGGCACTGTCCGGCTTGACCCGTGAGATGGCCGTGGAGTTCGCCGACCTTGGCGTGCGGGTCAATGCGGTCGCGCCAGGAGAGATCGAGACCGCGATGCTGTCGCCGGAAACCGATATCCTGATCCCCCGCATTCCGCTTCATCGGCTCGGACAGCCGGCGGACGTCGCATCGGCGGTCTTCTATCTCAGCTCGCCCGCCTCCAGCTACGTGACCGGAACGGAGATATTCGTTACCGGCGGGCAGCATTTGTATTAACGAATACGCGTCTTTCCAACAAGTTTGACAATAGCGTCACATAACCGTCATGATTTGTTAACAAACGAATCATGAAGGGTGTGGCGGTGGCGTCGATCACGGAGAACAGCTCAAGAAATTCGCCGGACACTACTGCAAGCGGGGACACGTCGCACCGGTGGCTGGCGGCAGGTATTTCGGTTCCGGCGATCGTCGTCACATTGGCATTCCTCCAGAGTAGGTATACTTACGGGGAACTTCTCAACGATCCGGCCGACATCGTCGGTTACGACCCGTTCCTCGGACTGATCTCCACCCTCGGGCTGTTCTCCTGGGCCGCCGCAGCCGGGGTCGCCGTATTGGCGGCCGCAGTGCTCCGGGGCGCCGAGGATGCGCCGGCCCGCCGCTTCTTCAGGATCGCCGGTCTTCTCACGCTGCTTCTGCTGGTTGACGACGCCTTCATGCTCCATGAGCAGGTTTTGCCGAAAGGACTGGGCATTCGGGAGCGCTACATAAAGGTGGGGTACTTGGCGCTGGCGGCGGCGTTCGGCATGACATTCTTCAGGTTCCTGGTCCGCAACAACCCGATGCTGCTTGCTTCCGCAGTCGCTTTCCTCGCCGGCAGCGTCGTATTCGACAACCCGGCGCTCCTGAACGGGCTGGGACTGATGGAGTCCGAACTCGTTCTGTACATTGTGGAGGACGGCTGCAAGTTCACCGGGATCGTCCTGTGGTTCACCTGGATGTTGAAGACCGCAGCGGATTCGATCGGAAACCCGGCGGGGGATCGACCGCCGGTTCGGATAGGACCGGAACCCCCGGTCCCTTGAACTCCCGCACCCTGTTCAGCCCCGTGCCGGGAATGGCGCATCGTCGGCGGCGGCCTTGCGGGCGACGGCCGAACGGCGATCGGGATCGATGACGGTCCGCACGGCGTGAACGGGCAGCCATGAGCCGGGTTCTCGGTAAAAACCGCCCATGACATCTTCGAATGATTATGCTCCGTTCCTTCGGAAGAGATGCGATGGTATTATCACTAAGGTAGCACCTCGTCCGTAACGGAGTGGCTGAATTTTGAGTCGGCGACGCATGGACCTGCTGATCCTGACGATGGCGGCGTTTTTCGCGCTGAGCCTTGTGGGTATGCGGGCGGTCTGGCTGTGGTCGGAGTACGACCGCGAACTTGCAAGAGCCGAGTCTGCGAGCCGCGATCTTGCTCGCATGACCGAGGAATACATCGACCGGGTTTTCGAGACCAGCGACCTGATCGCTCTGGAGGTCGTCCGTTACGTCCGGCAGAAGGGCGGCGTCGAGCAGATCCGCAACCGGCTGGAGCCTCACCGTTACTTGGCCGACCTGGCGCGCCGGATCATCGGGTTGCAGATCTTCGTGGTCGACCGCAACGGGACACCCGCGTTGCTGACGACGCAGTTTCCGGCGCCTTCGGGTGATTTCACCGACCGCGCCTGGCTCAAGGAGCACCTGGCCGGGGCGGACCGCCATATCGGAGAGGCTCTGATCGGCCGATTCTCCGGGGAAATCCTGTTCACCTACTCCCGGGCGATCCGCGACAGCGAAGGGTCCCTAGACGGGATCGCCCAGATCTCGCTGCGGCCGACCTTCTTCGAGCAGGTTCCGCTGACCAGCGATCTGGGGGCGGGCGTCCAGTTGATGGTCTGGAACCTCGATGGCGGCGTCATCGCCCGAACGGGCATGGCGCCCCAGGAGATCGGCCGCAATTACAGGGACCATTCGGCCTTCTGGTCTCTTCTCGCCGGGCAATCCGGTACCTTCCGCGCGCAGTCCCCGTTCGGCGGGGGAGAGCGGATCTTCTCCTTCCGGCGCCATGCCTCCTGGCCGGTGATCGTCAGCGCCAGCGTGCCGGTCTCCAGCGCGATGATTCCGTTCCGCGAGACCCTCCACCAGAGCGTCTGGCAGATCGCGCTCCTCCTGTGCGGGATCGCCGCGCTGACGGCGGTATCGCTGCGCATGAGCCGGCGCGAGGCCATCCTGCGCGAGGAACTCACGGTGTCAAACGATGCCCTTGCCCTGTCGGGACGCCTACTGGAAGGGCAGGTCGAGGAGCGGACCCGCGAACTCGGCGCGGCCAACGACAGGATGCGGGAGGAGGAACGGCGCTTCCGCGGCATCTTCAACTCCATGTTCCAGTACATAACCCTGCTCCGGCCAGACGGGACGGTCCTGGAAATAAACCGGGCGGCGCTGGATTTCGGCGGGCTGAGCCAGACCGACGTGATCGGCATGCCGTTCTGGGAAACGCCGTGGTGGCGACCGGACGGTGATGCGGCGGACAAGCTGCGACAAGCGATCACCCGGGCGGCCGGCGGCGAGTTCGTGCGCTACGAGGCCGAGATCACCGGAGTGGCCGATCGTCGGGTCCTGATCGACTTCTCGCTGAAAGGCGTCACCGACGAACAGGGCAGGACCGTCCTGCTGGTGGCGGAGGGGCGCGACATCTCCGACCTGAAGGCGGCGCAGGCGAAGCTCCATGAAGCCCAGAAGCTCGAACTGCTGGGCCAACTGACCGGTGGAGTCGCCCACGACTTCAACAATCTGCTGATGGTCATCCTGAGCAACCTGGATCTTCTCCGGAAACGGTTGCCAGACGATGAGCGCCTGCGGCAGTTCGCCGACAGCGCGATCCAGGCGGCGGAGCGCGGCACCACCCTGACCCAGCGGCTGCTGGCTTTCGCCCGCCGACAGGACCTGCGGCCCGAGGTGGTCGATCTGCGCGACCTCGTGGGAGGCATGAAGGACCTGGTGGAGCGGTCGGTCGGGGTCGGCATCCGCACGGTGTTCGACCTGCCCGACGGCCTGCCGAACGTCCGGGTCGATGCCAACCAGCTCGAACTGGCGTTGCTCAACCTCGTGCTGAACGCGAAGGACGCGATGCCCGAGGGCGGTGTCCTGACCATTTCGCTGCGTCACCAGGCGGCCGACCGCGACGATTCCAGCCAGCCGCGCGCCGGCTTCGTCTGCCTGACGGTAGCCGACAATGGCTGCGGCATGGACGACAGGACGTCCAGGTCATGCATCGAACCGTTCTTCACCACGAAGCAGCCTGGCAAGGGATCGGGCCTCGGGCTGTCCATGGTCCATGGACTGGCGGTTCAGTCGGGCGGCTGGCTGCGCATCCTGACCCAGATCGGCATGGGGACCCGGATCTCGATCGGGCTGCCGGCGGCGGGAACGGTCATGCCGATCAAGCCGCTGCTGTCCGATGCGCGGGAGGAGGCGTCGGCTCCGCCGTCGTGCCGCGTCCTGCTGGTGGAGGACGACGTGCTTGTCGGCATGGGAGCCGAGGCGGTGCTTCAGGATATGGGGCATGCTGTCACGCTGGCCCATGACGGCGATCACGCGCTGGAGATCCTGGACAGCGCCGGACCTTTCGACCTGATCATCACCGATTACGCGATGCCCGGCATGACCGGGCTGGACCTGATCGAGACATTGCGGAGCCGGTACCCAGACCTGCCCATCGTCCTGGCTTCCGGCTATGCCGACCTGCCGACCGGAGCGATCCCGGCGGGCGTGGCAAGGCTATGCAAGCCCTACCGGCCGCCGGACCTCGTCGCCGTGCTGGCCGACCTTCTCGGTCCCGGCGGCCCGTCGAACGTCATCCGCTTCCAGCGCGACCCGCGCGCCCAGTGAGTGCGATCCGTCCGGGCGTTCCGGACCGTCAGTGGGCGAGCAGGACCGGCATGTTCGCCATGGCCAGGATATGGCTGGTGGCGCCGCCGAAGATCATCTGGCGCAGGCGGCTCTGGGTGTAAGCGCCCTTGATGAGCAGGTCGATTTCCAGCGCCTTGGCGTGCTCCAGGATCGTCTCGCCCACGCCGCGGTTCTGCGGAACGTGCATAGCCTGGGCGGGAATGCCGGCGCGCGTCAGATAGCGCGCCGCTTCTTCGGCGCTCGGACCGGCGACCAGTCCGCCCTCCACCGACAGCACGAATACGCGTTCCGCCTGTTCCAGGAAGCTGCGGGCCAGCCCGACCGTGCGCGCCGTCTCCGTGCTGGCGTTCCAGGCGATCATCACGTTGTGGCCGAGGCGGCGCGGGGCCGTCGGCGGCGCCACCAGGGCCGCCCGGCCACCGTCGAACAGCGCCGCCTCCAGGGTGCTCATGCGGGGCGGGGTGGCACCCCGGGACGGCTGGCCCAGCACCGTCACGTCGAACAGCCGCGCATGCTGACCTATGAAGTCGTCGCCCGGCGGAGCTTCGATCCGGAAGGTCGCCCAGGGCTGGCCGGTGCCGGCGCCGCCGTCCAGCGGTATGTCGTTGCGGTTAAGGAACTGCTCGAACTCCATCCGGGAACGCTGGATGCTTTCCCAGTCCTCCTTGCGGAAATCCTCGACCACGTAGGGCGCGCCCATGCCGGTCGCCGCGATGATCCCGGCGAAATCGGGACGGACATGCAGACCTTCCATGTGGCTGCCGAAGCGACGTGCCACCAGCAGGGCCGTCTCCAGCACCGACTCCAGCAGTTCGCTTTCCTCGACCGGAATGAGAATGCTCTTCATGTGCCTGAACCCCCTAGATGCCTTCGTGGTTACCGACCGGTTTCACCGGTGACAATCATCCGCCGAGCCAAGGCGCCGTGCAACCATCTTGCAGGCTAGGTCAAATCGTCACGCGGTGCCGTCCGGACGGGTTCAAGGCGAGACAGCGGGCAGCCCCGGTCCTACTGTGGGCGTGATCCGTTTTTCCCACTCTCCACACTGGTTTGATCATGAACGATGTAGCAGAATTTCTCGCCTATGCGATCAAGCTGGAGGAGGATGCCGCGGCGCGGTTCTCCGATCTGGCCGAATCGATGAAGACCTACGGCAACAGGGAGGTGGCCGAGTTTTTTGGAAAGATGGCGCATTTCTCGCGGCTTCACCTGGCGGAAGCCCGCAAGCGCGCCGGATTCCACAAACTGCCGGACATGAAGCCGGAGGATTTCGTCTGGCCGGGCGACGAGAGCCCGGAGGCGACCTCCATGGAAGGCTCGCACTACCTGATGAACGCGGAATATGCCCTGGCGCTGGCATTGGACAGCGAGGAACGCGGATACGCCTTCTACCAGAACGTCGCCACCACCACGAAGGACCCCGAAATCCGCATGATGGCGGAGGAGTTCGCGGAGGAGGAGGCGGAGCATGTCGCCGAGCTGAAGAAGTGGGTGACGCGGTTCAAGGCCGCCTGATCCGTCCCGATCCACCCGGCTGCCGTCCCGCAGGAGCGGGGCGGCAGCCGGGTGTTCCCTCGGCGACTGCCGGCTTCAGGCCTTCAGGGCGGCGTAATCGATCTCGTACACCTTCTCCTGCGGCTTGTAGCTCTTGAAAGCCGAGATCACGTCGTCGATCGTGACGTCGGCGGGCACGTTCAGGATTTCATAAATAACGGAAGAACCGCTGGTCGGGCCAACATCGGCGCTGCGATGGGCCTTCGTCACCAGTCCTTCGCCCGCAACCTTGATCATGTATGATGCCATTATTCAGCGCTCCTGAAGCTTTGCATGTCGAAAATCGACCAGAACTTTGGTCATGGGGATCTCGGCCCTGCCTGGACCTTGGCGAAGACTAGCAGCCATTCGGGTGCCGCACCGCGCGACAAGTTGCCCTTGGAACGGCGGTCCTGAAAATTCCGCGACAATTTATGCCTTTTCGCCGCACGCGATGGTATGCTCCCGGGGCAGGGGGATACCGATATGGATATGGCGTTGATCGTGGGGGCGCTTTTCGTGCTTTACATCGCGGCGATCTACAATCGCCTTCAGCACCTGCTGCACGTCGTGCAGGAGAGGACGGCGAACGTCGAGGTCGGGGCGCTCGGACGCAACACTCTTCTGGAGAAGCTGGCCGACGGCACCGGCCGCACGCCGGAACACCACCAGCTTTTGATCCAGCTCGCCGGCGTGGAGCAGGATCTTCTGGCCCGCCGGGAGAGCTGCAATGCCGATATCCGGGCTTACAACGCCTATCGCGCCCAGATCCCCCAGATCCTCCTGAGTCGCATCGCCGGCTTCCGCCGGATCGATTTCCTGATTCCGGACCGCACCCTCTCCGCCGGACGGCCGCGCACCGAGGACGGTACTTCGGCCACCGTCACGCCGATGAGGCGCTAGTCCGGATTTCGGACGAGGCCCAACACCCTTCGCCCCGCAGTCGTCGGCACTCCGGACGCCAAGCATCTCCCGGTTCCCTCCGCCAAGCGAAGGCAGACCTTACGGTGACGCAGCCAGATCGGACGCTGCTCCCGTCCAGGCGAAAGCCAAGAGACTTTTGACCGAAGAGGGCCGGCAGCAAGGGCCGGGCAGGGCCGGGACCGCAAAAACTGGGGGGCGCCTGTGCTTTCCAGCGATCTCGCGTGTTACCCTGATCAGTCGCACGCTCATCCAGCACCGGCAGCCCGCGCCGAGGCGCCGTGAGCGGCCAAGATCCGCCAAGCCCATAACCAACGGGCGCCCACGTCCTTGCAACAGCCCGGGATACCATGATCGATCGGAACGACCGCCTCTGGTACAAGGATGCCGTCATCTACCAACTCCACGTGAAGGCCTTCTTCGACGCCGATAACGACGGCATCGGCGACTTCGCGGGGTTGTCCCAGAAGCTGGACTATCTTCAGGAACTCGGTGTCACGGCACTGTGGTTGTTGCCCTTCTATCCCTCGCCGCTGCGCGACGACGGATACGACATCGCCGACTACCGCAACGTCAATCCGTCCTACGGGTTCATGCGGGATTTCCGGCAGTTCGTGCGCGAGTGCCACAACCGCGGCATGCGCGTGATCACCGAACTGGTCATCAACCATACGTCCGACCAGCACCCCTGGTTCCAGCGCGCCCGCACTGCCAAGCCGGGCTCCAACCACCGCAATTTCTACGTCTGGAGCGATTCCGACCAGAAGTACCAAGGTACCCGGATCATCTTCTTGGATACCGAGAAGTCCAACTGGACCTGGGACCCGGTCGCCAAGGCCTATTTCTGGCACCGCTTCTACTCGCACCAGCCGGACTTGAACTTCGACAATCCGGCCGTGATGCGCGAGGTCCTGAGCGTGCTGCGCTTCTGGCTCGACATGGGCGTGGACGGGCTCCGGCTCGACGCCGTGCCCTACCTGATCGAGCGCGAGGGCACGAACAACGAGAACCTCAAGGAAACCCACGACGTCCTGAAGCAGATCCGCTCCGCCGTGGACGAGGGCTACCAGGACCGTATGCTGCTGGCCGAGGCCAACCAGTGGCCGGAAGACGTGCTGCCCTATTTCGGCGACCTGTCCAAGGGCGGCGACGAATGCCACATGGCGTTCCACTTCCCGCTGATGCCGCGCATGTACATGGCGATCGCCCAGGAAGATCGGCATCCCGTCACCGACATCATGCGCCAGACGCCGGAGATCCCGGAGACCTGCCAATGGGCCGTCTTCCTGCGCAACCATGACGAGTTGACGCTGGAGATGGTCACCGACAAGGAGCGGGACTATCTCTGGAACTTCTACGCCAAGGACCGGCGGATGCGGATCAACCTGGGCATCCGCCGCCGCCTGGCTCCGCTGATGGACAACGACCGGCGCAAGATCGAGCTGCTGAACAGCCTGTTGTTCTCCATGCCCGGCACGCCGGTGGTCTATTACGGCGACGAGATCGGGATGGGCGACAACGTCTATTTGGGCGACCGCGACGGCGTCCGCACGCCGATGCAGTGGTCGCCGGACCGCAACGGCGGCTTCTCCCGGTCGGACCCGGCGCGTCTCTACCTGCCGGCCGTCGCCGACCCGATCTACGGCTTCGACGCCGTCAACGTCGAGGCGCAGGAGCGGAGCCCGTCCTCCCTGCTGAACTGGATGAAGCGGCTGATCGCGGTGCGCCAGCAGCAGAAGGCATTCGGCCGCGGCACGCTGCGCTTCCTCTATCCCGGCAACCGCAAGGTCCTGGCCTACCTGCGCGAGCACGAGGGGGAGGTGATCCTGTGCGTCGCCAACCTGTCGCGTTCGGCCCAGGCGGTCGAGCTTGATCTGGCGCGCCACAAGAATTGCGTTCCGGTCGAGCTGATCGGCCGAAGCACCTTCCCGCCGATCGGCGACCTTCCGTACTTGCTGACGCTTCCCGCCTACGGCTTCTACTGGTTCGGCCTGACCGACACTGCCGAGCAGCCGGCCTGGCACGAGCAGCTTCCCGAGGTCATGCCGGAATTCGTGACGCTGGTGATCACCGACGGCTGGCGCAACCCGGCAGGCCGCGCCGCTACGGAGCTGGCCCGCGACGTGTTGCCGACCTACCTGCCCAAGCAGCGCTGGTTCGGCGCCAAGGACGAGGTGATCAACGAGACCCGCGTCCGGACGATCGCGGAGCTTTCGGGACGGGGCGAGAACTTCATGCTCGGCGTCATCGACGTCGTGCTGTCCGGGGTGGAAGAGCCGCATCCGTATTTCCTGCCGCTCGCCGTCACCTGGGAGGAGAGTGCGGCGACGCCCGCGTCGCCCCTGCTGCCCTACACGCTGGCGCGCGCCCGGCGCGGTCCGCGGCTGGGCGGCCTGTACGACGCCATGCAGTCCGACCGTTTCCTGCTGGCCGCGGTCGACGCGATCAAGCGCAACGACCAAGTCAAGGCGAGCTCCGGAACGATCCAGTTCCAGCCGACGCAGCGCATGGCGGATCTGGAGCTTCCCGAGGAGCTGGAAATCCGCCGGCTCGGCGTCGAGCAGAGCAACACTTCCGTCCTGGTCGCCGACCTGATGGTGGTCAAGGCCTACCGCAAGCTGGTCCGCGGCGTGCATCCGGAGCTGGAGATCGGCCGCTTCCTGACCGAGGTCGCCGATTACCGCAACACCCCGCCGTTGCTTGGGTCCGCCTTCCACGTGGATGAGGACGGAACGTCGACCGCCCTGATGATCGTGCAGGGCTTCGTGCGGAACCAGGGCGACGGCTGGAGCTACACAGTCGACCAGCTGGTGCGGTACCTGGACGAGATCCGGCTGGGCGCCCCCGCCACCGAGGAGTCGGACCAGTCCACCGCCGAGAACCTGGAATTCTACATGGCCCTGGCCGGTACGCTGGGACAGCGGACGGCGGAACTGCACCGGGCGCTGGCGGTCGAGAGCGGAGATCCCGCCTTCGAGCCCGAGCCGGTCACCGACGACGATGTCGCCCGGTGGATCGAGGAGGCCAGGGCGCAGGCCGAACGCGCCTTCGGCAGCCTGGAGCAGGCCCGGTCACGGCTGGCCGGCGACGAACTTGCGGAAGCCGAGTCGCTGCTGGAACGCCGCCAGGAGTGCCTCGACCTGATCGGTTCGCTCGTCGCGGGCGGCGTCACCAGCTTCAAGACGCGCTACCATGGCGACTATCACCTGGGACAGGTGTTGAAGGCGCAGAACGACTGGTACGTCATCGACTTCGAAGGCGAGCCGGCGAAGACCCTCGACCAGCGGCGGGCCAAGCACGCGCCGCTCCGCGACGTGGCCGGCATGCTGCGGTCGTTCAACTATGCCGCCTGGGCCGCGGTGAAGCGGGTCCAGGAAATGCAGGCCGATGCCGGCTCGAAGGTGCTCGGCACGGCGCTAGAATGGGAGCAGCAGGCGTCCAGGGCTTTCCTGACCGCCTATCACGACGCGATTCTGGGGTGTCCCAGCTATCCCGCCGACGAGGGCGTTGCAAAACGCCTGCTCGACCTGTTCACGTTGGAGAAGGCGCTTTACGAAGTCGCCTACGAGGCCGCCAATCGGCCGACATGGCTGGGCATCCCGATCAAAGGGGTGGCCGGCATCCTCGATGCACACGCCGCCAGCTCACAGCCTGGGGAGGTTTGATGACCGCCTATACCAAGAACCCGACCAGCCAGCCCGTAGCCGAACCTTCCGGCGGGGCGGGTGCGAAAAGCGCCGAAGCCCTGCGGCAGGAGATCGAGGCCATCGTCCGGGCCGACCACGGCGATCCGTTCGGCATCCTGGGCATGCACACCGACGGGCCGGACGGAGCCGTCACGGTCCGCACCTTCATCCCCGAAGCGCGCCGGATCCTGCTGATCGACAGCGACAGCGGCCAGCCGGTGGCGGATCTGGAGAAGGTTCATCCCGACGGCTTCTGGGCCATCACGCTCGACGATCGCAAGAACCGCTTCCGGTACCGGTTCCGCATCGACTTCGCGACGCATACCGGAGAGTTCGAGGACGCCTACAGCTTCCCGCCCGTCCTGGGCCAGCTCGACGTCCACCTGCTGGCGGAAGGCACCCACCTGCGCAGTTTCGAGCGGCTGGGTGCCCATCCGCACGAGATGGAAGGCGTCGCGGGAACGGCGTTCGCGGTCTGGGCGCCCAATGCCCGGCGGGTCTCCGTCATCGGCGACTTCTGCAATTGGGACGGCCGCCGTCTGCCCATGCGCAAGCGCCACGAATGCGGCGTGTGGGAGCTCTTCGTTCCCCATGTCGCCAAGGGCGACCGCTACAAGTACGAGATCAAGGGGCCGGGCGGCAACCTGATGCCCCTCAAGGCGGATCCCTACGCCTTCCGCGCCGAAATGCCGCCGCACACCGCGTCGGTCGTGCAGGGGCTGAACGACCATGACTGGGCCGACCAGGAATGGCTGCGCGACAGGGCCCGCACGGACTGGCGGGCCAAGCCGGTGTCGATCTACGAATGCCATCTCAGTTCGTGGAAGCGTCCGGACGGCGACGGCGGGATGCGTTACCTGACCTATGACGAGCTGGCGGACGATCTCGTCCCCTATGTCAAGGAGATGGGCTACACCCACATCGAGCTGCTGCCGATCACCGAGTTCCCGTTCGACGGGTCTTGGGGATACCAGCCGATCGGAATGTATGCGCCGACCAGCCGGCACGGCGATCCGGTCGCCTTCTCCCGCTTCGTCGAGCGCTGCCACAGGGAAGGGATCGGCCTGCTGCTGGACTGGGTGCCGGGCCATTTCCCGACGGATCCGCACGGCCTGGGCATGTTCGACGGGACCCATCTGTACGAGCATGCCGACCCGCGCCAGGGCTTCCACCAGGACTGGAACACCCTGATCTACAATTTCGGCCGGCGCGAGGTGTCGAGTTTCCTGCTGGGCAGCGCGCTGTACTGGATGGACCAGTTCCATTTCGACGGTATCCGGGTCGATGCGGTGGCGTCGATGCTGTATCTCGACTACAGCCGGCAGGCCGACCAGTGGGTGCCGAACCAGTACGGCGGCAACGAGAACCTGGAAGCGGTCGCCTTCCTGAAGCGGATGAACGAGCTGGTCTACGCCAACCATCCCGGCGCCATGACCGTGGCCGAGGAGTCGACCTCGTGGCCGGGCGTGTCGCGGCCGGTCTATCTGGGCGGGCTCGGCTTCGGCTTCAAATGGAACATGGGCTGGATGCACGACACGCTCCGGTTCATGTCCAAGGACCCGATCCATCGCCGCTACCATCACCATGACCTGACCTTCGGGCTGCTTTACGCCTTCAGCGAGAACTTCGTGCTGCCGCTGAGCCATGACGAGGTGGTGCACGGCAAGGGCTCCCTGCTGAACAAGATGCCGGGGGACCGCTGGCAGAAGTTCGCCAACCTGCGGGCCTATTACGGCTTCATGTGGACCCACCCGGGGAAGAAGCTGCTATTCATGGGCGGCGAGTTCGGCCAGGAGCGGGAGTGGAACCACAATCAGGGCCTGGACTGGTTCCTGCTCGACGATCCGTTCCACAAGGGCGTGCAGAACCTGATCCGCGACCTGAACCACCTGTATCGCGATACCGCCGCGCTGCACGAGCTGGACAACGAAGCCCCGGGCTTCGAGTGGATCGAGGCGAACGACAGCGACAACAGCGTCCTGGCCTTCCTGCGCTACGGCAAGGACAGGGAGCGTCCGATGGTCTCGGTCAGCAACTTCACGCCGCTTCCGCGGCAGGGCTACCGGGTCGGGGTGCCGCTGCCCGGCTTCTACCGCGAACGGCTGAACACGGACGCCGGTGTCTACGGCGGCAGCGACGTCGGCAACGGCGGCGGCGTCGAGGCGGAGGAGGTTCCGCACCATGGCCGGCCCTACTCGGTCTGCCTCACGGTGCCGCCGCTGGGCACTCTGGTGCTGGAACGGCAGGCGTCCTGACGGATCAGGGGGCGGACGGGTGTCCGCCCCCGATAGCCGGTCCCGGCACGGATTGCCCATCCGCTACGAGATTCAACGTGGAAGCCCGCATCCGTGTTGGCGGAGGCGCTCGCCCTGGTGCATCCGCGAGGGCGGGGCGCCTGTCAGGGCGTGCCGTCGGTCCGGCGGTTGATCGCGAATACGGCCGAGGTGGCATCGAAACCCCGACGGCTCAATTCGTCCAGCAACTCCCCGAGCATGTCGCTTATGCACGTCGCGTCATCGTCGTTGATCTCCGCGCCGTCCGGGTCGATCACGCGCACCGCTTCGGATCCGTCATCGAAGCGGGCGACATAGCATCCAGGGGTGGACATGACCGGGTTCGGGCGGGTCAGTGCTGAGCGGGGGAAAGGATCGATTCGAGCGCGCCAGCATCGAGGGTGGAGGCATCGCACACCGCATCCATCCAGCGGTCGAGTTCTTCGGCGGAGCCGCCGCGCACGCGCTCAAGCACCGAATGCGGGACCTGTCCGAGACGGCGCTCGATCTGCCTGATCAGGGATCCGGCCTTCCCCTTGATTTCGCCCCTGGCCTCGCCGCGGGCCTCTCCCATCGCGGCGATTTCCCGAAGATAGGGGTGTTCATCGACGTTGATCTGGACTGCCATGGACTTCAGCTCCTCCTTCACGACCGGTACCGCCCTGCGCAGTTGGGCAAGGATTAAGAGTTTGGCCGCCGCATCGTCACGAGCCCGGCGGTCGAGCGGCACGAGGCGGGTCAGGATGTTCCGGACGCGCGTCCTAATATCGTCGCTTCCGCACAGGATTGCCAGCACCGCATCCTCGGGGGCCGGACTGTCGAGCAACGGCCGGGGGTCGAGGTCGCCGATGTAACGGACATGGTAGGCGAAGTTCAGGTTGGGGTGTGCGATGCCGGCCGGCTTGTCCCTGCCGCGTTCGCCCAGGTGCAGGACGAGCTGCGTCACCGGAGCGCCGTCGTTCAATTCCGATATCGGACCGTAGTATTCGAGCATGCGCCAGTCCAGACGCGCGTCCGGGCCGGCCTGCAATTCCAGGTGAAAGATGCTCCCGTTCATCAGTCGGGCCACCATGTCGGGGCGCCGCTGGCGCACCAACGAGAACTCGGCGGAGAGGAAACACTGGACCGGTGCGCCCGCCAGCATTCCCAGCAGGGCCGGGGCACCAGCCCATACCAGTTCCTTCACCGTCGCGTCGTAATGGTTCGCCATCGTTAAGCTCCCGCACGCCCGGGTATTCCGGAGCAGCGCGAGCTGTCGCGGTTTTCGCCGTTCGGGTCGATGCGGTGCGGTGACGCGGAACCTGCCGTCCTCCTGTATCGCTCGGCCCGGGATCAGCCGCTCAGCAGGTTCATCAACTCCTCGTCGCTGAGCTTGGCGCTGGCCTCGCTGCCGTCCAGCAATTCGGCAGCCATCTGACGCTTGTCCTGGTGCAGTCCGAGGATACCCTGTTCGATCGTCCCGGCGACGGCGAGGCGGTAGACGGTGACGGGGCGCTGCTGGCCTATCCGATGGGCGCGGCCGGAGGCTTGGTCCTCGACCGCGGGGTTCCACCAGGGGTCGAGGTGGATGACGTAATCCGCGGCGGTCAGGTTCAACCCGGTGCCTCCCGCCTTGAGGCTGATCAGGAACAGGTCGCCCTCGCCGGCCTGGAAGGCCTTGACCCGTTTCTCCCGCTCGCGCTGCGGCGTCTGGCCGTCCAGGTACTGGTGGGCGATCCCGCGTTCCTCCAGGGCCTTCCTCACGATCTCCAGGAACCCGACATACTGGCTGAAGACCAGCGCCTTGTGCCGGTTGCGCAGCAATTCGTCGACCAGTTCGAGGAACAGCGACAGCTTGGCACCTTCCATCCCGGTCGCGTCGGGAGCCGCCAGGGAAGGGTGGCAGCAGGCGCGCCGCAGCCGGGTGATCTCGGCGAGGATATGGATCTTGCGCTGGGCGGAGGCGTCGTCGGGCAGGCTCTCGATCCGCTCAATGGCGCGGCGGCGCAGCGCTTCGTAAAGGGCCCGTTCGTCGTCGTCCAGATCGACCAGGATCGTCTGGTCGGTGCGCGGCGGCAGTTCGGTCAGCACCGCCGACTTGGTGCGGCGCAGGATGAACGGACCGACCAGAGCCTTCAGGGCTTGCCTGGCCGCCCGGTCGCCGCGCTCGATCGGCAGGGCGAAGCGCTTCCGGAAGCTTTCCAGCGAACCCAGCAGGCCCGGATTGATGAAGTGGAACAGACTCCACAGCTCTTCCAGGTAGTTCTCCACCGGAGTGCCGGTCAAGGCCAGCCGGAAGTCGGCCTGGAGCCTCATGCTGGCCTGGGCGCGCTTTGTCGCCGCGTTCTTGATCGCCTGCGCCTCGTCCAGGATGGCGATCCTCCAGGGCGTTTCCGACAGAAGCGCTGCTTCCTGGTTGAGCAGGCCATAGCTGGTGACCAGCACGTCGAAGGGACCCAGCGACTTGACCAGGGCGGTGCGGTCTCCGGCATCGGCGAACTGGCGGACGGAAAGGGACGGTGCGAAGCGTTCGATCTCGGCGGCCCAGTTGTGGCAGACCGAGGTCGGGGCGACCACCAGGGTGGCGCCTTGGGGCGCATGCTCCAGCATCACGGCGATGGCCTGGACGGTCTTGCCCAACCCCATGTCGTCGGCCAGGCAGGCTCCGGCACCCCAGTGGGCCAGCCGCGACAGCCAGCGGAAGCCTTCGACCTGATAGTCGCGCAGGTCGGCCTGGAGCGTCGAGGGGACCTTCGGGGCGTGGTGGCCCGCCTCCCGGATCCGTTCGAGCTGCTCGCGCCACTGCTTGTCGGCGTCGAGCTTCCCGGCATCCTCCAGCGCCTCCGCGACGGCGAATGCCGCCATCCGATGCACCTTGCGGCCCCGCCCGTCGCCCTCGGACAGCGCACCCAGGCGATCCAGGCGGCGGCGCAACTCCTCCGTCAGCGCCAGGAAGCGACCGTCGTCGAGCTGGATGAATCGGCCCTGGGTCCGGGCGGCCCGGTCCAGCAGCTCCCGCAGGTCCATCACCAGGTTCTCGTCGATGCGGATTTCGCCGCTGACCTGGAACCAGTCGCGCGATGCCCGCAGCTTGACCGACATGCCGGCGCTCGCTGCCGCAACGGTGACCTGGAGCCGGCCGCCTTCGGGCCACTCCAGCGAGACCGTTCCGGGGTATGCCTGGACCTCCGACAGGAACTGAAGGCTGTCATAGAGGTCCGGCAGCTCCCATTCCATCTCGCCCACGGCGCGCTGGTCGAGGCTGGGACAGGCAGCCAGCAAGGCATTGAGTTCCGCCGTTTCCCGTTCCAGGTCGCGATTGGCGCGCTGGGTCTTGCCGTCGACCAGCGACAGCACCGATTTGCCGGCTTGCCCCGGCAGATAGTGCGGCCCGGCGTTCCCGAACGGCAGGACGAAGGCGGACGCCCGAAGCCCGCGGTCGACCGGGACCAGGCGAAGGACGGGCTTCGGATCGCCCTCGATCGCCGGCACTTCCACGGCGTCGATCTCCGAGCGGATGGGCAGCGCCCCGCCGATCGATCGCCGGACGAGGTTCACGACGCGGTCCCGTCCGTCGCGGGGGACGGTCATGCCGTCCGGTCCGAGAAGCGACCCGACCTTCACTACGTCCGCCGAGACATCGATCACACGGTAGCGGTCAGGGGTCTCCTGCTCCAGGAAGGCCGTGGGCTGGTCGGAGAAGTGGGAAAGCGCGATGCGATACCCGCCCCGTACCTCGGAGACGACCAGTTCGACCGGATAGCGGACGAGTTCGAGCTGGCGGCTCCTGTCGTCCGCGCGGAACACCCGGGGGTGCCCGACCAGGGCGAGAAGCGTTTTGTAGGGATCCGGGCCGTAGCTTTCCGTCGTGGGCTGATAATAATAGTTCAGCTCGTGAGTACGCCGCAGCGTCGAGGCCACCCGCCGGTCGTGGTCATCCATCTCGAGCGGCGGCTCGTTTTTGCCGACACGGCGGAAAGACAGCGTGCGTCCTGCATTCCATCCTTCCCTCACCTTCGCGGTCTGCTCGACCACCTCGATCGTCCCGATATCGGGCTCCAGAAGCCAGATCAGGCGCTTCGACCGCTTCCTGGCTGTCTCCGCAACCGGTTTGTCAGGCGGCGCCAGCAATGTTTCAAGATGGTCGAGCGCGCGTTCCCATGGGTCGTTCACCTCGATCAGGTCGACCAGGCGGATGATCGGCTGGCGGTCGGGCCGTTCCAGGTACTCCCTGTAAATCTCGGGATCGCCAGCCAGCTTCTCCAGCAGCGAAGCGTAGATCTCCGCCACCAGCGGCAAGGTGTCCCGATTGCTCTCGAACAGCGCCTTGAGTTCCGCCATTCGGCCCCGGAGCGGCAAGGGGTCGAGCAGGAATTGGGCAAGCGGTTCGAGGGCCCGGGCCAGCGGAGCATCGTATCTGGCGGCAGTGTTCCTCAGGATGCTTCCGGCCACATCGTCCTTTCCCTGCACGATCAGAGCCATCGCCCAGATCGCAGCGACGCCGCCCTGGGTCGAGCCGGGCCAGGTATCGCGCCCGGCATCCTCCACCCAGCCGAGCAATTCCGGGATCAGCGCCGGATTTCCTTCCCGCAGGATGCACAGCATCGCCAGCAGGCCCTCTATGTCGGGCAGGAAGATCTTTCGCCTGCGGGTGGATTTGCGGAACAGCTTCAGCCCCTCGCGGAATTCCGCCAGCGCCTCCGTGTTCCGTCCGCAGAGGAAATCGGCCATCGCCGAGATCAGATGCTGGTAGGCGGCCACCATCACGGCATGGTCGCTCGCCTTTTCCCCCTCGATCTCCTGCGTCCCGGGGCGCAGCTCTTCCCTGATCCGACTCGCTCCGGCAGGGTCGCCCCTCAGGATCGCATAACGCGCGAGGGAAATGCGGGTGCCGGGATTCTCGCTCACCGCCGCGAGCTGGTCGAGTTGCGCCCGCAGATCATCGAAATCCGGGGGGCGGTGCCCGGTGCGGAGAAGCACGTTGAGCTTCGCCGCCAGCACGGCTTCCCGGATGACGGGTGCCCGGCTGGACACCCAGTCCGGGCGCAGGCTGACATGGCCGAAGAAACCCGCCAGGAGGGCCAGGGTGCCGGGCGTGTCCTCCACCAGCCTTCCGGTCATGGCATCGGCATAGTTCCCGTAGACCACGAAACGCAGCTCCCGGGTCCGATGCGCCTGATAATGGATGTATCCGGTGGGACGGCTGGTCCGCTCCACCGCTTCGATATAGAGGCCATGCTGCGGATCCGCGAAAGCGGCGATGTTCATGTCATGGCAGAACTGGTTTCTCTCCTGGTTCAATCCCAGCCACAGGCCGCTGCCCTTGATCTGTGCCACGACCTCACCGACGAAGCCCGCCCCGAGCGTCTTTCCGCCGGGCAGCGGAATTCGGACCGCCGAGGCCGCCTTGTACAGCGTGTTGTTCCCCGCTTCGGCGCCGGCGACGATCTTCAGGTGAGCCACGACCTGTGCGGCGGGCGACAGCTCGTCATAAAGGCGACGCAGTTCCTCGGGCGGGGGAGCTTCCGAGGTCTCGGCCTGGGGCATGAGGGGGCTGTGCTGCATCGGGCAACGCTAGCGATTGCGGACCGGTGTATCAACAGTCAGGCAAGAGCGGGAAAGCAAAACGGCGGCCCCGAATGGGACCGCCGCCGGATCTGGCACGAAGGGATGTGGAAGGAGCGCTCAGCTCGCTTCGAACATCTGCTCCTGC
This sequence comes from Skermanella rosea, assembly GCF_016806835.2. NCBI lineage: Bacteria > Pseudomonadati > Pseudomonadota > Alphaproteobacteria > Rhodospirillales > Azospirillaceae > Skermanella > Skermanella rosea. The sequence continues at coordinate 3,003,070 of NZ_CP086111.1, read as the reverse complement.
TGGTAGTTCTGGGCACCGACGCGCTGGATCAGGTCGAGTTGGGTTTCCAGCCAGTCGATGTGCTCCTCGGTCTCATCGAGGATCTTGACGAAGATCTCGCGGGTCTGGAAGTCGCGGACCTCTTCGCAGTAGGCGATCGCCTCCTGGAGGCAGGCGCGGTTATGGCTCTCGACGCCTAGGTCGCAGGTGAACATCTCCGGCACGTCTTCGCCGATCTTCAGCTTGTGCAGGTCCTGAAGGTTCGGCAGGCCTTCGAGGAACAGGATCCGCTCGATGATGTAATCGGCGTGGTTCATCTCGCCGATGGATTCGTCGTAGACATACTTGGCGAGCCGCAGAAGTCCCCAGTTCTTCAGCATGCGCGCGTGCAGGAAGTACTGGTTGATCGCCGTCAACTCGTTCGTCAGAATGGTATTCAGATGACGGATTACTTTGGGATCGCCCTTCATTTTCTTCTCCGTGCAAGCGCTGTGGACTAGCCCCTCGATCGCACCCGACTGGGGTGCGGAAACCTCGCGTTCTGTTAAATATACGAACCGGCCCGAAATAAAACCTGAAAGTTATTCTCAAGGCCGGATTTCTTGTACTGATAACCATTCTCACCATGACGACCCCTAGGTCAGCCGCGACCGTGCTCGCGGTCGATCGCCTGGACGATGGCCCGGGCGAGCGGCGATTCGGGAATGGCCCCGATCGCGGCCGGAAGCTTGCGCTGCCAGTTCGGGTGCTGGTGGACGGTGCCGGGCAGGTTCGGCTGATCGATTTCGCCGACCATGTCCTCGACCTGGACCATCAGGATGCGGCCGGGCGTGCGCGCCAGATACCCATGGATGGCTCCGGCCAGTTCGGCTGTCAGCGTTTCGGAGCCGGTCTCCTGCGGGACGACGCCGGACCAGCGCATGGAGGACAGCAGGCGTTCCCGATCGGTCCTTCGCTCCGCCAGTTCGGAATCGAGCGCACCGGGTTCGGAATACTGCCCCAACTCGGCCCTGATCCGGATGTCGTGGCCGTTCCACCAGCCCTTCAGGGTGGGCAGGTCGTGGGTGGTGACGGACACCAGGGAATCGCGCGGGTAATGTTCGGGCGCGATGAAGCCCTTGTCCGGACCGCGCTCGAAATAGAGCACCCGGTATGACAGGATCCCGGCCTTCTGCATGGCCGGGCGGAAGCCATCCGGGACCGTGCCGAGATCCTCGCCGATCACGAGGCAGCGGTTCCGCCGGGACTCGAGCGCGATGATGCGCACGAGGTCGCGCATGGGATAGGCCACGTAGGCGCCGCCCTCGTGGTCCGGCCGCGACGGGATCCAGAACAGGTGCTGGAGCGCCATCACGTGGTCGATTCGAATCGCGCCGGCATGGCGCATGTTGGCACGCAGCGACTGGATGAAGGTTTCGTACGCCGTCTCGATCAGGCCGAGCGGCGACAGCGGCGCCAGCCCCCAGTTCTGTCCGTCGGGGCTGAACATGTCGGGCGGCGAACCGACATTGGCACCCTGAACGATGACGTCCTGCGCCGACCACGCCGCGGCGCCTCCGGGATGGTTGGCGACCGCGAGGTCGCGGTAGAAGCCGATCGGCATGCCGGCGCGATGGGCCCGGTGCGCCGCCGCGGCCAGTTGGTCGTCGGCGACGAACTGAAGCCATTGGAAGAACTCGACCCGGTCGGCTTTCTCCTCCGCGAACCGGGCAACCGCCTCGCTCCGGGGGTCGCGATAGGCCGCGGGCCAGTCCTGCCAAGCCCACTTGCCTTCGCCCTTGAAGAAATGCTCGTGCAGCGCGTCGAAGACGGATTGCCGGACAAGCGGTTCGTCCATTTCCCGTTGGAACAGGAGGAAGGCGTCGCGGCGCGGCCCGGTCGACTCCCGGGCGCTTTTGAAGACCAGTTCTAGAACCGGCATCTTGAGGTCGGCGACCGCCCCGTAATTGACCAGCGGCGCTTCGCGGACGGCCTGGAGCTGCACCTGGAAGTCGGCGCTGTCGACCAGCGCCCGGGCCTCCGGACTCTCCGCCAGCTCAGGCAGGCCGGCGACATCGATGAACAGGGTGTTCAGGAAACCCCGGTTGCTTGGCGAATAGGGACTGTTGTGGTTGGGATCGGCCGGAAACAGGGCATGCAGCGGGTTCAGGCCCAGCACGCCGGCCCCCATGGCGGCGGCTTGCTCCGCCGCGGTGCCGGCATCGGCATAGTCGCCGATGCCCCAGTTCGTCGCGGAGCGAAGGGCGTAGAGCTGCACGCCCATGCCCCACGACCATCCGTCGCCGCCCGCCAGCTCGTCGGGCGACAGGCAGCTTTCGGGAGCCACGATCACGCAGGCAGCCCCCTCGTGAACGACGCTGTCGGCCACGTTCAGCTGGATCGCCAGCCGGTGGTAGCCCTGGGGCAGGGCTTCGGGCAGGGTCAGGCGGTGCCGGGTATAGCGGACGTCGTCGAACGTCTCCTCCCCGACCGCCGGCAGGTCGGACAGGGGCTGCTCGCCCCAGTGGACGTCGCCGAACTCCTCCGACAGGGTCCAGGTGATCCCGGCGGGGCCGGTGCGGTCGGGCACCGTGAAATCGATCTCCACCGCGTCCGACTCGCCGAGGACGAAGACCGGCTTCAGCATGCGCCGCCAGTCGCGCTCCCGCAGCCGGTAGAGGCTGTCGGCAGCCTCCTCCGGCGTGCCGGCCGGGAAGCCCATCGCCTGGACCAGGTCCCGCTTGGTGGCGGGGCCGATCTCGCGCCGGTTTCCCCAGATGTCGTGATAGAACGGCTCGACACCCAAAAGCCCGGCCAGCCGGTCCAGATCGGCTCCATCCTTCATGCTCTGCTTTCCCCTCTTGATCCCACCGGTCTCCGCGTCAGACCGTGCCGGACGGTTCGGTGATGTACCAGGCGACGGTCCAGGGACCGAGACGTCCGGATTTCAGGTCGCCGCCCGCCGGCTGTCCGCCTTGGGATCGGCCGGTCTCGAACAGCGGGTCGACAGTGGGCGCTTCGATACCGTCCACGGCCTCGTCGCCCAGGTTAGCAATCAATGTCAGCCGTCCGCCATCCTTGAAAGGCCAATGGGCTTCGATCGCGGTCCTGCCGCGGACCTTCGCGACGCTGTCGGACCCGATGCCGGCAAGCCGCGGAACCAGAAGGCGCGACCTGATGCCTATCAGGGTTTGGTACCAGTCCATCCATTCGGTATGGCCGGAGGCCGTCGCCGCGTTCCAGTCGAGCTTCGATCCCTCGAAGGTGCTTTCGGCGTTGGGGTCGGGGATCTTCTTGCGCGCTTCCGGGTCGGAGAACTCGGCGAAGCCGGCGAACTCCTTGCGGCGCCCCTCGCGCACGGCGTCGGCCAATTCCCCGTGGAAATCGGTGAAGAAGTTGAACGGACGGTCGCTGGCCCATTCCTCGCCCATGAACAGCATGGGGATCTGCGGCGTCAGCAGGAACACCGCCGTGATCGCCTTCAGCCGCTCGGCCGGGATCAGCGCGGACAGCCGCTCGCCCATGGCGCGGTTGCCGACCTGGTCATGGTTCTGGAGGAAGCTGACGAAGGCCTGCGGCGGCAGGTGACCGCTGGCTTCGCCGCGGATCTTGCCGTCCTGGTGGGGGGAAGGATCGCCCTGGTAGACGAACCCGTCCGCCAGCGAGCGGGCCAGCTTGCCGTGCGAATCGTCTGCGAAGTCCTCGTAGTAGCCGGCGCGCTCGCCGGTCACCAGGGCATGGGCGGTATTGTGGAAATCGTCGTTCCATTGCGCGGTGAAGTGGGGCGGCAGGCCGGCGTCGTCGCGGCCCAGCCGGTGCGCCTGGTTCGCTTCGTTCTCGAGCACGAGGTGGACGTGCCGGCCGGGAGTGCCCGACTCGATCCTGCCGCGGACGGTCTCCGCCAGCTCGGTCAGGATGTGCGGCTTGCTGTCGTCGATGATCGCGTGGACGGCGTCGAACCGCAGCCCGTCGAACCGGTACTCATCGAGCCAGTAGAGCGCATTGTTGATGAAGTAGTCGCGGACCGGGCGTGCGTCCTTGCCGTCGAAATTGATCGCCGCACCCCAGGGGGTGTGGTGGCGCTCGGTGAAGAACGACTTGGCGTAGGTGCTGAGATAATTCCCCTCCGGCCCGAAGTGGTTGTAGACCACGTCCAGGAAGACCATCAAATCCCGCTCGTGCGCCTCGTCGATCAGCCGCTTCAGGGCGTCGGGCGCGCCGTAGGCATCGTCGGGCGCATAGGGCAACACGCCGTCATAGCCCCAGCCGCGCCGACCGGCGAAGTCGGCCAGCGGCAGGAACTCGATCGCCGTGACGCCGAGCTTCGCCAGATGGTCGAGCTTGCGGCGGACGCCGTCATAGGTCCCTTCGTCGGTGAAGCAGCCGATATGCAGTTCGTAGAGGATCGTCTCTTCCCACGGCCGGCCGCGCCATGCGGTGTTGCGCCACTCGTAGGCGTTGGGATCGACCACCTGGCTCGGACCATTGACGTCTTCCGGCTGGAAGCGGGAGGCGGGATCGGGAACGCACAGCCCGTCGGGCAGCCGGTACTGGTATCGGGTTCCGGCCGGGGCACGGTCGGTCACGGTTTCGAACCAGCCGTCCTCCCGCGCCGTCATCGGCAGGGGAGAGTCCGTCCGGCCGTCGAGGACAAGGCCGATCTCGGCATGTGAGGGCGCCCAGAGGCGGAAACGGGTGGTTCCGTCCTGGCGGAGTTCGGCGCCGAAAGGCATGGAGTGGGCAAAGCGGGCGGACATCGGGGAGCCATCCTGGGATTGGACTGATGAGACACCGCTTAGAACATCCACACATGGCGGATGATCCCGCCCATTCCCGGAAAGCTCAAAGAAAGCCGCCCGTCCCGGCGACTCCGCCCTGGGCAAAGCCCTTGGTCCCGTCGGCCGCCTTGGCCTCCGCCAACGCATTGAGACGGCTGCGGTAAAGGGCAGCGGCAGCGCCGACCTCGCGCGCCAGGGCATCCGCAAGGCGGTCGGGGCTGAGCGTCGCCATGATCTCCAGCGCCGAGGGCATCAACCGGTCCAGCCCCGGCGGAACCATGCCGGAGAGGATCTGGGCGTGCGCCACCTCGACCGCGGCGATCAGCGCTTTCGCCTGGTCGGCCGCCGCGGCGCGGCTGCCGGTCGCCTGGGCGGACAGGCGATGGATAAGGTCGTCCAATACCGGAACCACCCGCGTGAGATGCTCCACGGCGATCCGCTCGGCAGGCTCGACCGCAAGTCCCGGGGCCGCGAACTCGATCAGGAAGGCCGCCTGGAACGCCTGCCTCAACAGTTTCTGCTCGTTCACCTCGGCCGATGCCCGTTCGATCAGCTCGTGCGGGTTGGTCCTGCCGAAGGCGTTGGTCGCCTTCAGGCGCAACGTGTTCGGGACCTCGACCAGGGGAATTTGGCTGCCTTCGCGCGGGGACTTCCGCCGGTCCGGGCCGATGAAGTCGCTGGTGACCACGAAGTTCCGCGGACCTTCCACCAGAGCCGTGATGCGCTCGTGGAGCTGCTTGGGGGCCAGCGGCTTGACCAGCAACGCGTCGGCGCCGCAATTGGTCACCCGGGCGAGCAGCGGCTTGGTCGGGTTGAAGGCGGTCACGACGATCGCCAGGAACGGGTTGGCGCCGAGTACGCCGTGTCGGATCGCATGAACGACCCTGAAAGTCTCGCTGTCCGCGCCGGTGGCGTCGGCGACCAGAAGGTCGGGATTGCCGGTTCCGAACGCTTTCCGGACGTCCTCCATGTGGCCGAACGCCTGCACGCGGCTGATCCGCAGATGTCCCAGGGCGTCGCGCATCAGGCGGCGGACATTGCCCTCGGGCTCGAACAGGATGCACTCGACCTGGCTTAGATCGTACTCTGGCATGGGCGATGATCGGTCGGCAGAGGGGCGGGATCGGCGCGGGCGCGCGGGACAGCCCAGTATCGCCGCCAATCCCTAACGCACCGCTAAATCGAGGCGATTTGTATCGACCAGCACGAACAGGTGGGCCGAGCGGCCGTCCACGTCGAAAGTGTCGCCCGCCGGAAGGTCCCCGCGGTCGGATTGGCCCGTGGCCTCGACCGTGTCGAGCAGGCAGCGCCAAGCCGTTCCGCCCGGCACCTTCGGAAGGATGAACGGCACCGTGTCGTGGAAGGCGTTCAGGATGATCAGCAGCCGGTCGTCGGTCGCCGCATTGCCGTCGTGCGTCATGTAGTCGCCGGCCTCTCCGTTGAGCAGAAGGCCGATGCAGCGGGCATGCCTGTCGCTCCACTGGGCACTGGTCTTTTCGGTGCCCTGGGGCGTGATCCAGGTGATGTCCTTGACGTCGTCGGCGGATGTCTTCGTGCCGTGAAGGAAGACGCCGCGGCGCAGCACCGGGTGCTGCCTGCGCAGGTCGAGCAGCCGCCTGGTGAAGTCGGCGAGGGCGCGCCCATCGGCGCTGACGCCCTGCCAGTCTATCCAGGAGACCTCGTTGTCCTGGCAGTAGGCGTTGTTGTTGCCGCCCTGGCTCCGGCCGATCTCGTCGCCGGCCAGCAGCATCGGCGTGCCCTGCGAGAGCAGCAGCGTGGTCAGGAAATTGCGGCGCTGGCGTTCCCGCAGGTCGGCGATCTTGGGGTCGGCCGTGGGGCCCTCGACGCCGTGGTTCCAGCTGTGGTTCCCGGAGTGGCCGTCCCGGTTGCCTTCGCCATTGGCTTCGTTGTGCTTGTGATTGTAGGAGACCAGGTCGTTGAGCGTGAAGCCGTCATGGGCGGTCACGAAATTGATGCTCGCCCAGGGGCGGCGCCCATGCCGTTCGAACAGGTCGCTCGATCCCGTCAGCCGACCGGCCAGTTCCGGCAGCATGCCTTCGTCGCCGCGCCAGTAGCGCCGGACGGTGTCGCGGTAGCGGTCGTTCCACTCCGCCCAGCCCGGGGGGAAGCCGCCGACCTGGTAGCCGCCGGGGCCGATGTCCCACGGCTCGGCGATCAGCTTGATCCCGGACAGCACCGGGTCCTGGCGCACCGCGTCAAGGAAGCCGGAACCGGGGTCGTAGCCGTGGGTCTCCCGCGCCAGCGTCGTGGCGAGGTCGAAGCGGAAGCCGTCCACATGCATTTCCGACACCCAGTAGCGAAGGCTGTCCATCACCATCTGGAGCACCCGGGGATGGGTGATCGCCAGCGTGTTGCCGGTGCCGGTGTCGTCGATGTAGAAGCGTTTGTCGCCCGGCATCAGCCGGTAGTAGCTGGCGTTGTCGATGCCCCTGAAGCTCAGCGTCGGGCCCATGTGGTTGCCTTCGCCGGTGTGGTTGTAGACCACGTCCAGGATGACTTCGATCCCGGCCTCGTGCAGCCGTGCCACCATGGTCTTGAACTCGGACAGGACGCCGGTCGTCATGAACCGCGGTTCCGGCGCGAAGAAGCCGATCGTGTTGTAGCCCCAGTAGTTCCGGAGGCCGCGCTCGACCAGGTGGCGGTCGTCGCAGAATGCCTGGACCGGCAGCAGCTCGATCGAGGTGATTCCCAGCGAGCGCAGCTTGTCTATCACCGACTGGGTGCTGAGCCCGGCGAAAGTGCCCCGGAGCTGGGGCCCGACGTCGGGGTTGCGCATGGTGAAGCCGCGGACATGGGCTTCGTAGATGACGGTGTCGCTCCAGGGCACGCGCGGCGCACGGTCGTTGCCCCAGGTGAAGGCACGGTCGACCACCCGGCACTTGGGCATGCCGCGCGCATTGTCGCGGCGGTCGAACGACAGGTCCTCGCGGGTCGAGCCGACCCGGTAGCCGAAATGGGCGTCGGACCAGCGAAGCGCCCCGAACAGGGCTTTGGCGTAGGGATCCAGCAGCAGCTTGTTGGGATTGAACCGGTGGCCGGCGGACGGTTCGTACGGGCCGTGGACCCGATAGCCGTACAGGGTCCCCGGCCGGGCTTCGGGCAGGTAGCCGTGCCAGACCTGGTCCGTGTATTCGGGCAGGGTCACCCGATCGATCTCGCGCGTTCCGGTCTTGTCGAACAGGCACAGCTCTACTTTGGTCGCGTTGGCCGAGAACAGGGCGAAATTGACGCCGAAGCCGTCCCAGGTGGCGCCCAGCGGATAGGACCGCCCGGGCCATACCACGGTTCGCGCGGAGCCCGTCGTCTTCATGTGCGTTCACCGCTCAAAACGGAAAGGGGTTTGGTAGGTGTGAAACCGACGGTCACTTTGCTGCCGCGATCTGTGGCGATATCGGATGGACGCTGCTGCACAAACGCAAGTATGTGAAATCCCCGTGCCGTGCAAGCGCTTCATGACGGGCGGCCGAAACCCTGGCGGGCACCGTTGCCCTTAGGGCATACCGTAGCGCAGGCGCGGGGCGGCGGTCTCGCTCGCGCGCTCATAGGCGCTGATCGCCTGCCGCCACGGCTCGATGTAGAGGCCCGTCTTCAGGACTTCCTGCGCCAGCACCTGGGCCACGAACGGGGCACTGCCCGGTGCCGCCCAACCGCGTCCGCTCTCCGGCGGGGGCGGGGCGGCGATGGCGACCCGGTGCGGCGCCTCGGTCCCGTTCCCCCGCAGGGCGGGGTCGGCGTGGTAATGGGCGGTACCGGCGGTGGCCGTTTCGGTTTCGCGTTCCTCCGCCCGCTTCGGGCGGCGGCGGTTCTCACGCTCGACCGCATCCGCCCGGACGGGCAGGGCACGGGCGGGTGTCACCGGCACCAGACTGCGCGAGTCGGGCAGGGGCTGGAACGGGGAGCGTGAAACCGGGCCTACGGCCATTCCCGTGGCGAACCTTCTGGTGGCTGGGCTTTCGGGGATTCAACAGCAGTTTCGATCCCGGGGCCTTAAGGAATTCCGAATCCCCGCGACGACAGTGGGCTAGCCCCAGCGGGAGGCGCCTCGGACACACGCGTCGCCACGGGGCGGGCGGATGGGCATCGACCCGCCGGACCCGGACCGCCGGTCCGGATCGCCGACGGTCACGCCTGGGCTGACCGGCTCCCGTTACGCCATCGCCGATTCTCGGCTCCCCGTCACCCGGTCCCTTTACTCGGCCTTGGACTTGGTGATCGTGACGAGCTGCTTCTGAAGCTCTTCCAGCTGCTTCTGCAGGTCGTCCAGCGTCTTCTCGCTCTCGGCCCGGGCGCGCTGGGCCGCTTGGTCGAACTGCTCCGCCGCGGCCTTGCCCTGCTCGGTCTGCGGACCGAACGGAGTGAACATCCGCATCGCCCGTTCGAACATCGCCAGGTTCTGCTTGCCCACTTCCTCGAACGTGGTGCCGAACGGGAAGATCCCGCCGATCGTGTTCGAGAAGTAGTCGCGCATCTGCTCCTGGTTCCGGGCGAACGACTGCATGCTGTATTCGAGGTAACGGGGTACGACCCACTGCATGTTGTCGCCGTAGAAGCTGATCAGCTGGCGGAGGAAGCTGATGGGCAGAAGGTTCTGACCCTTGCTTTCCTCTTCCACGATGATCTGCGTCAGCACGGAACGGGTGATGTCCTCGCCCGTCTTCGCGTCATAGACGACAAAGTCCATCCCATCCTTGACCATCTGGCAGAGATGGTCCAACGTGACGTAGCTGCTCGTTGCAGTGTTGTACAGCCTGCGGTTGGCGTACTTTTTGATCGTGATCGGGGCAACTTTCGCGTCGTCTTTTTCGGCCATTTCGTATGCTTTCACGCGGTGGCATTGCGCTTAAATCCCTCAAGACATTAGGAGTACGCGAAGAAAGCTCCCTTAAGCAAGCTTTCTGCCGCGTCGTCGCCCGCAATTGGGCGGCGACCTGTTCGGGCCGCGACATACCGTACAATGGCGGCGCCCTGTTCAAATGCGGTAGTTCACTATTATATTCGCCGCCATGGCCAACTCATCGGATCAGGAACCGCCCTCCCTGGAAAGCCTCGCGCGCCGCTACCTGGACCTCTGGCAGGACCAGTGGTCGGCTCTGGCGGTCGATCCCGAGGTCGCGGAGAATTTCGCCCGCCTCTTCCAGATCCTGGGGCAGGGAGCCGCCGCCATGGCTCCCTTCTCGGCATTCGCCGCGCGCGGCAGCAGTCAACATCAGCAGTTCCATGACCCATTCGCCCCCTTCACGGCCGGCCGACCCATGGCGGATACCCCGACAGGGGCCGCGTCCGCTCGCGCTCCACATGGCGGCGACCCTGACCACGCTGTTGAGCTCGCCCGCCGGATTGCCGTTCTTGAGGAGCGGCTCGATTCCCTGGAAGGGGAGCCTCCGGGACCGCGCCGAGGATCTCCGGGGGGAACTCGCCGGCGTCGATCCTGAAGCCTTCGCGCGGGCCGTCGACCGCGAGATGCGGTGGCGCTTCGACGCGTTGCTGACCGGGGTGGAGCGGTACCGGAACCATCCCTACCGCCGCGACCTGGCCGACCCGCCGACGGTCTGGCGCGAGGGGCCGGCCCGCTTGCTCGACTATGGTGCCGGTGACGGCGGGATGCCCGTCCTGTTCGTGCCGTCGCTGATCAACCGCCACTACATACTCGACCTGTCCGGGGAATGCTCCCTGATGCGCTGGCTGGCGCGCCGCGGCATCCGTCCGCTCCTGCTCGACTGGGGGCGGCCCGGCCCGGCGGAACGTCGCTTCACCATGACCGACTTCGTGGCCGGCCGACTGGAGCGGGCGCTGAACGCCATTCTGGACCTGTTCCCCGCCCGGCCTGCCGTCGTCGGATACTGCATGGGCGGACTGCTGGCGACGGCGCTTGCCCAGCGCCGACCCCGCGACATCGCCGCACTCGCCCTGCTGGCGACGCCCTGGGATTTCCACGGCGACAATCCCGCCATGGCGAAGCGCACGGCCGCCGCGCTTGCTCCCTACGAGCCGGTGCTGGACGCCTGGGGCGAACTGCCGGTGGACGCGATCCAGGCCCTGTTCGCCATGCAGGATCCGCTGCAGGTCGCGCGCAAGTTCACGCGGTTCGCGCGGATGCCGCCGGACGGCGCCGCCGCCCGCGGTTTCGTGGCGCTGGAGGACTGGCTGAACGACGGCGTGGCGCTGCCGGCCGCCGTCGCGCGGGACTGCCTGACCGGCTGGTACGGCCGCAACGACACGGCGGAGGGGCGCTGGACCATCGCCGGCGAAAGCATCGACCCCCGCCGTCTCCGGCCGCCGGCGCTGGTCATGATCCCCGAGAAGGACCGTATCGTCCCGCCATGCTCGGCGAAGGCCCTGGCCCACGCGATCCCGGGCGCCGCCATCCACAATCCCCATCTGGGCCATGTCGGCATGATCGTCAGTGCAGGGGCACAGACTTTGGTATGGGAACCGCTTGCCGAATGGCTTTGCAACCGAAGGTGAATGTTCCGATAGTTAGGAGACTAGGTTTCTCTTTTCGAATGCGCGACTTAGTGGCGCGGGCAAAAGTGTAGGGCGGACATGATCCCGCGGTGTCTTGCGCCGAAAAATTGCCGGGGCTAGTTTAAGCCGTGCTAAAGGCAGGCCCATAAGAAAATTGCCATCAGCTAAGGAGCGTTCCCCATGACCGAAGTCGTTATCGCCAGCGCCGCGCGCACGCCGATCGGTGCGTTCAACGGCTCGCTGAGCTCGGTACCCGCCCATACCCTGGGCGAAGTGGCGATCCGCGAGGCGCTGAAGCGCGCGGGCGTCGATGCGGGCGAAGTGTCGGAGGTCGTGCTGGGGCAGGTCCTGACCGCCGGCACCGGCCAGAACCCGGCCCGCCAGGCAGCGATCGCCGCCGGTATCCCGGTGGAAAAGACCGCCTACGCGATCAACCAGCTCTGCGGGTCCGGCCTGCGCACCGTGGCGCTCGGCTATCAGGCGATCAAGCTGGGCGACGCCGACATCGTCGTGGCCGGCGGGCAGGAGAGCATGAGCCTCGCCCCCCACTGCATGCATCTGCGCAACGGCACCAAGATGGGTGACACGCAGATGATCGACACCATGATCAAGGACGGCCTGTGGGACGCCTTCAACGGCTACCACATGGGCACCACGGCCGAGAACGTCGCTCAGAAGTGGCAGATCACCCGTGAGCAGCAGGACGAGTTCGCCACCGCCTCCCAGAACAAGGCCGAGGCGGCGATGAAATCCGGCAAGTTCAAGGACGAGATCGTTCCGGTCACCATCAAGACCCGCAAGGGCGATACCATCGTCGATACCGACGAGTTCCCCAAGGCTGGCGTCACGGTCGATGCCCTGGGCAAGCTGCGCCCGGCCTTCTCCAAGGACGGCTCGGTCACCGCGGGCAACGCGTCGGGCATCAATGACGGTGCCGCGGCCCTGGTGCTGATGGGTGCCGACGCCGCCGCCAAGCGCGGCATCACGCCGCTGGCGCGCATCGTGTCCTGGGCGACCGCCGGCGTCGATCCCGCGATCATGGGTTCCGGCCCGATCCCCGCCAGCCGCTTGGCCCTGCAGCGCGCCGGCTGGAGCGTCGACGACCTGGACCTGATCGAGGCCAACGAGGCGTTCGCCGCGCAGGCCTGCGCGGTCAACAAGGACCTCGGCTGGGACAAGTCCAAGGTCAACGTCAACGGCGGCGCGATCGCGCTGGGCCACCCGATCGGCGCGTCCGGCGCCCGCGTCCTGGTCACCCTCCTGCACGAGATGCAGAAGCGCGACGCCAAGAAGGGGCTCGCCACCCTGTGCATCGGCGGCGGCATGGGCATCGCCCTCACCGTCGCACGCGACTAAGCGGTCCGGTTCCTGTTGTGCACGTTGGCGTTGACATTGGGCCGGTTCCGTCCGGATTGATGCACGTCAACGCTGAGGACTTGAACGACTGTTAAGCCTGTCAGGCTGAAGCCGCACAGAGTGGTGGCTTCAGCTTCGACCATCTCGTCAAATCATCATCGCTTTCTGGGGGAGGAATCAATGGCACGAGTTGCAGTTGTTACCGGCGGCACACGCGGCATCGGCGAGGCCATCTCGGTCGGTTTGAAGGACGCCGGATACACCGTCGCGGCGATTTACGCCGGCAACGACGAGAAGGCCCGTGAATTCTCCGAGCGGACCGGCATCGCGGTCTTCAAGTGGGACGTCGGCAACTTCGAAGCCTGCAAGGAAGGCCTCGCGAAGGTCGCGTCGGAACTGGGTCCGGTCGACATCGTCGTCAACAACGCCGGCATCACCCGCGACGGCGTCATGCACCGCATGACCTACGAGCAGTGGAACGACGTCATCCAGACGAACCTGACCTCCTGCTTCAACATGTGCCGCAACGTGATCGACGGCATGCGCGAGCGCGGTTTCGGCCGCATCGTCAACATCGGCTCGATCAACGGCCAGGCCGGCCAGTACGGCCAGGTGAACTACGCGGCGGCCAAGTCCGGCATCCACGGCTTCACCAAGGCCCTCGCCCAGGAGGGTGCGGCCAAGGGCATCACCGTCAACGCGATCGCGCCGGGCTACATCGATACCGACATGGTGCGCGCCGTTCCCCCGAACGTGCTTGAGAAGATCGTCGCCAAGGTGCCGGTCGGCCGGCTCGGCAAGGCGTCGGAAATCGCCCGCGGCGTCCTGTTCCTGGTGGCCGACGAAGGCGGCTTCATCACCGGCTCGACCCTGTCGATCAACGGCGGCCAACACATGTATTGATCCTTCGCCTTCCCTGCGGTGTTAGGATCGGCGGGGCGTCCCAACGGGGCGCCCCGCAGTCGTGTTCAAGGGCATCATTTCCGAGGGGAGGGCAGATGGTCGAGTACGAGGACGCCAGTCCCGAAGTCCGCGCCGTCTATGACGACATCATGGCGACCCGCAAGACCGACCTGATCAACAATTTCTGGAAGGTGCTGGCCAATCATCCGCCGACGCTGAAGCGCACCTGGGAAAGCATCAAGGAGGTCATGGCGCCCGGTGCGCTGGATCCGCTGACCAAGGAAATGGTCTATCTGGCGGTCAGCGCGACCAACAACTGCGAATACTGCATCGCCTCCCATACGGCGGCGGCCCGCCAGGCCGGCATGACCGACGAGATGCTCGGCGAACTGCTGGCGGTGGTCGGGATGGCGAACGAGACCAACCGGCTCGCCAACGGCTACCGAGTCCAGGTGGACGAGCGGTTCAAGTCGTGACCCCGCCCGACCGGAGAAAATCGGACCGGGAATATCCCGACCGCCCGTGGGTCGGCGTCGGCGTGATCGTCTGGCAGGGCGAGCGGGTCCTGCTGATCCGCCGCGGCCGCGCGCCCCGGCTTGGGCAATGGGGGTTGCCGGGCGGCGCGCAATCGGTCGGCGAGACCCTGTTCGAGGCGGCGGCTCGGGAAGTGCTGGAGGAGACCGGCCTTGCGGTCGAGCCCCAGGCGGTGGTGACGGCGCTGGATTCGATCAGCCGTGATCCCGAAGGCGAAGTCCAGTTCCACTACACGCTGGTCGAGGTGCTCGCCGAGTGCCCGGAGGGCGACCCGGTCGCGGCCGACGACGCGATGGATGCGCGGTGGGCCACGCCGGAGCAGGTCGCGGAACTGGTCGAGTGGGGGGAGACGACACGGGTGATCGAGCTTTCCCGGGCGTTCCGGCGCGGGATCGTCGGTTAGGGGCTGCCGGCCGTGGGATGGACGGGCACCTTCGTCCGTCCCGTCCGTCCGCGGCGAAGCCGGTCAGCCCTGCTTGTCGATCAGGTCCACGAAACGGTGGAACAGGTAATGGCTGTCCTCCGGACCGGGCGAGGCTTCGGGGTGGTACTGGACCGAAAAGATCGGCTTGCCCTTGACCTTCAGCCCCTCGTTGGTGCCGTCGAACAGGCTGACATGGGTCACCTCCACGTCGGCGGGAAGGCTGTCCGGCTTGACCACGAATCCGTGGTTCTGGCTGGTGATCTCGACCCTTCCGGTTTCCAGGTCCTTGACCGGGTGGTTGGCGCCGCGATGGCCGCGGGGCATCTTCTCGGTCTCGGCGCCCAGGGCCAGCGCCATCAGCTGGTGACCCAGGCAGATGCCGAACATCGGCACGCCGGTATCCATCAGGCCGCGGATCGTCGGCACGGCATAGGTCCCGGTGGCGGCCGGGTCGCCCGGGCCGTTGGACAGGAAGACGCCGTCCGGCTTGTGGCGCATCACGTCCTCGACCGTGGCCGTCGCCGGCACCACCGTCACCTTGGCGCCGGTCCCGGCGAGACAGCGCAGGATGTTGCGCTTGGCGCCGTAGTCGATCGCGACGACATGGTGGCGCGGGTTCTCCTGCGTCGCGTAGCCCTGACCGAGCTTCCACATCCCCTCGTTCCAGGAATAGGTCTGGCGGCAGGAGACGTCCTTGGCGAGGTCCATGCCCTCCAGGCCCGGCCATTGCCGCGCCTGGGCGACCAGCGCCTCCAGGTCGAACCGGCCGTCGGGAGCGTGGGCGATCACGCCGGTCGGTGCGCCGCCGTCGCGGATGCGGCGGGTCAGGCGACGGGTGTCGACGCCCGAGATCCCGATCAGGTCGAAGCTTTTCAGCCAGTCGTCCAGGTGGCGGGTCGCCCGCCAGTTGGACGGCTCGGTGACGTCGGCGCGAAGGACGAGGCCGCGGGCCGCCGGGGTGACCGTTTCGATATCCTCGCCGTTGGCGCCGGTGTTGCCGATATGGGGGAAGGTGAAGGTGATGATCTGCCCGGCATAGCTGGGATCGGTCAGGATCTCCTGATACCCGGTCATCGACGTGTTGAAGCAGACCTCACCGACCGATGCGCCTACCGCACCCAGCCCGCGCCCCCACAGCACCGTTCCATCGGCCAGGACGAGGACGGCGGTGGCGCCATCCGGGCGCGACGCGTCGGCGGCGCTCGGCGCCGGGGCGGCGGAAGTGTTTTCGGACATCGGTGACAGACCCCATATTGACCGCCCTTGCGGGCGCATTACCTGATGCGGCTCGGACTTCCGCCGCTCCCGCCCCGATTTGGTCGGCAGGAGGGCACGCGTCAACCCCGCGACCGGATCCGGACCATGTGCCCGGAGCCGATCGCGGTTGGAACCGACGGCGTGCGATTAGACCATGGCGGGCGCCCGGTCAATAGGATGCGGTGTCCTTGCGGCGCCGATGGGGTGGGCGGCGGGCATGCCGTGGCGCCGCTGGCGGACCGGGCCGACATTCGCTATCATTCTGTAAAATTTGCTTCACGAGGACTCCACACGATGTTCCGCAGCCGGCTCAACGAGGCCTTGAAAGAGGCGATGCGGTCCAAGAACCAGCGCGCCGTCTCGACGCTGCGCCTGATCCTGGCGGCTCTCAAGGACCGTGACATCGCCGCGCGGGGGCGCGGGGTCACCGACGGGATCGACGAGGACGAGATCCTGTCCATGCTCCAGACCATGATCAAGCAGCGGCGCGAAGCCATCGCCCTGTACGAGCAGGGAGGCAGGCTCGAACTGGCCGAGCAGGAGCGGGAGGAGATCGGGATCATCGAGACTTTCCTGCCCAAGCAGTTCAGCGAGGACGAGATCCGCGGCGCGGTCGATACCGTGATCAAGGATATCGGCGCGACCGGCATCAAGGACATGGGCCGGACCATGGCCGAGCTGCGCACCCGCTATGCCGGCCAGATGGATTTCGGCAAGGCTAGTGGCTTCGTGAAGGCGGCGCTGGTCTGACGACATCCTTGCGAGCTGTTTCCTTTATGGCCTGTTAACCAATCATGGCTTACCGTTCCGGGGACGCCGGCCCTGGCCGGCCGGTCGGGGCAGCGCCTCTTCCCGCAGTCCCGGAGCGGCCCACGCCATGATCCGGCTATCCAAGTATTGAAGGTGATGCGCAGGCGCCATGGCGTTTCCCCCCCAATTCCTTGAAGAGCTGCGGGCGCGTCTGCCGCTCTCCGACGTGGTCGGGAAGCGGATGCGCCTGATCCGGGCGGGCCGGGAATTCAAGGCGCCGTGTCCTTTCCACAACGAGAAGACGCCCAGCTTCTACGTCAACGACCAGAAGGGCTTCTTCCACTGCTTCGGTTGCGGCGCCCATGGCGACATCATCGGCTTCGCCATGCGCCACGACAACCTGGCCTTCCCCGAGGCGGTCGAGCAGCTGGCGTCCGAGGCCGGGTTGCAGGTGCCCCAGGCCACGCCGGAGGACCGGCAGCGCTTCGAGCGGCAGAAGTCGCTCCACGACTTGGTGGAGGCGACCTGCCGCTGGTTCGAGAAGCAGCTTTTCGGCCCCGGCGGCCATGCGGCGTTCGACTATTTGAAGAGTCGCGGGCTCGACGAGGAGACGATGGTCCGCTTCCGTCTCGGCTTCGCCCCGGCGGATGGCAACGCGTTGCGCATCCATCTGGCGCGGGAGGGCTTCAAGGATGAGGACATGCTGGAAGCCGGCGTCGTCAGGGCGTCGGACTACGGCGGCGGCGCCTTCTCCTTCTTCCGGAATCGCGCGATGTTCCCGGTCACCGACCGGCGCGGCCGGGTCGTCGCCTTCGGCGGCCGCATCATGGAAGGCGACGGACCCAAATACATCAACTCCGCCGACAATCCCCTCTTCCACAAGGGGCGGCTGCTCTACAACATGAGCCGCGCCCGGCAGGCGGCGGCCGATGGCCAGCCGATCATCGTGGTCGAAGGCTACATGGACGTCATCGCCCTGGTCCGCGCCGGCTTCGATGGGGCCGTGGCGCCGCTCGGCACCGCCCTGACCGAAACCCAGATCCTGGAACTGTGGAAGCTGGCGCCTCCGGGGCGCCGGGTTCCGGTGCTCTGCTTCGACGGGGATCCTGCCGGCCAGCGCGCCGCCCATCGTGCGGTCGAGCGGGTGTTGCCACACCTGCTGCCGGATCATTCGGTGCGCGTGGCCTTCATGGTCGGCGGCGACGATCCGGACAGCCTGCTGAGGAAGGAAGGGCCGAAGGCCATGCAGCAGGTGCTGGACGGGTCCATGCCGCTGGCCGACGTTCTCTGGCGGATGGAGGAGGAGGGCAGGGTGCTCGATACGCCCGAAGCGCGCGCCGGTCTCCAGGCCGCCCTGGACGAGCGGGTCGGCATGATCGCCGACCGCACCGTGCAGGCGCTCTACCGCGACGAAATGCGCCGACGCTTCTTCGAGAAGTTCCGCGCCCGCCCGGCGTTCCAGCCGGGCCAGCGTTTCGGCGGCGGCGGAGGCGGGTTCAAGGGGCGCGGGTTCAGGGCCCCGCGCACGACCGATCCGCCGCCGGACTACCAGCGCAGCCGGCCCAGGCCCGCTCGGGAAGGTCGGGAGCGTGTCCTGCTGGCAACACTGCTGAACCACCCCGAACTGTTCGAGGAAGTCGGTGAATCAATAGGTAGCGTGGAGTTCTCGCTGCCTGCGCTGGACCTGCTCCGTCAGGCCGTCGTGTCGGTGCTTAGCGAAAATACCGGGCTTGACGCTGCCGGATTGGGTAGCCACTTGACTGATAAGGGCTTCTCCGACCTGGAAGATGCCATCGGTCCGGCTTCCTTCCTGTATGCCTTTGCCCGGCCTGATGCGACACTGGAGCAGGCCCGGCGAGGCTGGTATGACGTATGGGGGCAGACATATACCGATCATATCAAGTCCGAGCGCCGGGAGGCGACGCAATCCTTCGCCCGCGACATGAACGCCGATAACTGGTCTCGGGTCCGGGCGCTGCTCGAAGCCGAAGCCGGCGCGGCCGAGTTCGACGACCCCGACCTTGAATACTGAGGTCGCCTATGGCAGATGGAGCAGGAGCTTGGGTCAGGCCAAAAAAAGTCAGTCCTGTGTGTGCGGGTGGCGCGGGGCACCGTGGGCCTTGCGTCACGCACGTGTTATCTAGGCGGGGGCATCATTCGAATGGCCACGAAAGCGACGAACGGCGCGGAAGTGACGGAAAATCGTGAAGAATCAGGCGATGGCCCGCTGATGGACGGCATGGTGCAAGCGGTCAAGAAGATGATCGCCCGCGGCCGGGAGCGCGGATACGTCACCTATGACGAGATGAACGCTGCTCTCCCACCCGACCAATCCTCGTCGGAGCAGATCGAGGACACGATGGCCATGCTCTCGGAGATGGGCATCAACGTCATCGAGAGCGAGGAACAGGACGACAACCAGAACGCCGCCGCCGATGCCGACGGCGAGGCCCGGGTCGCCGGAAACCTGGACGACGACGATATCGGCCGCACCGACGACCCCGTGCGCATGTACCTGCGCGAAATGGGATCGGTCGAGTTGCTGTCCCGCGAGGGCGAGATCGCCATCGCCAAGCGGATCGAGGCCGGCCGCGAGCAGATGATCGGCGCGATCTGCGAATCCCCGCTGACGATCCGCGCGATCATCGAATGGCACGACGCCCTCAACGAGGGCAAGATGCTTCTTCGCGACATCATCGACCTGGACGCCACCTATGGCGGCGGTCCCGATGCCGAGGGCATTCCGGTTCCGGCCGACGGCGAGGGAGCGCCCGCGCAGGAAGCTGGCGCCGAGGGCGAGGAGTCCGAGGAAGCCCCGATGGGTGCCGAGGGCGAGGGTGAGGGCGAAGGGGAAGGCGAGGAGAACAACCTCTCCCTGTCGGCCATGGAAGCCGCGCTGAAGCCCCAGGTGCTGGAGACCTTCGAGAAGATCGCCGCGACCTACGAGAAGCTTCACAAGATCCAGGAAGCCCGGTTGGCTGCCATCCAGCGCGGAGAGGACCTGGGCAAGAACGACAAGAGGTACGATCGCCTGCGCGCCGAGCTGATCGAGCTGATGAACACCGTGCGTCTCAACAACGCCCGGATCGAACAGCTGGTCGAGCAGCTCTACGGCCTTAACCGCCGCCTCAACGGCATGGAAGGCCGTCTGCTGCGCATGGCCACGGACTGCAAGGTCAAGCGCGAGGATTTCCTGCATCACTATCAGGGCCACGAGCTGGACCCCAACTGGACGGAGAAGATCAAGGGGCTATCCGGCAAGGCCTGGCCGCGCTTCCTGGAAAAGCATTCGGCCGAGATCGTCCGGGTGCGCGAGCAGATCTCGGTCCTGTCGGACGAGTCCGGCCTGCCGATCCAGGAGTTCCGCCGCATCGTCTCCACCGTCCAGAAGGGCGAAAAGGAGGCGAGCCGCGCCAAGAAGGAAATGGTCGAGGCCAACCTGCGGCTGGTGATCTCGATCGCCAAGAAATACACGAACCGCGGCCTCCAGTTCCTGGACCTGATCCAGGAAGGCAACATCGGCCTGATGAAGGCGGTGGACAAGTTCGAGTACCGCCGCGGCTACAAGTTCTCGACCTACGCGACATGGTGGATCCGGCAGGCGATAACCCGCTCCATCGCCGACCAGGCCCGCACTATCCGCATCCCCGTGCACATGATCGAGACGATCAACAAGCTGGTGCGGACCTCCCGCCAGATGCTGCACGAGATCGGCCGCGAGCCCACGCCCGAGGAACTGGCGGAACGCCTGCTGATGCCGCTTGAAAAGGTCCGCAAGGTCCTGAAGATCGCCAAGGAGCCGATCTCCCTCGAAACGCCGATCGGCGACGAGGAGGATTCGCATCTCGGCGATTTCATCGAGGACAAGAATGCGGTCCTGCCGCTGGACGCCGCGATCCAGGCCAACCTGCGCGAGACCACCACCCGCGTGCTGGCCAGCCTGACGCCGCGCGAGGAGCGCGTGCTGCGCATGCGCTTCGGCATCGGCATGAACACCGACCACACCCTGGAGGAGGTCGGCCAGCAGTTCTCGGTCACCCGCGAACGCATCCGGCAGATCGAGGCGAAGGCGCTGCGCAAGCTGAAGCACCCGAGCCGGTCGCGCAAGCTGCGCAGCTTCCTGGATACCTGAGCCGGCCGGCGGAACGGGAGGCCCGACGTCTCTGGACGGTCGAGCCTCCCTCATCGGCAAACATCGGGGTTGCTTTAGGTCGCTTTCGGCGGCACATTCTCGTGCCTCGCGTCGGGCGTGTAGCTCAACTGGTTAGAGCTGGCCGCTCATAACGGTCTGGTTATCGGTTCAAGTCCGGTCACGCCCACCATCCCCCGCCGCCGCGCCAAGGTGCGAAACCATGGTGCAAAGGCTTGCAAAACTTCAGTTTCGGCCGCACCTTGACTCCATGTGCTGAAGCACGCGGAGGGAGAATGGCGGAAACCATCGATCTATCCTCGTTCCGACAGGCGCGCGAAGCCGCGCCGCTGGCGCGGGCCACGAACTCGTTCCTCGCCTTGGCGACCCAAACCAACCATGCCGGCCTCGACACCAAGCTGTTGCTCCAGGCCATGACCATCGCGCTGGCCAAGCTGGTCGTCGAAGTCACCGAGCAGGAGGATGCCGAAAGGGTCGCCCGGCAGATCGGCGACAGCCTTCCGGCACTGGTCGAACACCTCGTCAGGACCGACCCGCCCCACTGAACATGAGCGGGCTTGCACCTGGGCCGGCGGGCTGATACGGACCGTTGACCGCGACCAGGAGCCGCCATGACGATCGATGAGCTGATCGAGAACTTCGAACTGTTCGACGAATGGGAGGACAGGTACCGCTACGTCATCGATCTGGGACGCGGCCTTCCGCCGCTGGAAAACCGGTACCATACCGACGCCTTCAAGGTGGAAGGCTGCATGAGCCAGGTCTGGCTGGTGCCTCTGCCGGCCGAGGAAGGCCGCATGCGGTTCGCCGCCGACAGCGACAGCGCGATCGTGAAAGGTCTGGCCGCCGTTCTTTTGACCGCCTATTCCGACCGCACGCCGGAGCAGATCCTGGATACCGATCTCGAAGCCATCTTCGCCCGGATCGGCCTGGACCAGCATCTCAGCCCCAATCGGCGCAACGGTTTCTTCTCGATGGTGGAAACCATCAAGGCGTCCGCCAAGGCCCGGATCGCCGCCCGGGACTGACCCGCCCGTCAGCCTTTCGCGCCGGCCCGGGGCACCGGGCGCCAGTCGGGCGGAGCCAGTTCGAACCCGGCGAACTCGAAGGCCGGTGCCACCGTGCAGCCGACCAGCGTCCAGGCTCCCAGCGATACCGCGGTCTGCCAGGCACCGGCGGGAACGACGGCCTGGGGGCGCTGCCCCTGGGCGAGCGCCGGTCCCAGATGCACCGCCTCGGCATCGTGGCCGTTCGGCGAGATCGTGAGGGCCAGCGGTCCTCCGGCATACCAGTGCCAGATCTCCACCGCGTCGACCCGGTGCCAGGCGGAGAACTCGTCCGCCTGCAGCAGGAAATAGATGGCGGTGCAGGAACCGCGCGAACCGTCCGCCGGCTTGTCCCGGAACGTCTCGACATAATGTCCGCCCTCGGGATGCGGCTGCATCCCGAGAAGCCGGATGATCTCCGCGGCGGAGATATCGCCGATCGGCGGCACCGCGCGCCCTCAGGCCGCCGGAGGCTTGGTGGCTGCGAAACTATCGCGGGCGCTGGCTCCGTCGAACCAGGCGCTGAGGGTGGGCCGGCCCTGCCGCCAGTCCTCGTGTCCGAAGCGGAAATCCAGGTATCCCAGTGCCGCCAGGACGGCCAGCGTCCCGATATCGGCCCGGGTGCCGAGTTGGCCGGCCTCCTTCTCCAGTTGGTCGAGGGAGCGGGCCACCGCCCGGCGCTGGCGCTCCATCCAGTCGGTCGAGCGGATCTGTTCCGGCCGGTTGCCTTCCAGCCGCCGCAGGATCGCGGCGTCGCAGATGCCGTCGGCGAGCGCCTGGAACCGCAAGGCCGCCCAGCGCTCCGCGCCCGGCGGGGGAAACAGCCGTCCCTCGCCACCGGAAGCCAGGCTGTCCAGGTATTCGCAGATGACCGGGCTGTCGAACAGCGCGGTGCCTCCCTCGACGACCAGGGCCGGGACCTTGCCGAGGGGGTTGTCGTCGGGAAGGTCGGTCTCCGGGCTCCAGGCATCGGTCTTCTCGAGTTCGACCCGGTCCGCGAGGCCTAGCTCGTGAATCACCATCATGACCTTGCGCACATAGGGCGAGGTCGCGCTGTAGCGCAGCTTCATGTCGAGTCCTTCCTGGATTGTCTTCTTCGTTGAAAAGCGGCGGACGTCAGAAACGATCCTTGCGGCGGCGAATCTCGGTGAAGACCTCGACCGAATCGGCGCCCGCGAGGCCGAGTTCGGCGGCTAGGCCGGGATCGTCGGCACGCAGGAACGGGTTGGTCGCCCGCTCAACGCCCAGCGTCGTCGGTATGGTCGGCTTGCCGGCGTCGCGCAGCACCGCGATGTCGGCGGCCCGCTCCTTCAGGGCTGGATTGTCCGGATCGATGCTGACCGCGAAGCGGGCGTTGGACAGCGTGTATTCATGGCCGCAATAGACCCGCGTGTCCGCCGGCAGGCCGCGCAGCTTCAGCAGCGAGTTCCACATCTGGGCCGGCGTCCCTTCGAACAGCCGGCCGCATCCCAGCGCGAACAGCGTGTCGCCGCTGAACAGGGCCGAGGCGTCGGGAAACCAGAAGGCCACATGGCCGCTGGTGTGGCCCGGCGTCTCGAAGACGCGGACCTCGTGGGAGCCGAAATGGTAGGTATCCTCGTCCGCGACGAGCACGTCGAGTTCGGGGATTCGCCCACGGTCGGCGGCGGGTCCGATGATGGTACAGCCGAAGCGTTGCTTCAACACGCCGTTCCCGCCGATATGGTCGGCGTGATGATGGGTGTTGAAGATGTGCGTCGGACGCCAACCTGTTCTTTCCAATGCTGCGAGCACCGGTCCGGGCTCGCCGGGATCGACGATGCCGACGGCATCGCTTTGGGGATCCTTGAAAAGGTAGACGTAGTTGTCGCTGAGCGCTGGGATGAGTTGGATATCCATGACGAAGAGGTTACCCCATGGCCGTGGGTCAGGCAAAGCCCCGGGCATGACCCCGGCTGTTGTTTCGTGTTAGACTCCGGTCACAATGTATACCGACGCCATTGATCTGCGCGAGTTTTACGAGAGCAGCCTGGGACAGGTAGCCCGGCGGATGATCCGCCGGCGCGTCCGCGAGCTGTGGCCGGACGTCCGCGGCCAGGTGGTCCTGGGCGTGGGTTATGCCGCCCCGTACCTGCGTCCCTTCCGGGACGAGGCGGAACGCACCATAGCCCTGATGCCGGCGTCGCAGGGCGTCGTCTATTGGCCGGCCGAGGGGCCGGGCCTGTCGGCGTTGGCCGACGAGGCGGAATTGCCGCTGCCGGACATGTCGGTCGACCGGGTGCTGCTGGTCCACGGCCTGGAATGCACCGAGCAGCTCCGTCCCATGATGCGCGAGATCTGGCGCGTCATGGCCGGGGGCGGCCGGCTGCTAGTGGTGGCGCCGAATCGGCGTGGCATCTGGGCGCGGATCGACCGGACGCCGTTCGGCCATGGCAGCCCCTACTCGCCGTCCCAGCTGAAGCACGTCCTTCGGGAGAACATGTTCGTCCCGGAACGCTCGGCCCGCGCCCTGTTCATACCGCCGATCCGCTCCCGTTTCCTGCTCGGGTCGGCGCCGGCCTGGGAGGAGATCGGGGAGCGCTGGTTCAAGGCCTTCGCCGGCGTCTATCTGCTGGAAGCCAGCAAGCAGATCTATGCCGGCGTGTCGCGCAAGGTGGTGCGACCGAAGAAGCGCCGTCTGATGGTGCCGATCCCCTCGGGCGCCGGGATGCCGGGCGCCGCCGGCGCCGCCCATGTCGAGCATGTGGACGGCGTGCCGACGGCGGCCTGCGAGGAGGTGGACGGAGCGACCGACTACGCCGACTTCCGCGACTTGCCGACCGGCGTCGGCAGGTAGGGTGCCAGATATCGGCCGGTGTAGCTGCGCTCCTCCCGGACGACCTTCTCGGGCGGGCCCTCGGCGACGATGTCGCCACCGCCGGTGCCGCCCTCCGGGCCGAGGTCGATGATCCAGTCCGCGGTCTTGATGACTTCCAGGTTGTGCTCGATCACCACGACGGTGTTGCCCTGGTCGACCAGGGCGTGGAGCACTTCCAGGAGCTTCCGCACGTCCTCGAAATGAAGGCCGGTGGTCGGCTCGTCCAGGATGTAGAGGGTACGGCCGGTCGCGCGGCGGCTTAGTTCCTTGGCGAGCTTTACCCGCTGGGCCTCGCCGCCCGACAGGGTCGTCGCCGCCTGCCCGACATGGATATAGCCAAGGCCGACCCGTTCCAGGGTCTGCATCTTGTCGCGGATCGAAGGCACGGCCTTGAAGAACTCGGCGCCTTCCTCGACCGTCATGTCCAGGACGTCGGCGATGCTCTTGTCGCGGTACAGGATCTCCAGCGTCTCGCGGTTGTACCGCTTGCCGTGGCAGACGTCGCAGGTGACATAGACGTCGGGCAGGAAGTGCATCTCGATCTTCAGC
The DNA here is from genome assembly GCF_016806835.2 of Skermanella rosea. Lineage (NCBI taxonomy): Bacteria > Pseudomonadati > Pseudomonadota > Alphaproteobacteria > Rhodospirillales > Azospirillaceae > Skermanella > Skermanella rosea. The sequence goes on along the minus strand of NZ_CP086111.1, from coordinate 2,978,043 downwards.
ACGCCGTCGCCCTGGCAGGCCTCGCACCGGCCGCCCTTGACGTTGAACGAGAACCGGCCGGGGCCGTAGCCGCGGGCCTTCGCCTCCGGCAGCCCGGCGAACCAGTCGCGGATCGGCGTGAAGGCGCCGGTATAGGTGGCCGGGTTGGACCGCGGCGTCCGGCCGATCGGCGACTGGTCGATGTCGATCACCTTGTCCAGGTGCTCGATGCCGTTGATCGCGTCATGCTCCGCCGGGTGCTCCCGCGCGCCGTTCAGCTTGCGGGCGAGCGACTTGTAGAGGGTCTCGATCACGAGAGTGCTCTTGCCGCCGCCCGAGACCCCGGTGACGCAGGTGAAGGTGCCGAGCGGGATCTTCGTGGAAATGTCGCGCAGGTTGTTCGACCGTGCGCCGACGACTTCCAGGAATTGGCCCTTGTGGCCCTTGCGCCGCTGCGCCGGCACCGGGACCGCCTTGCGGCCGGTCAGGTAGTCGGCGGTGATGCTGTCCGGGTGCTGCATCACCTCCTCCGGCGTGCCGGCGGCGATAACCTGGCCGCCATGGACGCCGGCGGCCGGCCCCATGTCCACGAGGTAGTCGGCGGCCCGGATCGCGTCCTCGTCGTGCTCGACCACGATCACGGTGTTGCCGATGTCGCGGAGCCGACGCAGGGTCTCCAGCAGCCGGTCGTTGTCGCGCTGGTGCAGCCCGATCGACGGTTCGTCCAGCACGTACAGGACGCCCGTCAATCCCGAGCCGATCTGGGAGGCGAGCCGGATGCGCTGGCTCTCGCCGCCGGACAGCGAGCCGGAGTTGCGGCTGAGCGTCAGGTAGTCGAGCCCGACATTGTTGAGGAAGCCCAGCCGCTCGTTGATCTCCTTCAGGATGCGGTAGGCGATCTCCTGGTCCTTGGGGCGGAGATGCTGGTTCAGCTCGCCGAACCACTCGCCGGCCTTCAGGATCGACATCTCGGTGACCTGGCTGATGTGCAGGCCACGGATCTTGACGGCCAGCGCCTCCGGCTTCAGGCGGGCGCCCTTGCAGGCCTCGCACGGCTGGCTGGATTGGTACTTGCCCAGCTCCTCCTTGACCCAGGCGCTGTCCGTCTCGCGCCAGCGCCGTTCCAGGTTGTTGACGATCCCCTCGAAGGCCTTGTTGGTCTCGTAGCTGCGCAGGCCGTCGTCATAGCGCATGGTGACCGGCTTGCCGGCGGAGCCGTAGAGGATGGCGTGCCGGACATCCTCCGGCAGGTCCTTCCACGGCTTCGTGGTCGCCACCTTGTAGTGGCGCGCCAGGCTCTCCAGCGTCTGGGCGTAATACTGCGAGGTCGAGTTGGCCCAGGGCGCTATGGCGCCCTTGTCGAGCGACAGGTCCTCGTTCGGCACGACCATCAGCGGATCGAAATACAGCTTCTCGCCCAGCCCGTCGCATGACGGGCAGGCGCCGAACGGGTTGTTGAACGAGAACAGCCGGGGTTCGATCTCCGGGATCGTGAAGCCGCTCTCGGGGCAGGCGAACTTGGCGGAGAAGGTGGTGCGGTCGCCAGTGTCGGCGTTCTCCGCGAAGGCCAGGCCGTCGGCGAGGCCCAGGGCCTGTTCCAGCGAATCGGCGATCCGGTTGCCCAGCCCTTCGCGAACGACGATGCGGTCCACGACCACCTCGATGTCGTGCTTCAGCTTCTTGTTGAGGGCGGGGGCGGCGTCGATCTCGTACAGTTCCCCGTCGATCTTGACGCGCTGGTAGCCGCGCTTGGACAGGTCCTGGAGTTCCTTGCGGTACTCGCCCTTGCGCCCGCGCACGATGGGGGCGAGCAGCAGCAGGCGGGTTCCCTCCGGCATGTCCATGATCCGGTCGACCATCTGGCTGACCGTCTGGCTCTCGATCGGCAGGCCCGTCGCGGGCGAGTAGGGGACGCCGACCCGGGCGAACAGCAGCCGCATATAGTCGTAGATTTCGGTCACGGTGCCGACGGTGGAGCGCGGATTCCGCGACGTGGTCTTCTGCTCGATCGAGATCGCGGGCGACAGCCCCTCGATCGAGTCCACGTCCGGCTTCTGCATCAATTCCAGGAACTGGCGCGCGTAGGCCGACAGGCTCTCGACGTAGCGTCGCTGCCCCTCGGCGTAGATGGTGTCGAACGCCAGCGAGGATTTGCCGGACCCGCTCAGGCCGGTGATCACCACCAGCTTGTCGCGCGGCAGATCCACGTCGATGTTCTTCAAATTATGTTCCCGCGCGCCGCGGACCGTGATAGATTTGTTCATGAGATGTTCTTACCAGGAAGACCGGTAGAGGGGAAGCGACAAACCACAGACATATGAGCGATGCGGGATGGAATTGCGACTCCCGGCTCGGCAGATCTGTGGTGCGAATCGTGGGACACGAGAGTCGCGGTACCGGGCCGTGAGGGCGTAGCCAAGGGCAGCCGTTGCGTTCCGGACCTCTCCCGCCTACGGTAGGCATCATCGCGCCACCGGCGGATCAGGAGTTAGAGAGACCATGAACGTATGGACATTCAGCGGCCGCGTCGGCGCCGATGCGGAATTGAGGACCACCCAGAGCGGCGAGAAGGTGCTGAGCTTCCGGGTGGCCAACGACGTCGGGTTCGGTGACCGCAAGACGACCCAGTGGGTCGACTGCTCCATGTGGGGCAGGCGGGCGGAATCGGTCGCCAACTATGTCAAGAAGGGCGACAAGGTCGTGGTCAGCGGCGAGCTGAAGCTGGAGGAATTCCAGCGCCGCGACGGCACCCCCGGCTCCAAGCTGTCCGTCCGCGTCGCCGAGATGGACCTCGGCAGCAAGCAGGGTGAAGGCGGCGGCGGAGGCGGCTACGAAGGTGGTGGCGGCTACGGCGGTGGCGGAGGCGGCGGTTATGGCGGCGACCGGGGCGGCTCGGGCGGCGGCAGCCGTGGCGGCAGCAAGCCGGCTTTCGACCAGGATCTGGACGACGAGATCCCGTTCTAGGCCCCCGGCCATAAGCTGATCGACGCAAGCCGTATGTTTGGGGCTCCCCTGCCCAGGCGGGGGAGCCCTTTCCATTGGTTCCGGGTCGACCAGCCAGCGGGGCTGTGGCTGTTTCGCCCGGGACTTCACCGCACGGAACCAGGATCGGCCGGGAGTTTGCGATCTTATCTCTTCATCCCGGCCCTTGGGCTGGTTCTGGGGGCTTTCGCCCTCAATGCGGCAAGCGTCTTCCCGAACGGCTTCGTGGAGGACGACGGCTATTTCTACAGCAGGATCGCGTACAACATCGGTGTACACCACCTTTCCAGTTTCGACGGGGTGTCGGTCACCAGCGGCTATCACCTGCTCTGGGGATGGCTGCTCGCGGCGATCAGCTGGATCGCCGGCCTCGTCACGCCTTCGATCTCGGTCCACCTGTTCGCACATCTCGCGGCTTTCTACAGCATGATCCTGCTGGCGAGCTGGGAAGCCACGCGGCGGCCGGTCGCGGCGGTCATCGGGATCGGCGGCCTGATCGCCAGGCGGGGGGAGGTTGGCCACGTCTATTCCGGGCCGGACCGGAACCTGAATCCCTATGCGAGATTGAACGTGTATCGTCTCCGGCGCGCCGATTGCCTGTGATCTCGAAGATCGGAACCAAGCCATAGGAGCCCTGTTGTCGGTCCCATGTTGCGTTGCAGCGCACGCTGCTGCGATGCGTTACTTGCTTATCGATAACATCGAAGGGTTTCTCCGATGCCTTCACATCCCGACTATCCCGTCGTCGTGATCACGGGAGCCTCGAGCGGTATTGGACGCGCGACGGCCCATGCCTTCGCGGAGAAGGGTGCGACGGTGGTCCTCGCCGCCCGGCGCGCGGAAATGCTGCGCGAGGTGGAGCGCGAATGCCTCGACCTGGGGGGAAGGGCCCTGGCGGTGCCGACCGACACGACCGAGGAGGACCAGGTCGAGAGGCTGGCCTCGATGGCGCTGGAGCATTTCGGCCGGATCGACGTCTGGTTCAACAATGCCGGGGTCGGGGTCTTCGGCAGGTTCGAGGATATCCCGTCCGACGCCTGGCGCCGGGTCATCGAGACGAACCTGTTCGGCTATGTCCATGGCGCCAAGGCGGCCATGCGCCAGTTCCGCGCCCAGGGCCATGGCGTGCTGATCAACAACGCCTCGATCGTCGGACGACTGGCAAAGCCCGACTCGACAGCCTACGCCACCAGCAAGTTCGCGGTCAGGGGCTTCTCCGAAGCCTTGAGGCAGGAAGTGCTGGATCAGCACGACATCCATATCTGCACGATCCTGCCGTCGGTGATCGATACGCCGTTCTTCCATCACGCCGCCAACTTCAGCCATCACCGCGTGCGCGCCGCTCCGCCGGTCTATGCGCCGGAAAAGGTGGCTCGGACCGTCGTCGGGCTGGTCAAGCATCCGCGTGCCGAAGTGATCATCGGCGGGATCGGCAAGGTCGCCGCAATCCAGAAGCGGCTCGCCCCGTCCCTGATGACCCGGATCAACGGTCGCGCGCTGAACTATGGCTTCCTGGCCGACGAGCCGAGCGACGAGACGACCGGAACGCTGTTCGAACCCATGCGGGACGGGCAGGGCGTCTATGGCGGCTGGCGGAAGGGCTACAACAACGGCGGCGTTCCGTTGGCCGCCCTGACACTGCTGGCGCTGCCGATCGGTCTCGCGTTCCTGCTTCGCGGCCGGCGGGCTTACTGATCGCCCGCCTCGCGGGATCAAATCAAGCAATCTTGCCGTGTGTTGGAGACGATCTGGCGTTTGCAACTGTTGATGATCCATCGATGCCCCCGCCCGGTGGTGGATCGGGGCACGGCAGGACTGCAAAGAACCATTTAGAGGACGCTGAACATGGCTCGTTATACCATCGTCACGATGTTCCGGGATCGGGACGTCATCGGCACCGTGCAGCAGGAACTGCGCAATTCGGGCGTGGACCTGCATGATGGCCAGATGCTTGACCGTGATCAGGGAGACGTCGAGAGCGAATTGGTTCGCCGCCGCGTCGACAGCGACGATATCCGCCATTACATGCGGGGCGTGGAGAAGGGCTATCCTCTCCTGGTAGGGACCGTGGACGAGGCGGACCTTCAGCGCGCTGTGGACATCCTCGACAACCACGGGCCGGTGGACATGCGTGACGGCGCCGATCTTGACGCCACTACCTCCGGCACGGCGACGGATCGGGCGGCATACGCCTCCACCAGCGGCCAGACCGCCGACACGGGGCTGTCGGCCGCGGCGACCGGCCTGCGGGACGTCAACGAGTCCGCCGACATCAACCGCCGGACCGGCACCGCCGAGCAGGAAGAGGTGATCCCTATTGCCGAGGAGGAACTCCGCGTCGGCAAGCGGGCGGTGGAGCGCGGCGGCGTCCGGGTCCGCAGCTACGTGGTCGAGACCCCGGTGGAGGAGTCCGTCCGGCTCCGCGACGAGACCGTCCATGTGGACCGCCGCAGGGTGGACCCGAACCGTCAGGCGACCGACGCCGACTTTCAGGAGCGGGTCGTCGAGCTTCGGGAGACCGACGAGGAAGCGGTCGTCAGCAAGCAGACCCAGATCACCGGGGAAGTGGTCGTCCGCAAGGATGTCGAGGAGCGGGAACAGACCATCTCGGACACGGTTCGTCGCACCGAGGTCGACGTCGACAAGGGGCCTGCCGGCCTGGATCGCACCGACCTGGACAAGGGGCCGGTCCGCTAAAGCACCGGTTCTTCTGCCGGCGCGAACGACTTATGGCGGAGGTTTCGACACCTCCGCCGAATCCGCGGGGACCGTGATCGCGAACATCGATCCACGGCCCGGCCGGGAGCATACCGTCACCGGGTGGTCGAGCAGGGCCGCCGTCCGGCGGACGATCGAAAGGCCGAGGCCGACCCCGCGGAAGTCCGCCTGCTCGATCTGGTCGATGCGCCGGAATTCCTCGAAGATGTCCTCCAGCCTGTCGGCGGGAATGCCGATGCCGGTGTCCCAGACCTCGATGCGGATCAGCCCGCCGCGCCGGCGGCAAGCCAGAAGAATCCTTCCCTCGGCCGTGTAGCGCACCGCGTTCGCCAGCAGGTTGGCGATGATCTGGTGCAGCAGTACCGGATCGCTGAGGACCGTCCCGTCGCAGCGGTGGACCGTGAGCGTCAGGCCACGGCTGCCGGCGAGCGGGCGGAACTCGTCGCCCAGCCGCTCGAGGAGTTCGTCCAGGGCGAAGGAGTCGGGACGGACCTGGACCGCTCCGCTCTCCAGCCTCGACAGGTCCAGGAGGCCGGCAAGCATCCGCTCGCCGGACTGATGGGCCTTCATCAGGTTTCGGACCAGGTCATGGTCGGGCGTTCCGGCGAGCCTCTTGTCGAGAAGGTCGATGAACAGCCGCATGGCCTGGAAGGGCTGGCCCATGTCGTGGCTGGCGGCGGCCAGGAACCGGGTCTTGGCCTGGTTGGCGCGGTCGGCTTCGTCGCGGGCTATTCTGAGGTCGGCGGTGCGTTGTTCGACCTGGCGCTCCAGGGTGCCGAGCACGGACGAAAGTTCATCGGCGAGTTGGACCTTGTCGAGCCTCAGCAGCAGCATCTCGCGGATCCACCGGTTCAGCTTCCACGCCGCGGTCCACAGGCCGCCGGTGAACACCAGCCCGAGCGCCGACATGCCGAGATAGACGGTGCTGCCTTCCAGGGCCAGGCGGACGACCAGAGGCAGCATGCAGGGCAGCAGGAAAGCCGTCACGACCGGCATCAGCGGCGAGAGCGTCGCGACCGAGCCGGCGGCCATGCCGCCCAGCACGAAGGCGACGAACATCCGGTAGATCAGCGGTTCGGGCATGAGGAGGACCAGACCGACTCCCCAGATGAAGCCGGACACGCCGGACGCGAGGGCGAGCCTGGAGACCATGCGGTCGGATTCGAGGCGCACCGCCGCATCGCGCCCCAGCCAGCTCAGTTGCGCGAAACGGAGGCCGGTCAGCCCGATCAGCAGGCCTGCCCACAGGATGGCATGGCCCGTCCTCACGGCGGGAGAGAGGACCAGCACGACGAGGACGGGGTTGGCCAGGTTCGCGAAAAGGACCAGGGGGAGTTGCTTTACGACCAGCGAGACCTGCTCGCGCCGGACATCGAAAGGCCGGCCTTTCCGGTCCGTGCCCCCACTGGCCTTTCCCATTGCGCCGCTGCCCCGTTCGTGACATCGGCTTCGATCATACAATGCCGGATAATCGCGGTGATCTCTTTTTTGGCAAACACCCTTCGCCACCGTCCGTCACGGCGGTGACGGCTCGGTCGCGGCTGCCGGGGCGACGCGCCGGCCGGGCCAGTCGGCGAGATGGACGATCTTGCCCCTGTCCGGGACGATGCCGTTCACCATGCCCTGCATGTCGGAAACGACGGTGTCGACTTCGTCCACGGTTGCCGACACGCTGGCCGCCAAGTCATTGATCTCCCGTATGTGGCTGCCGATTTCGGCCATGGAGTGCCGGGTTTCGCCGGCGATGCTCCGGGCCGCCGCGGCCGCAGGCGCGAAATCCTTGCCGGCCTGGGCGAAGCGGGCGGTCGCGATCATGCTGTCGAGCGCGAGGAGATTGGTTCGCGCCGCGATGTCCTGCGTGGCCTGCGTCGCCTTCGCGATCCGGCCGAGACTGTTGTTCAGGGCACCGAGCGTGCTCCGGACCCGCTCCCGAAGATCGTCGAAGCGCTCCAGGACCGGCAACGACGGAGCGTCGGGGGCGGGCGGATATGGCTGCCGGCGGCGAACGATCCAGGCAGCGGCGGCACCGAGGCATGCGATCGCGGCGGTACTCCCGAGCGATGCCGCGACCGCCGCGCCATAAGGCGTTCCGACCAGGGCGAGGGCGCCGCAAAGGGCCGATGCGGCCACGCTCCAGACCAGCAAGACCAGCAGGTTCCGCCAAGTCACCCCGTGAGCGCCCTTACCGCGCATCGACATCCTCCGTTCTCCGGCATGATGCCGGCCGCGCATGCCGGAGAGTGTAGCGCATTTCCCTACTTAATGGTTAACCATAAAGAGAAGGGTAGCGCCAGTGGGCTATGGCAGTCATCGGGCGATCTGCTAGGTTCGCGCCGGCTGGCGTCAAGACCATGGATAAGGCTGGCCTATTGCCGTAATCGCGTAAGCCGACGTAGATGCGGTTCTGGTCTATGGCAGATCCGCAGCGACGCGGACCCAGTCCGTTCAATATGCATAAAATACTATGTGAAGTTTTGGTTAACAATGCTTTGGAGTGGTCGTTTATTGCCCGGAATTTGTTATTAACGCGACTGCCCATGACCTTCATGATGAGCGAGAGGATTTGATGACCATCATCAGCAAGACCGTCATCCGCAGCGCAATAGCCGGGCTCGCCGGCATCGTGCTTGGGTCTTCGGCATATGCGCAGAACATCTCCGGCGCGGGCGCGACCTTCCCCTATCCGGTCTATGCCCGTTGGGCGCAGGCCTATCAGCAGGAGACCGGGACCAGCGTCAACTATCAGTCGATCGGCTCCGGCGGCGGTATCCGGCAGATCAAGGAGCGGACGGTCACCTTCGGCGCCTCGGACAGCCCGTTGAAGCCGGAGGAACTCGAGCAGGCCGGCCTGGTCCAGTTCCCCATGATCATGGGCGGCGTGGTCCCCGTGGTGAACGTTCCGGGCATCCAGCCGGGACAGCTCCGGCTCGACGGCCCGACCCTCGCCAACATCTACCTGGGCGAGATCGACAGCTGGGACGATGACGCGATCAAGGCGCTCAATCCCGACCTGGAACTGCCCGACCTCGCGATCGCTCCCGTCTACCGCTCCGACGGGTCGGGGACCAATTTCCTCTTCACCAACTACCTGACCCAGGTCAGCGAGGACTTCAAGGACCAGGTGGGCAGCGCCACTTCGGTGCAATGGCCGGTCGGACTGGGCGCGCGCGGCAACGAAGGCGTCGCGGCCCAGACCGGGCAGACGCGTGGCGCCATCGGCTATGTCGAGTACGCGTACGCCAAACAGAACAAGATGACCAACGCGGTCATGAAGAACCAGGACGGCCAGTGGGTCGAGCCGAAGAGCGAGACTTTCCAGGCCGCGGCCGCCTCGGCCGACTGGAGCGCCAACCCGGGCTACTACGTCATCCTGACCAACCAGCCCGGCGCCCAGAGCTGGCCGATCACCGGCGCCAGCTTCATCCTGATGCACCGCCAGCCACAGGATCCGGCCGCCGCCCGTTCGGCGCTCAAGTTCTTTGACTGGGCCTACGCCAACGGTGACAAGATGGCCGATGAGCTGGACTATGTCCCGATGCCCGACAACGTAGTAAGCCAAGTCGAACAGACCTGGACCACCGGATTTGCCGAAGTGAACGGCGAAGCCATGTGGACCGGCGGCAATCAGTAACTTAACGCCGACCTGGACGCAAAGACGATGACCGATACCGCCATTAGGGCCCAGAGCCGCGTTCTCAGCGGCAGCCAAGCCAGACGCCAGAGCCTGATGGACAAGGCTTTCCAGTCGGCGACGGCGTTCTTCGCCCTGCTCGTGCTGCTGATCCTCGGCGGAGTCTTCGTTTCCCTGGTGCAAGGCGCCCTCCCGGCGCTCGGCACCTTCGGGTTCGACTTCCTGACGACGCAGGTCTGGAATCCCGTGACCGAACGCTTCGGCGCGGTGTCGCCGATCTACGGCACGCTGATGACGGCCCTGATCGCGATGGCGGTCGGCATCCCCATCAGCTTCGGCATCGCCGTGTTCCTCACCGAACTGGCGCCGCCGTGGCTGAAGCGTCCGGTCGGCATCGCCATCGAACTGCTGGCCGGCATCCCCAGCATCATCTACGGCATCTGGGGCCTGTTCGTCTTCGCCCCGGTCTTCCAGCAGACCCTGCAGCCGTTCCTGATCGACACGATCGGCCAGATTCCAGTGGTCGGCAACCTGTTCTCCGGCCCGCCGTTCGGCATCGGCATCCTCACCGCCGGGCTGATCCTCGGGATCATGGTGCTGCCGTTCATTACTTCGATCATGCGCGACGTGTTCGAGACCGTGCCGCCGATGGTGAAGGAGTCCGCGTACGGCCTCGGCGCCACCACCTGGGAAGTGGTCTGGAAGGTCGTGCTCCCCTATACCCGCGTCGGCGTGGTCGGCGGCGTCATGCTGGGCCTGGGCCGCGCGCTGGGCGAGACGATGGCGGTGACCTTCGTCGTCGGCAACGCGCACCGCATCGGCAATTCGCTGATGGCGCCGGGTACGACGATTTCCGCCGCGATCGCCAACGAGTTCAACGAGGCGGTCGGCGAACTCTACATCTCGTCGCTGATCGCCCTGGGCCTGATCCTCTTCTTCATCACCTTCACCGTGCTGGCGCTGGCCAAGATCATGCTGATGCGCATGCAGAAGCGGGCGGGGGCCTGACCGACATGAACATCTACGCACGCCGCCAACTCACGAACCGGGTGGCGCTCGGCCTGTCGATGGCGGCCGCGGCCTTCGGCATCTTCTGGCTGGTCGCGATCCTGTGGACGCTGTTCTACAACGGGCTGACCGCGCTGGCGCCCAGCATCTTCACGCTCAGCACGCCGCCACCCGGCGTGGCGGGCGGCCTGATCAACGCGATCTACGGCAGCGTCGTGATGACCCTGCTGGCGACCCTGATCGGTACGCCGATCGGCATCCTGGCCGGCACCTACCTGGCGGAGTATTCGCGCGGCAACCTGCTGGGACAGGTCATCCGCTTCATCAACGACATCCTGCTGAGCGCGCCGTCGATCATCATCGGCCTGTTCATCTACGGCGTCATGGTCGTCCCGATGGGCCATTTCTCGGCCTGGGCCGGCGCCGTGGCCCTGTCGGTCATCGTGATCCCGGTCGTGGTCCGAACGACCGAGGACATGCTGAACCTGGTGCCCGCCAGCCTGCGGGAGGCCGCGGCGGCGCTGGGCGCCCCGCGATGGAAGGTGATCGTGATGATCGCCTACCGGGCCGCGCGGAACGGCATGATCACCGGCGTGCTGCTAGCCGTGGCGCGGATCAGCGGCGAGACGGCACCGCTGCTGTTCACGTCGTTGAGCAACCAGTTCTGGAGCACCGACATGAACGCGCCGATGGCGAACCTGCCGGTCGTCATCTTCCGCTTCGCCCTCAGCCCTTACGAGGACTGGCAGCAGTTGGCCTGGGCCGGCGCCCTGCTGATCACCGTCACGATCCTCATCATCAACATCACCGCCCGCGTGCTCGCGGGGCTCGGATCGAAGGGACGCTGACCATGCAAGAAGCCCGCTCCACCGCCACGGCCGGCCGCCAGATGCCTGTCGAATCCATGCCGCCCGCCGCCGTGCCGGACGGCAAGATGGTCGAGAAGATCTCCGTCAGGAACCTCAGCTTCTTCTACGGGGACTTCGAGGCGCTGAAGAACATATCGCTGCCCCTTTACGACCGGAAGGTTACCGCATTCATCGGCCCGTCGGGCTGTGGCAAATCCACGCTGCTGCGCATCCTCAACCGGATCTACGACCTGTACCCGAAGCAGCGGGCGGTCGGGGAGGTGCTGATGGACGGCGAGAACATCCTGAGGCCGGGCATCGACCTGAACCTGCTGCGCGCCAAGATCGGCATGGTGTTCCAGAAGCCGACGCCGTTCCCGCTCAGCATCTACGACAACATCGCCTTCGGCATCCGGCTCTACGAGAAGCTGCCGCGCGACGAGATGGACGGCCGGGTCGAGCAGGCCCTGCGCCGCGCCGCCCTGTGGACCGAGGTGAAGGACAAGCTGAACCAGAGCGGCCTGAGCCTGTCGGGCGGGCAGCAGCAGCGCCTGTGCATCGCCCGCGCGGTCGCGGTGAATCCGTCGGTGCTGCTGATGGACGAGCCCGCCTCCGCGCTGGATCCGATCTCGACTTCCAAGATCGAGGAGCTGATCGACGAGCTGAAGAACGAGTACTGCATCTGCATCGTCACCCACAACATGCAGCAGGCGGCGCGCGCGTCCGACTTCACGGCCTTCATGTATCTGGGCGAGCTGATCGAGTACGGCGTGACCGAGGACCTGTTCACCGCGCCCAAGCAGAAGCGCACCGAGGAGTACGTGACCGGCCGGTTCGGCTGATCGGCCGGAGCCGGCGCCTCAGAGCTGGTTCGGCGGCACGACCCCAAACTTGGCCATGCGCCGGTAGAGCGTCATTCGGCTGACGTTGAGGCTTCGGGCGGCGTCGGCCACGCACCATTTGTGGCTGCGCAGGATCGCCTGGAGCCTTTCCGCTTCCGGGCAGGCCCTCGTGCAGGCGGGGGAGGCCGTGCCGGAGAAGCGCGGCATGCCCAGGGGCAGGTCGTCGCACCGGATCAGCCCGTCCTCGCAGCCTATCACCGCCGCGCGGACGACCGTCCGGAGCTGGCGGATGTTGCCCGGCCAGTCGTGGTTCAGCAGCAGGGACCGAGCCTCCGGCGTCAGGCGGGGCGTGGCGGCCAGCCCCGAGGTCTCCAGTTCCAGGGCGCGGTCGATCAGCTCCGCCTTGTCGGTCCGCTCCCGGAGAGGCGGGAGGGTGATGCGCAGGCCGTTCAGCCGATAGAACAGGTCGGCCCGGAAGGCGCCGGAGGCGACCAGGGCCTCCAGGTCGTGATGGCTGGCGCAGATCACGTGGAGGTCCAGCGGAATCGCCCGGTCACCTCCCAGCGGGATCACCTCCCGCTCCGCCAGGACGCGCAGCAGGCGCGTCTGGGCGGCCAGCGGCATGTCGCCGATCTCGTCCAGGAACAGGGTGCCGCCGTCGGCCTGGAGCAGCTTGCCGCGCATGCCGTCGCGCCGCGCCCCGGTGAAGGCGCCTTCGGCGTAGCCGAACAGCTCGCTCTCGATCAGGCTTTCCGGCAGTGCCGCGCAGTTGATCCCAACGAACGGCCTGGCGGCGCGGGCGCTGGCATCGTGGATCGCGCGGGCGAACGCCTCCTTCCCGGTGCCGGTCTCGCCGCCCATCAGGATCGGCAGGTCGCAGTCGACGAAGCGGCGGATGCGGCGGACATGGGCCTGCATCTGGGGGTCGCCTCCGGCCAGTTCATCGAGCGGCATGTGCCGTGTCGGGCGTGCCGGCGCCGGAGACCTGGCGGGAGGCCGGCGCGACGGCTGCCTCTGTGCCGCCAGCGGCGGGCGGAGGCTGACCGCCCAGCGCCGCTCGGTGCCGGGCTGGCGGACCAGGGCAGTCCCCTCGGCCAGCCGGTCCAGCGACGTTTCGAGCACGGCGTCGAGCCGGGCGCCGATCAGATCCCTGCCGGCGAACAGCTTGCGTGCGCCGCCGTTGAGGCCGACGACGGTGCCCGCCGGATCGACCGCGATCATGGCATCCGTCTCGATCCCCGCCATTTCCGGGGAGCGGGCGAGGGCGAGCACGCAGTTCTCCCGCGTTCGGGCGAGGAACCATGTGTCCTCGATCTGGCGCGCGGCGGACATGACGAAGCCGTGGACCAGCGACTGGAACTGTCCGCCCGCCGGCGCGGTCAGAGACGAGACGTCGAGGGCGGCCAGAAGCTCCCCGACCGGACCCAGGATCGGTGCCACGGAGCAGGTCAGCCCGGTGTGCCGGACCGCGAAATGGTCGAAGCGGTGGACCAGGATCGGCTGGCCCGACGCGAGGCAGGTGCCGACCCCGTTGGTGCCTTCGCAGTCCTCCGCCCAGACGGCGCCGCGTTCCAGCCCGGCCCGTGCCATGCGCCCCTCGACCGGCAAGCTGCCGAACCGCTCGATCGTCACGCCGTCCCGATCGGCCAGCAGAACGACATAGCCGGACGCCGCGAGCTGGGCATGGAGGCCGAGCAGGCTTTCCCGGGCGAAGCCCAGGAATTCCCCGACCGGCTCGACATGGTCTCGCAGCTCGGGCGGGGTCAGGACGTTGGGGGCGTTGACGGTGGCCGGGTCGAGCCGGTGCTTCAGCACGCAGCGCTTCCAGGAGTCGGCGATGATGCCATGGGGCGGCGGGCTGGTCGGCGCGGCGGCTCCGTCAACCCAGGCCATGATGCGGTCGATATGGTCGCTCGCGGTCGATCCGGGCGCGATCATCTTCCCCCCAATCCGTGACGCCGGTTTTCCGGCATTCTCGTCTTCAGGTCAGGCTACTCCAATAAATAAACTTGGGCTAGAGCACGAACGGAGCTTGGAGACAATGCTCGTAAAAGCCCGTCATTTTGCAGCGCAATATAAAAAGTCCCTGCTTGTGACGAATGCTGTGTGACACGTGTAACGACGTGGGACGCCGGGGACGCCCGGAACCTCGACTTTTCCCCAACCGACCTGACTGGCATGCCAGTTGCTGCTGCACTCTCCGCATCATTCGATGTGACGGTCCGACGTCTCCTCCTCACGGTGCGGTGCAACCTGCGCCGCACCGTTTTCCCGGGCGAGGGCGGGCCGCCCGAAAAAAGATACAGGGGAAACTGCCACGTGGATTATCAGGAGCCTGAAGTCGACACCGAGCGCCGGACCATCCTGAAGGCGGCGCTGTGCGCAGGAGTGGCCCTCCACCTGGCGCCGATGGGCGGATCGACGGACGCCATGGCCCAGGGGGACCCGCGCAAATCGAGGCCCCAGCCGGGAGACCGCCTGGTCTTCGCCTCCGGCGACCGCAAGGGCGAGCCGATCGGCGACAAGGACATCCAGCAGGGCCAGCAGCAGGTCATGGCCTATGGCCAGGATCCCAGGTCGGAGACGATCCGAGACGGCTCCCGGCTCAACAAGGTGATGCTGATCCGGCTGGATCCCGCCGACCTGGACGAGGAGACCCGGAAGCACGCCGCGGACGGCATCGTCGCCTTCTCCGCCGTCTGCAGCCACGCCGGCTGCGACGTCTCCGGCTGGCACGGGGAAGAGAAGATCCTCGAGTGCCCCTGCCACCATTCCAAGTTCGACCCGCGCGCCGGCGGCAAGGTGGTGGGCGGCCCCGCACCCCGCCGCCTGGCGCTCCTGCCGCTGGAGAACGGTCCCGAGGGGCTGGTCGTGGCGGCGGTGTTCATCGGCAAGGTCGGCGCCGCGACGTCGGCCTGAGGGCAAGCCACGGAAATGAAGAACAACCGCTGGGAGGAAAGCATGGACAGGAGAATGTTGGTGAGAGGCATCGCCGCGGTGGCGCTGATGACGGCTCCGGTGACGGCGCTGGCCGCCGGGCCGCTGGACAATTACGCCCCGGTCACTCAGGAGCGGCTGGAGAAGCCGGAGGACGCCAACTGGCTGCAGTACCGCCGGACCTACGACAGCTGGGGCTACAGCCCGCTCTCCCAGGTGAACGCCGGCAACGTCAAGGACATGGTGCCGGTCTGGAGCTTCTCGACCGGAGTGAACGAGGGCCACCAGTCGCCGCCGGTGGTCAACAACGGCGTGATGTTCATCACCACGCCCCAGGCGCAGGTGATCGCGCTTGACGCCAAGACCGGCGACCTGCTGTGGCGCTACAAGCGCGAACTGCCGGAGGACCTGACCCAGCTCCACCCGACCAACCGGGGCGTGGCGCTGCTGGGCGACAAGGTCTATGTGGGCACCGTGGACGCCTTCATCGTGGCGCTGGACGCCAAGACCGGCAAGGTGGTGTGGGAGCAGCCGGTCGAGGACTATCAGGCGGGCTACTACATCACCATGGCGCCGCTGGCGGCCAAGGGCAAGGTGATGGTCGGCATGTCCGGCGGCGAGTTCGGCATCCGGGGATTCCTGGCGGCCTACGACGCCGAAACGGGCGAGCCCGCCTGGAAGACCAGCACCATCCCGGGACCGGGCGAGCCGGGACACGAGACCTGGGCCGGCGAGACCTGGAAGACCGGCGGCGCCCCGGTCTGGATCACGGGCAGCTACGACCCGGCCACCGGCCTGTCCTACTGGGGAACCGGCAACGCGGCGCCCTGGATGGCCGACCAGCGGGCGGGCGACAACAAGTGGGCGAACTCCGTCGTCGCGATCGACGTGGAGACCGGCAAGATGAAGTCGGCGCACCAGTACCACTGGAACGAGGCGTGGGACTGGGACGAGGTGGCGGCCCCGATCCTGGTGGACGTCCAGCGCGACGGCCGGACCTACAAGAGCCTCGTCCATGCCGGCCGCAACGGATACCTGTGGACGCTGGAGCGGGCGGGGGACGAGATCAAGTTCATCGACGCCAAGCCCTTCGTCCGGCAGAACGTGTTCAAGAGCCTGGACCCCAAGACGGGGCGGCCGACCTATGACGAGACCAAGGTCCCGGGCACCGGCAAGCGGGCGGATTTCTGCCCGTCGCTGTGGGGCGGCAAGGACTGGCCGCCGGTCGCCTACAACCCGCAGACCCGGCTGATGTATATCCCGGCCAATGAGAACCTGTGCGGCTACCTGGAAGGAAAGCAGACTGAATACGAGCCCGGCCAGCTCTATATCGGCGTCGCCATCTCCGACATCGGCATGACCGTCCATCCCGGAGCCGACCATATCGGCGAGCTCCAGGCCTGGAACCTGGACACCGGGCAGAAGGTCTGGACCCAGAAGTTCGAGAAGTCGCAGAACTGGGGGCCGGTGCTGACGACCGGCGGCGGCCTGGTCTTCATGGGCGGCACCAACGACCGGTTCTTCCGGGCATTCGACGCCAAGACCGGCGACAAGCTGTGGGAGACGCGGACCAACTCCGGCGTGACGGGCGTGCCCGTATCCTACGAGGTGGACGGGGTGCAGTACGTCGCCGTCCAGTCCGGCTGGGGCGTCGATGCCCAGCGCAAGCAGGAGAAGCTGGCCCAGCTCGGCTACGCGACGCTGGACGTCCCCCAGGGCGGCGTCGTCTGGGTCTATGCGCTCCGCAAGTAGATCCGGAAGATGCTTCGGCTCAGATCGGTGCCGGGAGATCCGCCGTCGCGCTGGTCGGCCGAGATCGTGGCGGGCTGCGGGGAATTCCGCAGCCTGCTGCTCGGGACCGGGCGGGACCGCCGGTACATCATCGACTTCTGCGTGGTCGCCGACCGGCCGATGATGCTGATCAGCCTGACGGACGGGACGCCGGAGGCCGCGGTCTATATCGATACCGGCCGCGTGATCCTGGAGGACCGGTGCCGGCAGGCGGCGGTGGTGGAGGGTGGCCTGTTGCGGGCGGAAGGCGAGTAGGGATGCTTCCTTGCTTTGGAGGGGGCTCTCCCGCAACAAGCGGCTTGACGTGGGCTGCGGATGTGCCAACCTTTGTGGCATCTGCAAACAACGGAAAGGAGGTGATCCAATGTCTCATGGAGCGAAGCCGGTCATTGCCGCGCTGTTCGGCATCTCGGCTCTTCTGACGGCTGGGGTCGCCAGTGCCTGCCCTTCGCACACGACCCACTCCGCTCAGGCTCCGGCCAGCGACTCCGTCGCCGACCAGGGCAAGAAAGTGCAGAGCGAGACACGCGGCTGACGACTGGCTGCACCATGGTAAGGAGCGGGCCGCCCTACACCGGGACGGCCCGTTTTCTTTGGGTGTTGCTCCAGCCGCCGGTTGGCACCGGATCAGCCATGAAGTGAAGCATCGCCTCGGTCATGGCGGCGGTTCCCCCATGTCGGGTCGTCGGCCAGAGACAAGCCTGACGACTGCATTCCCGGCGCTCTTCATGACCGACACGACCGGCCAGACGCACCAAGCCTGCAGGAGGGTTGCGGCGGCGCCGGTCAGGGCCGCGAAGATCATTCCGACCGTGGTGACGCCGGCCATTTCGCCCAGCGCGCCGTCGGAGATCCCGATGGCGGCGGCGAGCGCCAGGTAGCGAGGATAGCGGCTGAAGCACAGGGCCAGGACGAAGATGGCGGCCGCGGTCAAGGGACTGGCCGCCGAGGCGGCGAACACGCCGATCAGCTCGATCAAGGGTGCCAGAGCGTCACGGTGGTCCATCGTCCGTACCTCCCGGATCGGCATGATAAACCCTTGCCGGCCAGTGCTGGAAGAGAGTGGGGCGCCGCCGTCTCCGGAAGAGCGGCGGCGCCCCTTACTTTCGGATCACCAGACCAGCAGGGTGAACGGCCAGACATAGGCCTGGGCCATGATCAGCAGTCCGACCAGGACCGCCAGCGCCAGGCTGTGGAAGAACACGTAGCGCAGGATGTCGCCCTCGTGGCCGTACCAGCGGGTGGCCGTCGAGGCGACGACGATGCTCTGGGCGTCGATCATCTTGCCCATCACGCCGCCCGAACTGTTGGCCGACGCCATCAGGACCGGGTTGAGACCGAGCTGCTCCGACGTGATCTTCTGCAAGCCGCCGAACAGGACGTTCGACGCGGTGTCCGAGCCGGTCAGCGCCACGCCCAGCCAGCCCAGCATGGTGCCGAACAGGGGATAGAGCCAGCCGGCCTGGGCGAAGGCCAAGCCCAGGGTCGCATCGGTGCCCGAATATTTCGTGACGTAGCCCAGCGCCAGCATTCCGGCGATGGTCAGCAGCGAGAAGCGGATCAGGTAGAAGGTCTTGAAGTACATCTTGACCAGGGCAACCGGCGAATAGCCCAGGACGAAGCCGCTGACGATAGCGGCCAGGAAAATGCCGGTGCCGGTGGCCGACATCAGGTTGAGGCTGTAGATCGCCGGTTCGGCGACCGGCGCCGCCACGACGGGCGGGACCTTCTGCACGAGGTTGTGCAGGCCCTCGACCGGGATTTTCAGGATCCAGATGCCGTCGAGGAACGCCTTGATCTGGGGCACGCCCCACAGGAAGACGAAGACGCTGAGGATGATCCAGGGCACCCAGGCCTTGATGATCTGGCCGCGGGTGTAGAGGGAGGCGCGGCGCTCGTACTCGCTGTCATGGACCACCTGCGCGCCGACCGGCTGGGCGCGGTGCATGGAATTGTCGCGCGTTGTCGAGAGCCACAGCTCGGCCGGCTTCCAGCCCTTCAGGAAGAAGGTCAGCGCCGCCATGGACACGATGGCCGCGATCACGTCGACCAGCCAGGGGCCGTGGAAATTGGATACCAGGAACTGCGGCACCGCGAAGGCGATGCCGGCGACCAGCAGGGCCGGCCAGATCTGCATCATGCCGCGGAAACCGACGAAGGCCCAGATCAGCCAGAACGGCACGATGACGGAGAAGAAGGGAAGCTGGCGGCCGATCATGCCGCTGAGTTCGAGCAGGTCGAGCCCGGTGACGGCCGACAGCGCGATGACCGGGGTGCCGAGCGCGCCGTAGGCGACCGGCGCCGTGTTGGCGATCAGCGACAGGCCGGAAGCCGCCAGCGGGGAAAACCCCAGGCCGATCAGCATGGCGCCGGTGACGGCGACCGGAGTGCCGAAACCGGCGGCACCCTCGAAGAAGGCGCCGAAGCAGAAGGCGATCAGCAGGATCTGGAGGCGGCGGTCCCGCGTGATCGAGGCGATGCTGTCCTGGAGGACGGTGAACTCACCCTTCTCGTTGGTCAGCTGGTAGAGAAAGATGACGTTCAGGATGATCCAGCCGATCGGCAGCATCCCGTAGGCGGCGCCGTACACCGCCGACATGCTCGCCATGCCGACCGGCATGCCGAAACCGATGATGGCGACCGCCAGCGAGGCGACGAGACCCAGCCCGGCGGCATAGTGGGCCTTCATGTGGAAGATGCCGATAGCCCCCAGCAGGACGACGATCGGAATCGCCGCCACCAGGGTCGAAAACATCATGCTTCCGAATGGATCATAAATCTGGGGCCACATTGCGTGTCCTCCCATGGCTCTGATTAGCGTGCTCTGGTGTGTGCTTGGATGCGATCCGCCTGATGCCGGCCATCCATGCCTTGGGAGGCGCGTCGGTTTGGTATCAAACAGCTTGCATGTGCAACGGTTGGAATACCCACATTTCAGAGCGCCGGAAATCGGCCTTTAGGAGGAGCATCGAACTCGTAGTGCGCCGCACAATCAGCTACGCTTGTGCGGCGCAAACAAGTCCGGAAAAGCAGGTTTTCAGTAGCTGGAAGTCAGTTATCCGCAACCAAATGTTGCTTGAACCTCTGCCAATTTGCGACATAGCGGTCGGCGCCCTTGCGCATCTCGGCGATCTGTTCGTCGGTGAGCTGGCGAATCACCTTGCCGGGAGAACCGACCACCATGGAATTGTCGGGGATCTCCTTGCCCTCGGTGATGAGGCTGTTGGCCCCGATGAGGCAGTTCTTCCCGATCCTCGCGCCGTTCAGGACGATGCTGCCGATCCCCACCAGGGTGCCGTCGCCGATCGTGCAGCCGTGCAGCATGACCATGTGGCCGACGGTGACTTCCGACCCGATGTCCATCGGGAACCCCGGGTCGGTATGGAGCACGCAGCCGTCCTGGATGTTGGAGTTCTCGCCGATGGTGATCGGCTCGTTGTCGCCGCGGATCACCGCGTTCCACCAGACGCTGGCGTTGCGCTTCATGATCACGTTGCCGATGACGGTGGCATTCGGCGCGATCCACCAGGCGTCGCCTTCGGTCTGAACCCGCACATCCCCCAAAGCGTATTTCATGGTCTGGTCTCCCTTGCTGAGGCTGGCTATCCATTGACCCCTGTGGCCTGGGAAAACAAGGTTCAGTCGGCATGATTGCAAATTTGGGCAGGCGGGGCTTGATCATGCGGGCGGCGATCGTCCTGGCGGTCGCCGCAGGCATCGCCCTGTCGGACCATCTGGCCGACGCGGTCGGGGGCGTGACCGACGCGGCGGTGGGGGCGAGGCGGACCGACCTGTTCATCTCCGGCGGGCTGACCCATCGCGCGGGCCGCGAGATAGTCGCCTTCATCGAGGCCCATCGGGGAGAGCCGGTCCGCCTGGTGCTGGACAGCCCCGGCGGCTACGCCGGAGCTGCCGATCGCGTCCGCGAAGCGGTGCTGGAACATGGCGCGGTCGGAACCGTGGTCGCCGGCTACAACATATGCGCCTCGGCCTGCACCGCCATCTTCGCGGCCGGACGCAGCCGGGCGGCGGGCGAGAACGCCCGCTTCGTCTTCCACGCCCCCCGCCTGGCGATCGGGCCGGTCTCCGTGCCCGATCCGTTCGGTGGGGACCCGGCCCGCTACGCCGTGCCGGAAGATCCCGGAGGCCGCATCGGCGCGGCGCTCCAGGCTTTCCTGGAGCGCGGGGACGCGATGGACGACGGGGAGGCGGGAGCTTCCGCCCTGGACCTGGCCCGGATCGTGCCGGGATGGATCACGGAGCTGCTGCCGTCCGACGCGGCGATCTGACGGGATCTTTCGGAAGGCGCGTGTCGGCGTTGAACGGGTTTCGCCTGTGTTTGTTGAACCTGTGGTCAATTCACAGGGGGAAAAATGTCGATCATCGCTTGGATCATTCTGGGACTCGTCGCGGGCTGGATCGCCAGCAAGATCATGCACGGCTCCGGGTCCGGCCTCGTCACCAACCTGGTTCTCGGCATCGTCGGAGCCTTCGTCGGCGGCATCCTGTTCAGCGCGGTCGGCGGAACCGGCGTCACGGGCTTCAACGTCTGGAGTCTGATCGTCGCCGTGGTGGGAGCCATCGTCGTGCTCTGGATCTACAACGCCGTCGCGGGCCGTCGCAGGGTCTGAGGGGAAGCGGAGGCGATCGGACCGTAGGCCGGGTCCCGTCCGAAGGGCGGGTGCCGACATCGGACTCCGACGCTCCCGGATGGTGCCGGCGCCGTCCCCCGGGGCCGGCGCCGGCCTGCCGGATACCAGCCTCGACACCGTTATGCAACTAGAAGTTAGCGGCCCTTGCGGCGTTCTGTCAGAATGCTTCCGGCGTATCGATGTTGCATAGCAGCAAAAGATGTCGCACGATGGAGGCAATGCAATTCTGCTGGAGCGGATCGAGCGATGGTTGCCACCAAGAATCCTACAAGGCGGACCGGCAGTCAGACTGCCCGATCCGACGCCAAGCCTGCCACCCCGGCCCGGAAGACCGCCGTGCGATCCCGCGCGAAGAGTGCCGCGAACGCGCCCGACGTGGTGACGGACCCTGTGGAAGCCGCTCCGCAGACCCCGGAGGAGCCTGAGGCGGCGGCCGTCGACGAAGCCGCTCCGGCGGCGGAAGCGGTACCGGCCGAACCCGTGCCCGAGACCGCCGCTCTCGAGGCCGTCGCTCCCGAGGTCGCCGCTCCCGAGACCGAGGCTGCCGTTCCTGAGCCCGCGAATTCCGCTTCCGAGTCCGAGGCGACGGCGGCGATGGCCAAGGAACTGGGCGTGAACCAGGACGTGGACAAGCTGGTGAGCCTCGCAGAGCAGGTCGTCCACGAGGCCGAGGCGATGGCAGGAGATGCCGCGCACAATTTCCAGGCCGCGATGAAGGCGGCGACCTCCGGCGGGGGCGTGGTGCCGACGCTCGGCGGCGTCAACGCCTATCTGCGCCAGTCGGTCGAGATCAACGCCCGGTTCATGGAGGAGTTCTCCAAGGTGAGGTCGCCGGTGGATCTCGTGGCGCTCCAGATGCGTTTCCTGGAGGAGCACCGGGCCGCCATGCTGGACTTCGCCCGCCAGTGGGTGCCGAAGACGCTCGACTCCTGAAACGCACCTGCGACACCTGTCGCAGGTCTGTAGCAACAGGCGTCGCACGGGCGCCTGGGTTCCAGCCGAAAGCCTTTTCCGGCCAATAGCTTGGCCTCATGGCACGGCGGTTGCTCTTCCCTCGCCATGGACCCGGTTCACAAGGGTCCGCACCCGAGGGAGGAGCAGACATGCAGCTCAATCGAGAAGAGCTACTCCAGAGCTATCGCACGATGTGCACGATCCGCGAGTTCGAGGAACGTGTGCATACCGAGTTCTCCGAAGGCGGCATCCCCGGCTTCGTCCATCTCTATGCCGGCGAGGAGGCTTCCGCCGTCGGCGTGTGCATGCACCTGGACGGCCGCGACAACATCGCCAGCACCCACCGCGGCCACGGCCACTGCATCGCCAAGGGCTGCGACGTCGTCGCCATGATGAAGGAGATCTTCGGTCGGGGCGACGGGCTGTGCGGCGGCAAGGGCGGCTCCATGCATATCGCCGACCTGTCGCGCGGCATGATGGGCGCCAACGGCATCGTCGGCGGCGGGCCGCCCCTGGTCTGCGGCGCGGCCCTGACCGCCAAGACCCTGAAGACCGGCGGCGTCGCCGTGGCTTTCGTCGGCGACGGGGCATCCAACCAGGGCACCACCCTGGAAAGTTACAACCTTGCCAAGGTCTGGAACCTGCCGGTCATCTTCGTGGTCGAGGACAACGGCTACGCCGAGGCGACCGCGAGCGCGTGGTCGGTGGCCGGCAGCCAGTCCAAGCGGGCGGCGGCGTTCGACATTCCCTCCTATGAACTGGACGGCAACGACTTCTTCGCGATCCACCAGGCCGCCGGCGAGGCGGTCGGCCGGGCGCGGGGCGGCGGCGGGCCGAGCCTGCTGCATGTCAGGCTGACCCGCTATTACGGCCATTTCGAAGGCGACGCCATGACCTACCGGGCGCCCGGCGAGGTCGAGACGGCGCGGCGCGAGCGCGACCCGCTGAGGATCTTCCGCAAGCGCGTGACCGAGGCGGGGCTGCTGGAGCCGACGCAGCTCGACGAGATCGAGGGCGAGGTGAAATCCCTGATCGACCGGTCCGTGATGGAGTCCAAGGCGGCCCCGCCGCCGGCGGCGGACCGGCTGCTGACCGACGTCTACGTCTCGTATTGAGGGGGCCGCCATCATGTCGAAGAAGTCATACCGCCAAGCGATCAACGAGGCGCTGGCTCAGGAGATGCGCCGCGACCCGACCGTCATCGTGATGGGCGAGGACAATGTGGGGGGCATGGGCGCCCCCGGCGAGGACGACGCCTGGGGCGGCGTGCTGGGCGTGACGAAGGGGCTGATGCCGGAGTTCGGGCGCGATCGGGTGCTGGACACGCCGATCACCGAGAGCGCCTTCATCGGTGCCGCCGTGGGCGCCGCCGCGACCGGGCTGCGGCCGGTGGCCGAGCTGATGTTCGTGGACTTCATGGGCGTCTGCTTCGACCAGATCTTCAACCAGGCGGCCAAGTTCCGCTACATGTTCGGCGGCAAGGCGGTCACGCCGGTCGTGATCCGGACCATGTACGGGGCCGGGTTCCGTGCCGCCAGCCAGCACAGCCAGTGCCTTTACCCCGTCTTCACCCACATCCCGGGGCTGAAGGTCGTGGTGCCGTCGTCGGCCTACGAGGCGAAGGGGCTGCTGATCCAGTCGATCCGGGACAACGATCCGGTGATCTTCCTGGAGCACAAGGTGATGTACGACGAGATCGAGGAGGTGCCCGACGAGCCCTACACGATCCCGTTCGGCGAGGCGAACCTGACCCGCGAGGGCGACGACGTCACGATCGTCGCGTTCGGCCGCATGGTCGGCTTCGCCAACAAGGCCGCCGACCTGCTGGAGAAGGAGGGCATCGCCTGCACGGTGATCGACCCGCGCACGACCTCCCCGCTGGACGAGGACACCATCATCGAGGCGGTCGAGAATACCGGCCGGCTGGTGGTGGTCGACGAGGCCAGCCCGCGCTGCGGTATGGCGGCCGATGTCTCGGCGCTGGTCGCCCAGAACGCCTTCAAGGCGCTGAAGGCGCCGATCCGCATGGTGACCCCGCCGCACACACCGGTGCCCTTCGCGCCGGAGCTGGAGGACGCCTACATCCCGTCGCCGGACCGGATCGCGGAGGCCGTCCGCCACGTCATGGTGTGACCCGAGGAGAAGGAGCCGGCCGGCGGAGTTTCGCGCCGGCCGGCGGTGTTTGCCTGCAATGAGGACTTCAGTCGATGACAAACGAGATCAAGGCCCTGGCCATGCCCAAATGGGGCCTGGCGATGACCGAGGGTGCCGTCACCGCGTGGCTGGCCGAGGAAGGCGCCGCGGTCAGGGAGGGGGACGAGATCCTGGAGATCGAGACGACCAAGATCACCAACGTCTATGAATCCCCGATCGCCGGCACCCTGCGCCGCCGCACGGTCGAGGCCGGGCAGACCGTTCCGGTCGGAGCCTTGCTGGGGGTCGTCGCCGACCCGGGAGTTCCGGACGCCGACATCGACGCCTTCGTCGCGCGCTTCCAGGAGGAGTTCGCGGTCGAGGCCGCGGAAGCCGGCGAGGCGTCCGGGCCGGAGCCGCGATTCGTCGAGGCCGGCGGACGCCGGCTCCGGTACCTGATGATGGGCGAAGGGGAGGACGGGGCGGCGCCCCTGGTGCTGATCCACGGGTTCGGCGGCGACCTGAACAACTGGCAGTTCAACCAGCCGGCGCTGGCGGAGGACCGTCCCGTCTATGCGCTGGACCTGCCGGGGCACGGCGGGTCGGAGAAGAGCGGGGGCCAGGGCGGCGTACCGGAACTGGCGGGCGTGGTGCGGGACTTCCTGAACGCGCTCGGCATTCAGCGGACGCACCTGGCCGGGCACTCCATGGGCGGCGCCGTGGCGCTGCACCTGGCGGCGGAGGAGCCTTCGCGGGTCGCCTCGGTCACCCTGGTCTGCTCCGCCGGCCTCGGCGAGGAGGTCAACCTGGACTATATCGAGGGCTTCATCGCCGCCGAGCGGCGAAAGGAGATGAAGTCGGTCCTCGAGATGCTGTTCGCCGACCCGTCGCTGGTCAGCCGCGACATGGTCGAGGAACTGCTGAAGTACAAGCGGCTGGACGGTGTCGGCGCCGCGCTCCGGTCGATCGCCGACGCGACCTTCGCGGGCGGACGGCAGGCCCATGTGCTGGCCGGCAGGCTGGGGCAGGTGACGGCGCCGGTCCAGGCGGTGTGGGGAGCCGCGGACAGGATCATCCCGGCCCGGCACGCCGAGGCGCTCGGCGAGGGCCGGCGCCATGTCTTCGACGGAGCCGGGCACATGGTCCACATGGAGAAGGCGGGGGAGTTCAACCGGCTGATGTCCGACTTTATGACCACGGCGTAGCGGAGTCTGCCGATTCCGCTGGCGGCGGGCCGGTGCTACACTCGATTGATAACGGCGATCCAACGTCGGCATGATGGGAGGAAGGCAATGGTCCGTCTCCATGCGCCAGAGCGGGAGCACGTCGATCTCATACTGTCCAGCGTCACGGGAGCGGCGGCGGGTGCGAAGGTCGAGCCGCCCGACCTGATCCGGCGCTCCTGGGCGCGCTGCCTCAACAATCACCAGCTCGATCCGGCCCGGCCGGGACGCCCGGTCGTCCTGACCCAGTCGGAGCTGGGCGGGTTCCGCGAGCCGATGGAGGAGTTCATCGGCATCGCCACCGCCGAGTTGCGCCGCCTCTACGCGCAGGTCGCCGGGTCAGACTATGTCGTCATGCTGACCGACGCCAACGGCATCGCGGTCGATTACCTGGGCCATGCCAGCTTCGAGCAGGAGCTGAAGCAGGCCGGCCTCTATCTCGGCTCCATCTGGTCGGAGGCGCAGGAGGGCACCAACGGCGTCGGGACCTGCATCGCCACGCGCGAGCCGCTGACCGTCCACCGGCAGGAGCATTTCCGCACCCGGCACACCACCCTCACCTGCACCGTGGCGCCGATTTTCGACCCCTCGGGCCAGATGCTGGGCGTGCTGGACGTCTCCAACATGACCGCCCCCGCGGACCGGCGCAGCCAGATGCTGGCGCTGGAGTTGGTCAAACGGTCCGCCCGGCTGATGGAGGACGGGTATTTCCTGGCGCGGTCGCGGCGGCACTGGGTGGTCGGCCTCAGCGCCGGCCGCGAGCTGGCGGACCTGGTGATCGACGGGCTGCTGGCGGTGGACGGCGGCGGCACCATCCTGGGCGCCAACCAGACGGCGCTGCGGGCGGATTTCACGGGGGATGCCGCGCCGCTGCTGGGCAGGAGCCTGTACGAGCTTTTCGGCATCACCATGGAGGCGCTGATCGGGCGCCAGCGCACCGGCATTCCCCAGCCGCTGCGCTGCCTGGCGACCGGCGCCACCTGGTACGCGACGCTGCGCCCGCCGACCGGTCGCCTGTTGCGGGGATCGGCGGTGGGCGAGCGGCCGCGGCAGCCGGCATCGGCCGGTCCGTCCAGGGGACAGGAAACGGGACCGCTCGACTTGGACCGGCTGGCCGGCAGCGATCCGGGAATGGCGGGCAATGTCCAGCGCATCCGGCGGGTGCTGGACAAGGGGATCGGCATCATGATCCTGGGTGAGACCGGCACCGGCAAGGAGGCGGTCGCCCGGGCGATCCACCAGGCGAGCGCCCGCGCCGCCCGGCCGTTCGTCGGGATCAACTGCGCCGCCATTCCGGAGAGCCTGATCGAAAGCGAGCTGTTCGGCTATGTGGAGGGTGCCTTCACCGGCGCGCGGCGCGGCGGCGTGCGCGGCAAGGTCCAGCTCGCGGACGGCGGCACGCTGTTCCTCGACGAGATCGGCGACATGCCGCTGGGGGCGCAGACCCGGTTGCTGCGGGTGCTGGCCGAGCGGGAGATCCTGCCGCTGGGCCATGACCGGCCGATCTCCGTGGATCTGAGCGTCATCTGCGCGACCCACCAGGACCTGGAGCGGCTGGTCGCCGACGGGCGGTTCCGGGAGGACCTGTATTACAGGCTGAACGGGCTGTCGCTGACCCTGCCGCCGCTCCGCGAGCGGTCCGACAAGGCCGACCTGATCCGCGCGCTGGCGGCGCCGGCCCGGATCGATCCGCCGGCGCTGTCGGCCCTGCTGGCCTGCCGGTGGCCGGGCAATATCCGCCAGCTCCAGAACGTGATGCGGGTGGCCTCCGCCCTGTCGGAGGGAGGCGTGATCCGGCTGGAAGACCTGCCCGCGGAGGTGACCCGGCCCGCGTCGCTGCCGACCCCGCCGGACCCCCTGCCGTCGGGCGAGGCCGGCATCCTGCTGTCGGTGCTGCGCCGGCACCAGTGGTGCGTGACCCGCGCCGCGGACGAGCTGCATATCAGCCGCTCGACCCTGCACCGGAAGATCAACCGCTACGGGCTGGTCTCCCCGGCGAGGCTGGAGGGATAGGCAGCTTATACGGATGGGCGGCGTCCCGCCGCCCGTTTCCCGGCCGGTTAGGCCACATCGAACAAGCCGCCCTGCGGGACGGCCGCGTCGTCGGAGGCGTTGGGGTCGCCGGGCGCGGTTTCCCAGCCGAGGCCGGGCAGGGCGATGATGCGGTTGCCGCCGCCGTCGTTGCGGCTGACCACGAAACCGCGCTGGTCCATGTAGGTCAGCAGGCGGCGGGCGCGGCCTGGCGACCGGCTGCCGACGGCACGGGCCAGCTCGGCGTCGGACGGGCAGGGGGCGCGCTCGATCGCGGCGCGGGCGATCAGCAGGAAGACGCCCTGGATATCCTCCGGCAGGTCGGCGGCTATGGCGGACGCCTGCTCCCATTCGGGACCATCGGCGGTCTGCTCGCCGACGCCGGCCCGGGCGGCGGACAGGCGCCGCTTGAAGGCGGCGAGGTCCAGGGGCGCGCCGGGGACCTTGTGGATCCGGCAGCGGACCAGGAAATCCTGGTACAGCACCGCGACCGAGCGGAAGGCCGCCTCGGGGTCGGCCAGGATCTTGCGCAGGATGTCGTCCAGAACAGGCTCGCGGTCGATCTCCGGCCCCTGCTCCTCCGCCTCCTCGGGCGGTGGCGTCAGGACGGGGCGCGACTGGGCGAGCTGGAACAGGATGTCCATGTTGGGCGCGGCGGCCGGGGCCGGGCGGCGGATCACCGAGCGGGGCGGCGGCTCGGGCTCGCCGGGCTGGAGGATCAGGTCCCTGGCATCCTCCGGCGGGGTCGCGGGCAGGGGCGTCAGCTTGGGGCTGCCGGTCCTTCCGGTAGTCTCGACGGAGCCGATCCGCAGCGGCAGCGGGCGCCGGGACAGCGCCGGCCCCAGGGCTATGAAATGGCCCCGCTCCAGGTCGCGGAACATCTCGGCCTGCCGGCGCTCCATGCCGAGCAGGTCGGCGGCGCGGGCCATGTCGATGTCCAGGAAGGTGCGGCCCATCAAGAAGTTGGAGGCTTCCGCCGCGACGTTCTTGGCGAGCTTGGCCAGCCGCTGGGTCGCGATGACCCCGGCCAGCCCGCGCTTGCGCCCGCGGCACATCAGGTTGGTCATGGCGCCCAGCGACACCTTGCGCGCCTCGTCGGCGACCTCGCCGGCCGCGGCGGGGGCGAACATCTGGGCCTCGTCCACCACGACCAGCATCGGGTACCAGAAATCCCGGTCGGCATCGAACAGTCCGCCCAGGAATGCCGCGGCGTGGCGCATCTGAAGCTCGACATCGAGCCCCTCGAGGTTGACCACGACCGACACGCGATGCTCGCGCACCCGCGCCGCGATCCGCTGGAGCTGCCCTTCGGAATGGGCGGAGGCGTCGACCACCACATGGCCGAACCGCTCGGCCAGGGTCACGAAATCCCCTTCGGGGTCGAGGATCGCCTGCTGGACCCAGGCGGCGCTCTGTTCGACCAGGCGGCGCAGGAGGTGCGACTTGCCGGACCCGGAGTTGCCCTGGACCAGCAGCCGGGTCGCCAGCAGTTCCTCCAGATTCAGCGTCGCCGGCGAGCCCCCTTGCGTCGAACCCATGTCGATGCTGACATTCATCAAACCCGAACCTCTCCGCTACGCTGCGTCACCCGTCAGCCCTCCTATAGCGTAGAATCCCGCCGGCGCAAAACGGTGCGCCGAATCGCACCCGTCCAAGTAAATTCGTAAACTAATGTAAAGCATGACGGGGCGCGTCGGCGCCGGTGCGGCATTTTCTAACGCATTCAGGATGCCGATGCCTTCCTGCACCCGGGCCTGTATAGTGTAGTGATATTGTTTTTCGGGGCCACCGATGGCGAGCGACCATAACATCGATGCTGATCTGGTTGCTGAATTATTACCCTTCTTCATCGACGATGTCATCGAAAGGTTAGGCACCGTCGAGGAGATGGTCGTCCGCTTTTCGAAGGAGACCACGGTAAAGCCGGACTCCTTCGAATTGTTGCGGCACGTCCACAGCATCAAGGGAGCCGCCGCCAGTTTCGGCTTTCCTACGATCGCATTGATCGCCCACCACCTCGAAGACTACATCATCGCGACCGGCAACTTCCGGGAGTCGGCGGTCGAGGGCATCCTGGAGCATGTCCAGGCGATCGGAAGGATCGTCGAATCCCGGCGCGATCCTGGGATTGAGGAGGGCCGGCGGGTCCTGAAGTCGCTGCCGGACTTCCATCCCTCGCCGGCGCTGCGCCGGACGGCGGCCCAGAGGACGGTGCTGTTCATCGGCCCGCGCAACATCCAGCTCCGCTTGATGGAGCCGGAGATCCGGGCGACCGGCTTCCGGTTGGTGGCGCTGTCCAACTCGTTCCAGGGTATCGAAAGCGCCATCCGGACCCGGCCCGACCTGATCCTGATCAGCAACATCATCGATATCCTGGACGGCGTCGACGTCGCCCGCATGATCCGGGTCTGCGAGGTGACCCAGTCGATCCCCCTGATCGTGGTCGCCTCCAAGCTCGACGCCGAGCCGGTCGGCGCCCGGCTGAGGCGCCAGGGCGGGGGCATCCTGGTGGTCCGCAAGGGGGAGGACTTCGCGGCCGATTTCGCCAAGGCCCTCGTGGCGCTCGACGTGGTCTGACTGTAAGTTCGTCCCGACCAGACCGGCTCACCGACCGCTTTCCAGGGGAAACGCATGACCGACCGCTTGATCGTCGAACGGCAGGGACCGATCGGCTGGATCACCTTCTCGAATCCGGAACGCCACAACGCCCTGAAGGTTGAGATGTGGCAGGCCCTGCCGGACGCGCTGGCCCGGTTCGAGGCCGACGACGAGGTCAAGGTGATCGTGCTGCGCGGTGCGGGCGAGAAGGCCTTCATCTCCGGAGCCGACATCTCGGAGTTCGAGGAGATGCGCTCCTCGGAAGAGGCCGTGCTGGCTTACGAGGATCTGGCCGAGGGGTCGATGCGGGCGCTCCAGACGGTGGCGAAGCCGACCATCGCCATGATCCGGGGCTATTGCATCGGCGGCGGCCTGGGGGTGGCGATCAGCTGCGATCTCCGCATCGCGGCGGAAGGCTCCACCTTCGCCATTCCGGCCGGGCGGTTGGGGCTGGGTTACCGGTTCAGCGGGGTCAAGCGCCTGCACGACCTGGTCGGCCCGGCCTTCGCGAAGGAGATCTTCTTCACCGCCCGGCGCTTTCCGGCGGAGGAGGCGATGCGGATCGGCCTGATCAACCGGATGGTGCCGGCCGGGGACCTGGACCGCGCCGTGGCGGAGACCTGCGCCACCATCGCCGACAACGCGCCGCTGACCGTGCGCTCGGTCAAGCTGATGATCGAGGAACTGGGAAAACCCGAGGGGCAGCCCGACCACGGGATGTGCGAACGGCTGGTGCGCGGCTGCTTCGCCAGCGAGGACTATGTGGAGGGCAGGCGCGCCTTCATGGAGAAGCGCAAGCCGGTGTTCCGCGGCCGGTAGCAGCCGCGGAACACCGGCCGGCCTTCACGGCTGGGCGAGGCTGCCGAGGCAGCGGCCGAGGCTCCTGAGGTCGGACATGAACCCCTGGGCGAAGCCGGACAGGGACGCATCGGGAGCCGCACGGCCGCCCGCCCCTTCGGCGCAGACGTCGCGGGGCGAGGCGGGCTCCTGGGCGACCTGCCGGCGCGGAGCCGGTTCGCGAGCCTGGGGCGGCGGCGTCAGCCGGACGGGGGGCGCCACGACGGGGCGCTCGTCGACGGCGGCCGGCGCCGCGGCCACCGCCGGCCGTTGCGGCGCCTGCTGCTGGGATGCCGCGCTCCGGGGCTGCGAGGGCTGCTGCGGATCCCGGGCGGACGGCTGCTCCCATTCGGGCGGAAGCGCGGCTGCCGCAGGCGGCGGCGCGGGCTCGGCCGGCAGGCTTTCGGGCTCCGGCAGCTGGATCGCCCGCGTCGGCGGGGACGGCAGGCCGGCGGTCAGCGCCGACCGTCCGTCGCCGTCGAGCAATTCGGCCGTGGGGCGGGGAGCCGCCGGCCACAGGGCATTGGTCACGAAACCGGCGCCGAACGCCAGGAGGACCAGCAGTCCGGCGAAAGCCCACCGCAATCCCCGCCGGCCGGTGCGCGCCGGTTCGGGTTCGGGTTCGAGCAGATGCAGGGGGACGGGCCGGGAGGCGGGCCGCACGGGAGCTTCCTCCGTCACCGGCCGGCTGCGGCGGCGAAGCTCGGCCGGGTGCGATGCCACGGGTGGCGGGGCCGCATTCCTGACCGGCGGTCGGAGCTCCGCGGGCGATGCCGGCCGGGCGGCTGCGGGAGCCGGGATATCGAGGGGAGCTTCCGGAACGGGATCGGGCTCGGGCGCTGCCTGCCCGATGCTCCAGCGGGCGCTCGCGACTTGGCGGGCGGCACCCGCCAGGGCCGGCCGGTCGAACAGCCGGTCCAGCGCCGGGCTTCCGGTCAGCAGCACCTGCATGTAGAGGCCATCGTCGGTGTCGCTCCCGGACAGTTCGAACAGGTCGGCTATCGTGCCGGCATCGAGCAGATGGGCATCGAGGACGACCAGCAAGCCGGAACCGGCGGCTTCGAGCCCGCGCTCCAGCGCGAGGGCCAGCCGTTCCAGGTCGTCGGAGCCCCCGGCTCCCAGATCGGCGGATACCTGTACGAGCAGGTCCTCCACGGTGGCGCCGCGGTGGGCGGTCGCCACCAGTCCCAGTCCGCAGGACGAGTCCATGTGGCCGGCCATGCGCCGGCCCAGCGTCCTGCCCGCGTCCGGGTGACCGTCGGACAGGACCATCACGCGCCGGCCCGCCATCACCGCCATCAGGACGGCATTGAACGCCGCTTCCCGTTCCTTGAGCGGATCGGGAGCGGGTTCCGGAGTCGGGGCGACGTTCTGGGGAATGATTCGTATGCCGCTCGTCATCGCTCGCTCGCCAGGGAGCGCTTCGGGTCGTGGGCTGGTCATCCGGCTTTATTACCCACCCGCCCGCCCGAACGGAATGACAAGGCCGTATTACCGCTATGGATCGGGTTAACGGATGCCGGGCGACGGAAGGTTGAGCCGATCGCGCGCTTCGGCGACGGTGCGGTCGCCGCGCAGGTCGAAGACCTGGAGGATCAGGTCACTGACGTCGCGTTCCTCGGTGTCGGCGCACTCGGCGAAGACGCGGGCCAGCACCTCGATCTGGAAATCACGGCGCCGGCTGGCCAGCATCGCCCGGGGCCAGCGCCGCGCGACGCCCAGGGCGATGCGGAACGGCTCCATAAGCCAGGCCTTCATGCCGGCCTGGTCGAAGGCGGCCCGGAGGCCCGCGGGACGCTCGTCCATCACCATGACGGCAGCGGCCTCGCGCGTGACGCCGCAGCGGACGGCCATCCCCGTGATGAAGGCTTCCAGGTCGCCGGCGCACAGCATGCGGAACAGCAGGTCGGTGGTCAGCTGGCGCTGCCAGTGCATCTGCTCCAGGAAGCCCCGGAGATGCGCGCCGTCGGCCAGCATGGGACGGATCATCATCATCATGGCGGCTTCCCGGCCGCGGGTGATGCAACGCTCGAGCACCATGTCCGGAATCTTGTGGCGCTTGGCGAGGTCGCGCATGACCGCGGCCGAAACCCGGCCCAGCAGCTTCCAGGCGACGGGCGCCGGCAGCATCGGATGCTGGGCGACCATCGTCGCCACCGACTGGTGGTCGCCGTGCCGGTCCACGATGCGGCCGAACCCCTCCGGCGCGATCTCGGCGCCCGAATTGGCCAGCAGACATGACACGACCGCTACGTCGCCGGCGTCGATCAGGGCGTCGGAGACCACGGTGGAGACGCGCGGGCGGCCGGCGATCGCCTCCATCTTCCGCTGGTCGCCCTTGCCGATCAGGGTGGTCAGGAACGCGTCCTCGAAGCCGGCATGATGGCTGAGCACCGGTGCAGCCACTTCCGCCACGTCCTCCGCCAGGCGGATCGCCAGGGATTCCGGCAGGCGGTCGTTGTTGCGGAACTGCCAGGCGACGGCTTGGCGGACGGCGATCTCGGCATCCTGGGCGAAGTGCATCAGGATTTCGGCGGCCATGTCGGCGGCCGATCCGGAAAGCCCGCCCTGGCGGATATGTTCGGCCACTTTGCCGGCGGTATCGATCCGGTTGGCGACCGAGGGCTGATCCATCAGACGCGCGACATCGGCCAACGAGAGGTTGGTGGGCGGCGTGGAGGGCATGGCTGAATGCACGGTCGATCCTTCGTCTGCTACTTTGGCGTCGTAACTTAAGGGTGACGATCCAAGGTTGACGAAGGATTGCCCGCGAGACCGGAAGCTGTGACAAATATGAGTCCCGCGCTGTGCGCCCGCGGCGTAGGTCGGTCTTCGCCCGTCAGGGCGAACGCCGACGCCGCCCTACGTCAGCAGGTCGATGAACATGCGGGCCGACGTGATGCCCAGGAACAGGGCGAAGAC
This sequence comes from Skermanella rosea, assembly GCF_016806835.2. NCBI lineage: Bacteria > Pseudomonadati > Pseudomonadota > Alphaproteobacteria > Rhodospirillales > Azospirillaceae > Skermanella > Skermanella rosea. The sequence continues at coordinate 2,943,957 of NZ_CP086111.1, read as the reverse complement.
GGCGCGGAGCGCGCGGGTCGGGATGGCGTGGGCCAGCCGGGCGCCCCAGGGAGCCGCGAACATGGTGGCGGGGGCGAGGATCGCGAAGGCGACGAGATTGACGTTGCCGAGCGAGAAGGGCGGCAGCTCGTCGCTTCCCCAGCCGCCGATGATCGCGCCGATCGTGCCGGGGAAGGCGATGATCAGGCCGATCGCGGAGGCGGTGCCGACGGCGCGGCGGATCGGGTAGCTGCACAGGACCAGCGTCGGCACGGTCAGGGTGCCGCCGCCGATCCCCATCATGGTGGAGATCAGGCCGATCAGGGTGCCGATGCCGAAGCGGGGAATGCCGCCAGGTAGGTGGTCGGACAGCCGCAGGCTCTCCGGCGCGAACGCCATGTGGAGCGCGACAGCGGCGGCCGTGACGGCGAACACGGCGATCAGCACCTCGCCTTCGACCAGCCCGATCAGAACGGCGCCGATCACCACGCCGAAAGCGATGGCGGGTCCCCAGCTCTTCAGCAGGGCCACGTCGACCGCATCCTTCTTCAGGTGGGCGCGCATCGACATGATCGAGGTCGGGATGATGGTGGAGAGCGACGTGCCGACCGCAAGCTGCATCGCCACGTCGCTGTCGATGTCGAGCAGGTCGAGCAGGTGGTAGAGCACGGGAACGATGACGATGCCGCCGCCGACGCCCAGCAGGCCGGCGAGGATCCCGCCGAACAGTCCGACGCCCAGCAGGACGGCCGCCATGACGGCGAGTTGGGTAAGCTCCGGGGTCACTTCGAGTCCATTACGGTAGGGCTTTCCTTGGAAGGGCTCCTTCCTCCCCGGAAGGAGGGAGCCCCCCTTATCTTAACGCAGGTCTTAACGCCCGATCGCGTAGGCCTGCATCAGGCGCGGCGTCGCCGCAGCCTTGATGATGCCCTGCTCCCGGGATGCCGCGCACAAACGGCCGATCGACCATTCGGGCATTACTTCCACGTTATGCCCGCGCCGCAGCAATTCCTCAATGGTCGAGGCGGGTAGATTCGCCTCCACCGAAAGGCTGCCCGGGCGGCTGGCGCGCGGATAGAACGAGCCCGGGAAATGGTCGGTGTGGAACAGCGGCTGGTCGATCGTCTCCTGCAGGTTCAGCCCGTAATGGACATGGCGCAGGAAGAAGATCGGCTGCCACTGGTCCTGCTGGTCGCCGCCCGGCGTGCCGAAGGCCAGGTAAGGCTTGCCGTCGCGCAGCGCCATGGACGGGGTCAGCGTCGTGCGCGGGCGCTTGCCCGGCGCCAGGCTGGACGGCAGGCCTTCCTCCAGCCAGAACATCTGCGCCCGGCTGGTCAGGGCGAAGCCCAGCTCCGGGATGATGGGGGAGCTTTGCAGCCAGCCGCCGCTGGGCGTCGCGGAAACCATGTTGCCCCAGCGGTCGATGACGTCGATATGGCAGGTGTCGCCCCGCCGCTCGCCGCGCTGCTCGGACAGGTGCGCCATGGTCGGCTCGCCGGCCCCGGCGCCGCTGTCGCTCCCGGCATGGCCCGCGACGCCGGGAACCGCCCGGTCGGCCTGCCCCTCGAAGCCGGGGATGCGGCCCGGCCGCAACTCCAGCGACGCCGTGTCGCCGACCAGCTTGCGGCGCTCGTCGTTGTAGGCGTCGGACAGCAGGGTCTCGACCGGTACCTCGACGAAGTCCGGATCGCCGTAATAGGCCTCCCGGTCGGCGAAGGCGAGCTTCATGCACTCGATTACGGTATGGATGAAGTCGGGGCCGTTCGGGTCCATGCTGTCGAGGTCGAAGCCCTTCAGCAGGGCGATCTGCTGGAGGAAGACGGGACCCTGGCCCCAGGGGCCGGTCTTGCAGACGGTATAGTTGCGGTAGTCGTAGGTCAGCGGGTCCTCGTAGGTCGCCTTCCAGCCGGCCATGTCCTGCCCGCTCAGCAGCCCGCGGTGGCGGCGGCCGGAGACGTCCATCACCTCGTTGGTCCGGCAGAAGCTGTCGATCGCCTCGGCCACGAAGCCCTGGTAGAACTGGTCGCGGGCGGCCTGGATGCGGGACTCGCGGGTCGGCCCCTGGGCCTCGCGCACCAGTCGCTTGTACGTGGCGGCCAGGCGTTCGTTGCGGAACAGGGCGCCCGGCTTCGGCACCTCGCCGTTCGGCAGCCAGGTCGCGGCGGAGGTCGGCCAGTCCTCCCGGAACATGGCGCTGACCGTGTCGATCGACTGGGAGACGCGGGCCAGCATGGGATGCCCGGTCTCGGCGTAGTAGATCGCCGGCTCCAGTACGTCGGCCAGCTCCATGGTGCCGTGGTCGCGCAGCATGGTCAGCCAAGCGTCGAACGCGCCGGGGACCACGGCGGCGAGCAGGCCGGTACCGGGGATCAGCGACAGGCCCTGGTCGCGATAGGCCTGGATCGTCGCGGCACCCGGCGCGGTGCCCTGGCCGCAGATCACGCGGACCCGGTCCTCCGACGCGTTGTAGATCAGGATCGGCACCTCGCCGGCAGGTCCGTTCAGGTGCGGCTCGACGATCTGCAGGACGAAGCCGGTGGCGACGGCGGCGTCGAAGGCGTTGCCGCCCTTCTCCAGCACCGCCATGCCGGCGGCCGAGGCCAGCCAGTGGGTCGAGGTGACGGCGCCGAAGGTGCCGAGGATTTCCGGACGGGTGGTGAACATTATGAGCGATTCCCTTTGGTTTTCTTCGTTCAGCGGCTGTCGCGCGGGTCCAGCGCGTCGCGCAGCCCGTCACCCAGGATGTTGAAGCCGAAGACCACCACGAAGATCGCGATGCCCGGCCAGATCGCCATCCAGGGCGCCTGGGTGATGAAGTTCTTGGCGGTGTTGAGCATGCTTCCCCAGCTCGGGTCGGGCGGCTGCTGGCCGAGGCCGAGGAAGGACAGGCTGGCCTCCGCGATGATCGCGGTGGCGATGGTCAGGGTGGATTGGACCAGCAGCGGCGGGAAGATGTTGGGCAGGATGTAGCGGCCGATGATCCGCAGGTCGGAGCAGCCGACCGCCCGGGCGCCCTGGACATAGTCCTCGGTCTTGACCGACAGCACCTGCCCGCGCGCCAGCCTCGCGAAGATCGGGGCGGCGGAGATGCCGATCGCGATCATCGCGTTGGTCAGGCTGGGGCCGAGGAAGGCCGCCAGCGCGATCGCCAGGATCAGGAACGGGCAGGCCAGCACCGCCTCCGTCACGCGGGAGATCACGGCGTCCAGCCAGCCGCCGTAATAGCCGGAGACGACGCCCAGCGGCACGCCGATCGCCAGGGCGATGACGACCGAGATGATGCCCGCGGAGAGCGAGGCCCGGCTGCCGTGGATCAGGCGGGACATCACGTCCCGGCCGACATCGTCAGTGCCCATCCAGTGGGCCGCGCTGGGTGCCTTGCGGACGGTCAGCCAGCTCGACACGTTGGGTTCGTAGGGGGCGATCAGCGGGGCCGCGATCGCCATCAGGACGAACAGCAGCACGATGACGCCGCCGGCCAGCGCCGTCTTGTTGCGGCCCAGCTTGCGCCAGACGCGCGAGCGCGACCGGGGCTTGGCGGAGCGTGTCGCGGTCGCGACCGCGTTGGTTATGCTCATGGCGGTGCCCTCCCTCAGGCGCGGAGCCGCGGGTTCAGCAGGAAGTACAGCATGTCGGCCAGCAGGTTCATCAGGATGAAGGCGGTGCCGGTGAACAGGACGACGCCCTGCACGACCGCGTAGTCGCGGTTGAACACCGCGTCCACGATCAGCTTGCCGAATCCGGGGATGGTGAAGATCTGCTCGGTCAGCACGGCGCCCGACAGCAGTTCGCCGAGCTGGAGCGTGCCCAGGGTGACGACGGGGATCAGCGCGTTGCGGAGCGCGTGCCGCAGCACCACGATCCGCTCCGACAGCCCCTTGGCCCGGGCGGTGCGGACATAGTCGGCCCGCAGGGACGAGAGCATCGCGCTGCGGGTGTGCCGCATCATGATCGCGGCGATGCCGGTGCCGAGCACGAAGGCAGGCATGATCATGGTCTGGATGTTGCGGAGCGGGTCTTCCAGCGGGTTGGCGTAGCCGGACGCCGGCAGCAGGCCCCACTGCACCGACACCAGCATGATCAGCATGATGCCGAGCCAGAAATTGGGGATCGAGATGCCGGACAGGGCCACCACGTTGGCGCCCATGTCCCAGGCGGTGCCCTTGCGCACGGCGGAGACGATGCCGGCCGGGATGCCGATCGCCAGTGCTATGATCATCGCCATGACGGCGAGCTGGATGGTGACCGGCAGCTTGCTGAGGATCAGCTCGGTCACCGGCATGCGGCTGCGGATCGATTCACCCATGTCGCCGGACAGGACTCCGGTCAGCCAGTACCAGTACTGGACCGGTACCGGGTCGTTCAGGTGGTACCGCTCGCGGATCGCCGCCAGCACTTCCGGGCTGCGCTCCTCCCCGGCGATGGCGAGCGCCGGGTCGCCGGGGAGGAGGAGCTGGAGCGAGAAGACGAGCATGGAGATCAGCAGCAGGGTCGGGATGCTGACGGCGAGACGCCGCGCCATGTAAGCCAGCAAGGGACGTTCCTTTGCGTATCCTCGCCCCGCCCCCCGGGAGGGGAGGCGGGGGAACATGGTCCAGGGGGTCGCAGGGTTACTTCTTGAGCGAGACGCCCTCCAGGCGGATCATGCCGTCCGGGTGGGGCTTGAAGCCTTCCAGGGCGGCGGTCATCGCCCAGAACCAGTTCTGGTGGTACATGTAGATGCGCTGCCGATCGGCCAGGTAGAGTTCCGCCGCCTTGGCGTACTCCGCCTTGCGCGTCGCCGTGTCGGTCGTGGTCCTGGCGGCGTTGAGGTGTTCGTCGACCTTGGGATTGCAGTACTTGCCGTCGTTCAGGCCGCCCTTGCACGAGACGAAGGTGTGGATGTTGCCGTCGGGGTCGGCCCGGCCGCTCCAGCCGATCAGGAACGCCTCGAAGTCGCCGCGGGTCTGGCGGTCCAGGCCGGTCGCGAACTCGGTCGCGTTGACCGACACGTCGAACCCGGCCTCTCCCGCCAGCGCCTGGATCACCTCGGCGACGCGCAGGCTGTCCGGGGCGTTGGGGGTCATCAGCTCGACCTTGACGCGGCCGTGGCCGGCTTCCTCCAGCAGCTTCTTCGCCCGCTCCACGTCGCGCTCAGGCACCGGCACGCTCTTGGCGTAGAACGGGTTGGTGGGTGCCACCGGCTGGTTGCCGACGGTGTGCTCGCCCTCGAAACCGACCTGATTGACGATGTTGCGGTCGATCGCCAGTTCGAACGCCTCGCGCACCTTCGGGTCCTTGCCGAGCGGCTGGTCGGCGCGGGGGCCGTTGCCGACGTTCAGGGTGATGCCCTGGTAGCCGAGGCTCGTCGCCTGCTCCAGTTTCAGCGAGCTGTCGCCGCGCACGGTCGGGAGGTCCGCCGGGGCCGTCCGCTCGATGATGTCCAGCCCGCCGGACTGGAGGTTCGCCAGACGCACGGTGGTGTCGGGGATCGGAAGATAGGTCACCCCCTCCAGCGGATAGGCCGAGGCGTTCCAGTACTGCGGGAACTTCTCCAGCACGATCCGGTCCTGGGCGATGCGCTCGACGAACTTGTAGGGGCCGGAGCAGACCGGGGTGCGGCTGAAGTTCTCGCCGGCCTCGCGGGCTGCCTTGGGCGAGATCATCATCCCGGCGCGGTCGGACAGGGCCGCCAGCAGCGGGGCGAACGGCTCCGACAGGTTGAGGCGCACGGTATAGGGATCGACCACGTCCACCGAGGTGACCGCTGCGATCTCGCTGCGCCGGGTCGAGCCGGGCAGGGTGAGCGACCGCTCGATGTTGAACTTCACCGCCTCGGCGTTGAACGGCTCGCCGTCATGGAAGGTGACGCCCTGGCGCAGTTTCAGGGTCAGCGCCTTGTTGTCGGGCGACCAGGACCACTCCGTCGCGAGCTGCGGCACGAAATCGAGGTCGGGGCCGAGGTCCACCAGCTTGTCGCACAGGCTGGTGAAGACGATGCGGCCGACGAAGGACCGGGCCAGATCGGGATCGAGCAGGTCCGGGTCTTCCTGGAGGCCGACGCGCAGGGTCTGCGCGCCCGCGCCGGAAGCGGTGAGGGCGATGAAGCCCGCGGCCAGCAGGCCGGCTTGCCAGTTCTTCATGGTCATAGGTCTCGAAGCTCCCTGTTTTTCCTTGGTGCGCCGGGGCCTCACGGGGCCGGCGCGTCTTCCTGGAGCGCCCTGCGCTCCATGTAGAGGGCGCGGCGCCTGGCGTAGGCCTCGCTGATCGGGCGGGCCGCGGCGGCGGTGGGGCGGGGCAGGGCGTCGATCTCCCGCCAGAAATGGCAGGCAACGCCGTGATCGTCGTCGTTGGCCCCCATCACCGGCTCCTCGGTCCGGCAGCGCTCCCGTGCGTAGGGGCAGCGGGTGTGGAAACGGCAGCCGCTGGGGGGATTGAGCGGGCTCGGCACGTCGCCTTCCAGCAGCTGCCGTTCCGACCGGGCATCGGGATCGGGCAGCGGCACCGCCGACATCAGCGCCCGCGTATAGGGGTGGCGGGGCGAGGAGAAGAGGGCCCGGGTATCCGCAAGCTCCACCATCTTGCCCAGATACATCACGCCGACGCGGTCGGACATGTGCCTGACCACGGCGAGGTCGTGGGAGATGATCACCAGCGTCAGCCCGAGCCGCTGCTTGAGGTCTTCCAGCAGGTTGATCACCTGCGCCTGTACTGACACGTCCAGGGCCGAGACCGGCTCGTCGCCGATCACCAGCTCCGGGCCGGCGGCAAGGGCGCGGGCGATGCCGATCCGCTGGCGCTGGCCGCCGCTGAACTCGTGCGGGTAGCGGTCGGCGTGCCGGGCGGTCAGGCCGACCAGTTCGAGCAGCTCGATCATCCGCTCGCGCCGCTCGGCGCGGGTGCCGAGCTTGTGGACCTGCATCGGCTCGGTCAGGATCTCCGCGACGGTCATGCGCGGGTTGAGCGAGGCGAAGGGGTCCTGGAAGATCATCTGCATGCGGGCGCGGAGCGGGCGCATGCTGCGTTCCGGGATCGTCGCGATGTCCTGGCCATAGAAGCGGACGGTGCCGCCGGTCGGGTCGATCAGGCGCAGGACCAGCCGGGCCAGCGTGGACTTGCCGCAGCCGCTCTCACCGACGATCGCCAGGGTCTCGCCCTTGCGGACGGTGAAGCTGACGCCGTCCACCGCCTTGACGGAGCGGCCGCCTCCGGGCAGCAGCGACTTGGAGGTCGCGAAATGTTTGGTCAGGTTCTCGATCTCGAGAATGTTCTCGGCGGGTGCCGTCTGCATGGCGGTCTCCCTTCTCAAGTCTCCAGCGGCTCAAGTCTCCAGCGGCTCAGGCGGCACGCTCTTCCAGCGGCGCCCTCCAGCAGGCGACGGCATGGCCGGGGGACAGGTCGGCCAGCGGCGGCTCCTCGGTCCGGCATTTGTCCACCGCGAAGGGGCAGCGCGTGCTGAAGCGGCAGCCCTGCGGCATGTCGGCCGGGGCCGGCACCGAGCCGCGGATGGTCGGCAGCCGCCCGATGTCGGCATCCAGGCGGGGAATCGAGCTGAGCAGGCCCAGGGTGTAGGGATGCTGGGGATCGGCGAACAGGTCGGCCACGGATGCCTGCTCGACGATCCGGCCGGCATACATCACCGCCACGTCGTCGCCGACCTCCGCCACCACGCCCAGGTCGTGGGTGATCAGGAGGACCGCGGTGCCCGTCTCGTCCTGGAGGGTGCGGATCAGGTCCAGGATCTGCGCCTGGATCGTGACGTCGAGCGCGGTGGTCGGCTCGTCGGCGATCAGCAGCCGGGGATCGTTGGCGAGCGCCATGGCGATCATCACCCGCTGGCGCATGCCGCCCGAGAGCTGGTGCGGGTAGTCCTTCATGCGCTGCTCGGCGGCCGGGATCCGCACCCGCTTCAGCATCTCGATCGCGTGCCGTTCGGCCTCCGCCTGGCTGACCCGGCGATGGCGCCGGATGCCCTCGACGATCTGGTCGCCGATGGTGAAGACCGGGTTGAGCGAGGTCATCGGCTCCTGGAAGATCATCGCCATCCGGTCGCCGCGCCGCTCGTTCAGTTCATGGCGGTTCAGCTTGAGCAGATCGGTGCCGTCCAGCAGGATCTCGCCGCGGCCGACGACCGCGGTCGGGGCGAGGAGTCCCATGATGGACAGGGCGGTCACGCTCTTGCCGCAGCCGGACTCGCCGACCAGGCACAGGGTCCGTCCGCTCCGCGCCGTGAAGGACACGCCGTCCAGCACGTTGAAGCTGCCGTCGTCGGTGCGGAAGCCCACCTGGAGATCGCGAACCTCTGCGACCGGCGTTCCCGCGGCCGGCACCCCGGGTGCCGGCGTATCGGCCAGTATGGTTTCGGCTCCTTGAAGAGCCATCAGCCCTCCTCCCCGGCCAAGCCGGTTTCCAGAACGGTGTTGATGTGATGGGTGATCGCTGTCACCGCGGTGTCGGGATCGCGGGTCCGCAGCGCCTCGACCACGTCCCAGTGGCGCCGCGCGGAGATCAGCAGCGGGCGGGTTCGGCCGGGTTCCGCCAGCGTCAGCCGGTGCAAGTGGAGCAGGCAACGGCTGAGGATCGCGTCGAGCGCCGGCATCCCGGCCCGGGCAAAGATCGCGAGATGGAACTCGCAGTCCAGCTCGGTCAGGGCGTATTCGTCGCCGGCCTCGGCCACCCGCTCCATGTCCTCGACCACCCTGGACAGGCGCGCGAGGAGACTTTCGTCGGCCAGAGGCGCGGTCCGGCGGATGCCCTGCGTTTCCAGGTGAAGGCGCAGGAACTGCATTTCCCGCGCCTCGGCCGGGCCGGTGACGGACACCGTCGTTCCCCGGTAGCCGCTGCGGACCACGAGTCCATCCTCCTGCAGGCGCAGCAGCGCTTCGCGGACGGTGCCCTGGCTGCATCCGTATTCCCGGGCGACGGTGATCTCCAGCATGGGATCGCCGGGCTTCAGGCCGCCCTTGACGATCTGCCGGCGCAGGTCGTCATAGAGCACGCTGCCCTTGCGTGCCTTGCTGAACTGAACCGTTCCCGCTTCGCCAAGCCGCGCCATGCCATCCCCGTGGAGCATCATTATCGATAACGATAATACGCAGACGGCCGAAACTTGCGCAAGCAGATTATTAACAGAAATTTAATGATTAAACTCGTTGCGCTCTGCCAACGATTTGAACAGCGACCTGCCTAGCGGGGCGGCATCGCGAGCACGCTGGTGCAGGCCGCCGGTACCGGCGCGGGAGCCGGCCGGGACGGCGCGGACCGCGGCTTGGACGGTGCCTTGGCGGGCGGCGTCAGCTTGGCCAGCCACTCCGCCAGTTCGGTCCCGCAACCGTCCCCTTCGGGCGGCGCATCCTGGGAGACGCAGTCGGGCTGGTCGGCGGGGCAGTTGAGCCTGACGTGGAAGTGGGCGTCGTGCCCGTGCCACGGGCGGACCAGCCGAAGCCAGGACCGGTCGCTCCAGGGGCGTTCGCACAGCGCCTGCTTGATGGCGGGGTTGACGAAGATGCGGGCGACGCGGGGATCCATCGCCGCGAACCGGACAAGGTCTGCCTGCTTGGCCGTGAAGCGCCGGGGATCGACCCGCCTCGCCGCGAAATCGACCATGCTGGGCAGGTCGAGGTTTTCGCGCCCGGAGCGGGGCAGGGGCGGCAGGTCGAGACGGAACCAGACGTCGGCATCCAGGCCGATTTCGTGGCTGGCGTGGCCGAACGCCATCGGCCCGCCGCGCGGCTGGGACATGTCCCCGATCAAGGCTATGCCCAGCCCCGCGCCGGCGACGCGGCGGCCGAGATTGAGCAGGTAGTCGACGGTTTCGGGGTGTCCGAAATAGCGGTTGCGCGACAGGCGTACGACCTGATGTCCCGGTCCTTCGGTCGGCAGGGAGCGCGCGCCGGCGATACACCCGTTCGTGTATGAACCGAAGATCCTGGGCGGTCCCGGCGCGGGCGCCGCGACCTTGCCCCAATCTCCCGATTTGCTTGGCTGGGCCTCGGCCGTAAGCCCCGTGCAGAGGGTGATTCCGACGGCAAGCAGGAGGGCCGGAAGCCTGGGCGTCATGGGGAGATCATCTTGAGGTTGGCTATGGCGTTCGGGAGTCTCCCCACGCGTCACCCAGGCGTGTAGCATCGTTTCCTTAATATACGGTTTCCCCACTCAACGAGGGCCGTAGCCGCAGGGAGTAGTCGAATGCCGGACATAATGATCGATGTGCATGACCAGCAGATGCCGGCTTACTTGGCAGAGCCCGACAGCCGGCGCGCCGGCGGGGTCGTCCTGATACACGAGATTTTCGGGCTCAACCGGTCGATGCGCGAGACGGCCGACCGGTTCGCGAAAGCCGGGTTCCTGACCGTCTGTCCCGACCTGACCTGGCGGCAGGGCAACCTGCCGGAGCTGGAGCCGGGAACCGACCAGGCGCTCGAGGAGGGCAGGCGCCGGATGGCCGAGCTGACCGACGAGCAGATGCTGGACGATGTCAGGGCCGCGGTACTTCACCTGCGGGAGATGGGACCCTGCAACGAGCGAGTCGCGACCGTGGGCTACTGCATGGGCGGACGCATCGCCTACCTGATGGCGTGCCGCGGCGACACGCAGGCCAACGTAGCCTATTACGGCACCCGGATCGAAAAGCACCTCGGCGAGGCGGTGAAGCTGACCCGCCCGTTCATGATGCACCTGGGCGCGGACGATCCCTTCATCCCGCCCGAAACGCGCAAGCGCCTGGTGGAGCGGCTGTGCCCCGTTGCGGGGGTCGCCATTCATACCTATCCTGGCGTCGGCCACGGCTTCGCCCGGCCCGGCGCCACCGGGGCGGCGGCGGAGGCGGGCAAACTGGCCGACCAGCGCACCTTCGATTTCCTGGGCCTGTACCTGCGCTAGCGAGGCCGCAGCCACTGGACGGACGCGTCGGGCGCCTCAACATACTGGCAAACGGCTCCTGCCGAGCGGGGCGTATTCCGACTGGAGGCGGATCATGGAGAAAGCGACTTTCGGTGCCGGTTGCTTCTGGGGCGTGGAGGCGGCGTTCCGCCATGTGGACGGGGTGACCGACACGGCCGTAGGCTATCTCGGCGGAACCCGGGACAACCCGACCTATGACGATGTCTGCACCGACGAGACCGGCCATGCGGAGGTCGTCCAGGTCGAGTACGACCCGGCGCGGGTATCCTACGCGCAGCTCCTGGACGTCTTCTGGCAGATCCATGATCCGACCACCCTGAACTGCCAGGGACCGGACGTCGGTACCCAGTACCGCTCCGCCATCTTCACCCATTCGCCGGAGCAGGAGGCGGAGGCCCGGGCATCGAAGGAGCGCGCCCAGGCTTCCGGCCGGTTCGTCCGGCCGATCGTCACGGAAATCACCCCCGCCTCCACCTTCTGGCGGGCGGAGGAGTATCACCAGCGCTACCTGGAACGCCGCGGCATGGCCTCGTGCCACATATGAGGGCTTGCCCGTGAGGTCGGGACGGCGGGGCAGGCTTATCCTGTTCAACAAGCCCTACGACGTCCTCTCGCAGTTCACCGACCGGGAGCATGGCCGGCCTACCCTGGCCGATTACATCGGCATCCCCGGCGTCTACGTCGCGGGCCGTCTGGACCGCGACAGCGAAGGGCTGCTGGTCCTGACCGACGACGGCGCCCTGAACGCGCGGATCGCCGACCCGCGCCATAAGCGGCCCAAGACCTACTGGGCCCAGGTCGAAGGCGTTCCGGACGAGGCGGCGCTGGAATCGCTGCGTCGCGGCGTCACGCTGAAGGACGGGCCGACGCTGCCGGCCGGCGCGCGGCTGATCGGCGAGCCGGCGGACCTCTGGCCGCGCGACCCGCCGATCCGCTACCGCGCCAGCATCCCGACCTCCTGGATCGAGCTGACGCTCCGCGAGGGGCGCAACCGGCAGGTCCGCCGGATGACCGCCGCGGTCGGCTTTCCAACCCTTCGCCTGATCCGGCGGGCGGTGGGCGACTGGTCAGTCGAGGGACTGGCACCCGGCGAATGGCGTGAGATTTCCGTCACCTCCGGGCAGGGAAGCTGATAAAATCACCGGCAATTCCACATCACCGGCGGCCGGGGTATCTCCATGGCGATCGATCTTGCCCAGTTCAGGCTTCCGGGAGCCGTGAGCATGCCGCGCATCGGAGCCACCCCCGTCGTCGTGATCGGGCTGTTGTCGGCGTCGCTGTTCGGACTGTTCTATCTGGCGGCGCTGAACAATCCCGGCATCGTCCGCCCGCCCAAGCCGGTCGCCGCCGTGCCGGAACGGCCGGCCGCGAAGGCCGGGCGCGAGGCGGCGTCGCCCGCGCCCAGCGTTCCGGCACCCCCGGAGGTGCGGGTGCCGGAGCGTCCGAGGCCGGTGACCCGGTCGGAGCTGCGGGAGATCCAGATGCTGCTGAAGGCCGCCGGCTACGATCCCGGCCCGGCCGACGGGCTGATGGGGCCGAAGACGAACGGGGCGATCGCGGCGTTCAGGCGCGACCACGGGATCGCGGCCGGAGTGGAACCGGACCTGACGCTGCTGGAAGCGGTGCGGGGGGCACAGCGGTAGATGCCCGGTGGAGGGTGCGCGTCCCGCGCGCCTCGGGCGGCGAGATGCGCGAACTATCGATCCGCCCGGCGGGCCGCCAGATCGAGCCAGTTGCGCGCCAGCTCGCGGGCGAAGGCTGCGGCTTCCGGCAGGTGCTCGGCGAGGCCGGTTTCCATCTCCCGGGCGACCGCGTCGTAATCCTCGTCCGGGCCGGCTTCGGTCCTGAACATGGCGACCCAGTCGCGGACGATCTCCGGCGTGACCTCGGGATGGAACTGGAGGCCGTACTGGGTATCTCCCAGCCGGAAAGCCTGGTTGGCGCAGTCCGGTCCGGTCGCCAGCAGGACGGCGCCGGGCGGCAGGTCGAAGGTGTCGTAGTGCCACTGCATGATGTGGCGCACGGGTCCCAGCGAACCCAGGACCGCATCCTCGGCGCCGGCATCGGTCCGGTGGACCGGGCAGAAGCCGCGTTCGACCCGGACATGCTTGTAGACCCTCTCGCCATGCGCTCGGGCCAGCAGCTGGGCTCCCAGGCAGACGCCCAGGAGGGGACGTTCCGCCTCGGCGAAGCGGCGCATCAGGTCCATGAGTTCGGGCAGGTAGGGATTGGCTTGGTCGTCGCCCGCGAACTGCGGGCCGCCGAGCACCAGCGCGCCGTCGAAGCCGTCGATGCCGGCGGGCAGGGCTTCACCGTCCGGCGGGGTGACGGTGACGAGGTCGGCGCCGAGTTCGGACAGGTATTCGCCGAGCAGCCCGGCGGGCGCGCGCCGGCTGTTCTGAACCACGAGGATACGCACGATGGCAGGGCTTCACATCTTGTCGAGTGGAAAGATCGGACGGCGGACCCGCTCGAAATGGAGCCGGCCATAATCCGAGGTGGTCACGCCCTCGCCGGCGCATTCCACGATGTGCCGGGCGATGGGCTGGAAGCCGGCACGATAATGGATCCGCGACTTCAGCATGATGTATTTTTTCGCCGCCGGGTCGATGCCGAGGCTGAGCAGGCAGCCCAGGTCCCAGGGCTCGTGGTGGCGCTCGATAAGCACGATCTCGACCGCGCCGGTGTCGAGCACGACCGTGCGCCCCATGCCGACGCGCACTCCGGTATACATCGGCCCCCGGATCGTGTACTCGCCGTCGGTGATGACTCGGACGGTGCCGGTGACGGTGAGCGGCTTCCTTTCCAGGCCGAGCGCGGGCATCGGCAGCCTGCCGCCTATGTCGATCGTGACGCGGGCGCCGACCCCGGCCTCGATCAGCCGGGCGACCGAGGCCGGGTCGTGGATCGCGAAGGCGACGACGTCCTTCAGGCCCTGGCGCATGATCTCCGCCAGCACCGCGGTCACGTCCTGGGTGCCGCCGGAACCGCAATTGTCGGAATGGTCGAGCAGAAGCACCGGCCCGTCGGCGAGAGCAGCGGCCCGCGCGACCGAGCGGGCCAGCGGCTCGGCGCGGTAGACGAACTCCTCCCGGCGGCGCCAAGCCTCGTCCAGCAGGCCGTCGCGGATCGCCTCCGCGCCGGCCCGGTCGCCGTCGGTCACCGTGACCACGCCGATCCCGGCGTCGCGGATGTCGGCATGGGGGAACCCGCCGAAGACGCTGACCGCCAGCGCGCCGGCCTGTTCCAGGCGCCGCGCCTCCAGTACGAGATCGCGCATGGGGGCCTCGGCCGTGCCCATGCGCATCACGTGCGGCAGCATCGGCCGGTTGCCCCAGGCCATGGCCGGCCGGCAGGTCCCCTTCAGGGCGCCCAGCGTGATCCTGCCGACGCGGTCCCCGGTCTCGTACATGTCGACATGGGGATAGGTCTTGAACCCGGCGATGGCGGTCGCATTGGAGACGATCTTTTCCGACAGGTTGCCGTGAAGGTCGAGGGCCACGCCGACCGGCACGTGGGGAGCGGCGGCGCGGACGCGGGCCAGCAGCTCGCCCTCGCCATCCTCGAAGCTGCGGGTCACCATGGCGCCGTGCAGGTCGAGCAGCACGCAGTCGCAGCCGCGGGAAACCTCCTCCAGGATCGAGTCGGTCAGCCGGGCATAGGCGTCGTCGCTGACAGGCCCGCTGGGCCAGGCCTCCGCCGCGACGGGAGTCACGATGTCGGCACCCTCCGCCTCGGCGAGGTCGATGAAGGCGCCCATCGGGGTGGCGGTCTTGCGGTAGGCGCGGAAGGCGTCCGCTCCCCAGGCCGGCCCGCCGTTGCCGAATCGCTCCAGCGGCGTGGGCACGGGAGAAAAGGTGTTCGTTTCGTGCTTCAGCAGCGCGATGACGACACGCATCGGCCTCCCTCCCGTTTCATCATTACCGCCCCGGCGGAACTCAGGCTTCCTCGCGACGCTCCAGTGTGGTCCGAACCTTGTGGGCGATCAAGGCGCCGATCCGCGCGTCGGCCGCGTTGCGGGTGTCCAGCTCGGGTTCGGAGTCGCCCTCTTCCAGGTCGAGCAGCGCGCCGGCCAGACGCCCGGACCGGACCGCGCTGACGACGGCGCCGTTGTCGACCAGACCCGGATGGGACGCGTTGATCAGGACGGCGCCCGGGCGCATCTCGGTGATGGTTTCCCAGTCGATCAGCTCGCGGGTCTCGTCGGTCAGGCGGAGATGCAGGCTGACCGCGTCGCAGGTTTCGAGCAGGTGGAGCAGGCCGGAGGGATGAACGCCGAGGTCGGCCCACAGCGGGCTCTCGCGATCGACCAGCGGATCGTAGGCCCACACGGTCAGCCCCAGGGCGCGGGCACGGCCGGCGATCTCGCGGGCGGCGGGATTGAATCCGACGAGACCCAGCGTGCGTTCGCCGTTGCCGGGCGTCCAGCCGGAGCGGCCGAGCAGGCGTACCAGGCCGGCGACGACCCGGTCGGCCGGCGTCTGCTCCGCCCCGGCCTCGTAGGCGTGGATCTCGATGCCGCGGGCACGGCAGGCTTCCAGGTCGACCTGCTCAGCGCAGGCGCCCAGGCAGCCGATCACCCGCAAGCGGGGCGCCGCGGCGAGCAGGTCCGCGTCGATGATGGTGCGGTCGCGCACGATGAGCGCGCGGGCGTCGGCGACGGCTCCGCTCAGGGCGGCGCCGTCGCGCGCCAGGGCATGGTCGTATCGGACTTCGAAGCTGCGTCCCAGGTCATGGACCGCGGCTTCGTGCATGGGCTCGGAGATGACGATATCTGGCACGGCGACCTACCGTGTTGGAGAATGGATCATGGCGGGGAGGCATATGCGGGAAGTCTTGCTCCCATCGCATCGCTGTAAGATTAACGGATGGGGCACCCGGCGCAATCCCCGGGGACGAAAAAATAATCGTCAGCCGATTTCCGCCCGGACGGCGTGCTCCTCCCCGCCGGAGGCCATGCCGCTCTGCAGGCCCCACAGCCGGGCATAGATCCCGCCGCGGCGAAGCAGCTCGGCATGGGTCCCGGTCTCGGCGACCCGGCCCTCGTCGATGACGTAGACCCGGTCGGCATCGACGATCGTGGACAGCCGATGCGCCACCACGAGCGTCGTCCGGCCCTCCTGCAAGGCCTTGAGGGCGCCCTGGACGGCGCGCTCGGACTCGGTGTCGAGGGCGGAGGTCGCCTCGTCCAGCAGCAGGATCGGGGCGTTCCGAAGCATGGCGCGGGCGATGGAGATGCGCTGGCGCTGGCCGCCCGACAGCTTGACGCCGAACTCGCCGACCAGCGTGTCGTAGCCGTCGGGCAGGCCCAGGATGAAGTCGTGGGCGGCCGCCGCCCTGGCGGCGGCGACGACCTCCTCCTCCGTGGCGCCGATCCTGCCATAGGCGATGTTGGCGCGGATCGTGTCGTCGAACAGCGCCACCTCCTGGCTGACCAGGGCGATCTGGCTGCGCAGGCTCGCCAGCGTCACGTCGCGGACATCGACTCCGCCGATCCGGACCGCGCCGCCCGTGACGTCGTAGAACCGCGGGATCAGGTTCAGCAGCGTCGACTTGCCGGCCCCCGACGGGCCGACCAGCGCCACCGTCTGGCCGTCCGGCACGTCGAGGGAGATCCCGTGCAGCGCCTGCTTCTTCTCCTCGCCGTAGGAAAAATGCACGCCCTCGAACCGGATGTCGTGCCGGGCCACGTCGAGCGTACGGGCGCCCGCGCGGTCGACGATCGCAGGCGCCGTATCGAGCAGCGCGAAGACCCGGTCAGCCGCGGCGAGGCCGCCCTGGAGCTGGCCGTTCAGCTTCGCCATGCGCTTCATCGGCTCGTAGGCCAGGAGGAACGCGGTGATGAAGGAGAACAGCGCGCCGGGGGTGCGCTCCCCGTTGATCACCTGATAGCCGCCGTAGACGATCACCGTGACGATCGCCATGCCGCTCAGGACCTCCGTCACCGGGCCGGACATGGCCGACACGCGGAAGCCCTTGTGCACCAGTTCGTACAGGTTCTCGATGATCCCGCCGACCCGCTTCTGCTCGTACGTCTCCATCCCGTACGCCTTGACGTGGCGGGCACCCTGGAGGGTCTGGTTCAGGATGGTCGAGAAGTGGCCCAGTTCCGCCTGGGTATTGGCCGAGACCTTGCGCAGCCGCTTGCCGATCCGCGCCACGAAATAGGCCGCCAGCGGGAAGGCGATGAAGGCGCCGGTCGCCAGCACCCAGTCCTGGTGGAACATCACCGCGACCAGGATGATCAGGGTCAGCACGCTCTTGCCCAGCCCGGTCAGGCATTCCGCGACGGCGAGGCGCATCAGCCCCACGTCGTTGACCATGCGCGAGATGAGCTGCCCGGCCGAGGTGCCGTGGAAGAACGACAGGTCGGACCGCAGCAGGTGGGCATACATGTCGCCCTGCACGTCGGCCACGATCCGCTGGCCGATTTTGTTCATCTGGACGCTGTGGAAGTAGGTCGATATTCCTCGCAACCCGAAGGCGATAAGCACACCGGCTGCGACCGGAAACAGCATGGCCTGGTTGCGGTTCTGGAACACCTCGTCGATGATCGGTTCCATCAGCTTGGCCATGGCGCCGGTGGTCGCCGCCGCCACGGCCATCCACATCAGCGCCTGCGCCAGGATCCAGCGGTAGGGCTTCAGGTAGGTCAGCACCAGCCGCTTCAGCAGCGGCCAGGTGGCCGTGTGTCGGGTCGTCGGCTTGTCGAAGTTTCTGGTCACGGATGAGGATGGAATGGTTTTCATGAGGCGCGGAACTGGACGCGGAGGCTCGCCGTCGAATTCGGCGAACCCCTTCGGGTCGGTCAGAACTTGACCGATCCGAAGGCATTTAGCCAGCGGTGACTTGTCCCATGGGGGAAGGTCGGCCCCGGCGGGAGGTCGCCACGGGAAAATAGATAGGGTGAATGGTGCCACAGCCACAGGGTGGCGGCAGCTATATCCTTTGACCAAGCATTAACTATGACCGTGTAGCCTCGCTGCATGGTGGTCTTTTCAAAGCATCAGCCAGGTGCTCGCATGCCAGACGAAACCAGCCTGATCCGCACCCGTCCCCGCATCGGCCTGGCGCTCGGCGCCGGCGTGGCGCGCGGGTGGGCCCATATCGGCGTTCTCCGCGGCCTCAAGCGCCTCGGCATCGAGCCGGACATCGTCACCGGAACCTCGGTCGGGGCCCTGGTCGGGGGCTCGTACCTCGCCGGCCATCTCGACACGCTGGAGGAGTGGGCGCGCAATCTCAGCCGCATGAAGATCGTCAGCTACCTGGACCTGCGGGTGCGCAGCGGCGGCCTGATCGGCGGCGGCCGGCTGATGGCCGAGATGAAGAAGCATCTGGGCGGCCAGCAGATCGAGGACCTGCCGATCCCTTTCGCCGCCATCGCGACCGATCTGGTCACCGGGCACGAGGTATGGCTCAGGACGGGCGGCTTGGCGGAGGCGCTGCGCGCGTCCTTCTCGCTGCCGGGCGTCTTTCCGCCGATCTGCATCGACCAGCGCTGGCTGGTGGACGGCGCCCTGGTGGACCCCGTTCCGGTGGCGGCCTGCCGGGCGCTGGGCGCCGAGATGGTGATCGCGGTCAACCTCAACGCCGACATCCTGGGAAAAGCCCGCAAGCCCGGCGCCAGCATCGCGACGGCGGCCGGGTTCGACCTGCTCCAGGCCCTGGAGGAAACCCAGCAGGCGCCGGAGACGCCGCCGCCGTCGCGACTGGACGCCCTGACCCGGCGCGTCTTCAGCCGGGAGTACGACGGGCCGAGCCTGTTCGGCGTGATGGTGTCTTCCCTGGGCATCATAACCGACCGGATCGGGCGGGCGCGCCTCGCGACCGATCCGCCCGACGTCCAGATCACGCCCCGACTCGGCCATGTCGGGCTGCTGGAGTTCGACCGGGCGCCGGACGCCATCGAGGAGGGCGCGGCCGCGACCGAGCGGGCCGTGCCCGACCTGGCCGATGCGATCCGGGTCTTCAGCGCCAACCTGCGGGATACCGCCCGCTGAAGCCCCCGCCGGGCGTCAGCGCGGCGGCAGGGTGCCGCCCGGAACCATCTCCAGGCAGTTCTCGACGATCCGGTAGCACTGGCCCAGCGATGCCGAAGCGCCGGCCGAGCCGGTATAGGAGAGCTGCTCGACCACGCCGTTGCGCACCGTGAAGGTCGCGTCGCAGCTGCTGGAGTAGCCGCCGCCCCCGCCGAACAGGGGTATGCCGATGCCGAAACCGACGCCGGAGCCGCCGCTGCCGCCTGCGACACCGAACGAGGTGCTGGGCCCGCCGCCGCTGAATTCACGGCTGGTGTAGGTCATGAATTCCGTGTCGTCGACCTGGGCGGAGCGTTGCGGCACCCCGGCGCAGGACAGCAGGGTCTCCTTCGGCATGCCGACAAGCGTCTGCCGCGCGTCGGCGGCCCTGTCCGCATTGGGATTGGCGCAGGATGCCAGCGCCACCGCGGCTGCACCCAGCACAAGCATGGTCCCGATCGATCTCGATCCCCTCACCTCACGCTCCTTCCTGTATTCCGGCCCGATGTCCCGGCCCGATACTGTTGCTGGGAAAACAGTGCAGGAGACACTCTAGTTCACCTGATGAGGCTTGATCGAGGACGCTTCCGCTTCAAGCTTGATGGGACTCGCCCGGACCCAGCGGGCCGGACCAATCGGGGAGGTCGCTTCGATGCCGTTCCAGACCACGATCCGCCGCGCGATCGCGGGCATCCTCACGTTCCTCGCCGGCTTGGCCGGCCCGTCGGCCGCGATGGCCATGTGCCAGCCGGTGGCGTCGGGCCCCGGCGCGCTGCTCCACCCGGCGGCGGTCAGGCAAGCGGCGGCGCCGGCCGCGGGATCGCTCCGGCTGACCTTCCTCGGCCATTCCAGTTTCCTGATCGAGAGCCCGGAAGACGTGTCCGCGGTGACCGACTACAACGGCTACCTGCGGCCGGACCGGCTGCCCGACATCGTGACGATGAACAACGCTCATTCGACCCACTATACCGACCGTCCGGATCCGGGGATCCGGCACGTGCTGCGCGGCTGGGGCGACGAGGGCGGCATGGCCGTACACGACGTGACGCTGCGCGACATGCGGGTGAGGAACGTCCCGACCAACGTGAGGGACTATGGCGGGACCCGGGTGAGCGGAAACTCGATCTTCGTGTTCGAGGCCGGCGGCCTGTGCGTCGCCCATCTGGGCCATCTGCACCACACCCTGACCGACATGCATCTGGCGGAACTGGGAGTGATCGACGTACTGCTGGTGCCGGTGGATGGGTCCTACACCATGGCGCAGGACTACATGGTCGAGGTGATCGCGCAGATCCAGCCGCCGCTGGTGATCCCGATGCACTACTTCACCGCCTCGACCCTGGCGGGATTTCTCCAGCGGATGGACGGCACGTACCAGGTCCGGACGTCGGACAGCGCCACGGTCACCCTGTCCCGCCAGACGCTGCCCTATCGCCAGATCCTCGTTCTGCCCGGCCATTGAGGAGCGCCGGACCGCCGGCGCTCAGCGGGCGAACTGCATCTCGATGCGACTGGTCCAGGCGGGGTCGGCCATGTCGGGCCACCGGCTCTTGTCGAAACCCTCCAACTGCTTCAGCCGCTCCGGATCGACGTCCAGGATGAAGCGCTTCTCGATCTCGTTCAGTCTCAGCACCCGCCAGGGAACGGCGAACAGCTTCTCCCCGAAGCCCAAGGTGCCGCCGAACGCCAGGACCGCGTAGACGACCCGTCCGTCGGCCAAGTCCACCATGGTGGCCTCGATCGTTCCCAACTCCTGGCCGGCCCGGTTGCGCACGGTGTCGCCGACGAGGCTTCCGGCCGACATGACGCGCCTGTGCAGCACGTCGCCGTCGCGGCCCATCCAGAAGCCGTGGACGCGGTGGCCCCAGGACAGGTCGGCCATGTCGGGCCAGGCATCCTTGTCGAAGCCGGGAGCCTCGCGCAGGCGCGACCGGTCGATGTCGATCCAGACCTGCCGCCGCCGCTCGTCGATGCGCAGCGCTTGCCAGGGCAGGGCGAAAAGCTTGCCGCCCATCCCCATGATGCCGCCGAACGACAGCACGGCATAGGCGACGCGTCCGGTCGGGACGTCGATCATGATGTCCTCGATCCGGCCCAGCCCCTGGTTCTCCAGGTTGCGAACCTCGTCGCCGATCAGTGATTGCGCGGACAGCACGGCCCGGCGCCGCCATCCCTTGGCATCGGCGACGAAACGGTCGGGCTGGGGTGTCGTCGAGGCGACGGAAACCGCCAGCCAAGCGATCCCGAGGGCGATCAGCCCGGCCGGCACCGGGTTGTCCCGGATCGCGTCGGCAAGCCGGTGACCGCCGCGGGAACGCAGCGTTCCCGTGACATCCTCCAGCCACTCGCTCGGCTTGAACTTGCGCTCCAGCTGAGAGATCGCCCGGGCCAGGTTGGCCTGGGTCTCCCCGATCTCGCGCTGGATCTCGTCCGGTGAGCGGCCGTAGCCGGTCATGGCGTGCGGCCCCGCACCAGGCTGGCGTCGCTCTTGAGGGTTTCCAGCGTACGCTCCGGGGTCAGGTTCAGCTTCTTCATGTTGCTGATCCCCTTGAGCAGCATGACGACGCCGACCAGCAGCACGACGCCGCCCACGACCAGCGCGGAAATCCAGGGTTCGACGAACCGCGACAGCCCCCAGGTCCCCGACAGCATCAGGAACAGGATGCCGATGAACAGCACTGCGCCGCCGACTGCCAGGGACACGGCCCCGCGGGTGATCTGCCCGGCCTTCTGCCCGGCTTCGACCCGGGCAAGCTCGATCTCGCGCTTGACGAGCAATGTCGCCTCTTGCCGAAGATTGGCGAAAAGGCCGCTCAAGGGCATGTCAACGGTCCTGTTTTCCTGCATCTTCCACTCCCGTACCATATGCGCGCACCCCGACGCCCGGGGCGCCGCCCAGCATGTCGCAAACCGTTCAAAGGCGTTCGAGTTCCCGGAGACCGAGGTGCCCGGGTCAGGATGCCGGTCGTTCAAAACCCGCGGCACGGGCCTCCTCGTCGGTGCAGAACAGCCTGCCCCCGGCTTCCGGATCGGGCGCCACCTTGTCGTAGACGCCGTCGGTCGGCACCAGGTAGACCCTGCGGCCGGACTGCTCGACCGCGGCCTTGACGGGGCAGGGCACCGGCGACTTCCGCTCCGCCTCCAGCCGCTCGCCCTCCCGCCATCGGACCGACGGGACGAAGTCGCCCCGCCAGATCCC
The DNA here is from genome assembly GCF_016806835.2 of Skermanella rosea. NCBI lineage: Bacteria > Pseudomonadati > Pseudomonadota > Alphaproteobacteria > Rhodospirillales > Azospirillaceae > Skermanella > Skermanella rosea. Next base: position 2,921,880 of record NZ_CP086111.1, on the reverse strand, counting down.
GAGCTTGCTGTCCTTGGCGACGCGCTGCGCTTCCAGGTACGCCGGAGGCGCTCCCGGCCGGGCGACGGCGAATCCCTGCTGGACCAGCAGTAGGCCGAGGTTCCCGGCGTCGCCCGTGCATTCCACGTCGTCGCCGTCACGCCGGCTTGTGCAGGAAACCGGCATGATCCCGATCATCTTGCGAAGCGCGAAGCTTGCTTCCAGCCCGCACGTATACAGCGACCCGTTGTTGAGGCAACGCTGACCCAGTTCCGGCGCGTCGATACCCGCCAGTTCATGGACTTCGGATCCCGTCTGCACGGTATCGCCGTCGATCACCCGTATCGCGATCTTGCCTTCGGAAGCCTGTCGGGCGGCCGACGGGGCTTGTCCGGCCACGATGCCGGGGCTCAGGAGCGTCAGCAGGACGATCCCGAGCGCCCGCGCGCCCGCTCTGCTTCGTGATGGTTTCATTGGGCCCCGGCCCTCCGCCGCCTGTCCGCGTACCATCCCTTGGCCAACCGGACGGGCGGCGGATGGTTCCCGGTCAGGCCCGTGGCGGGATAGATCCGGTCTCGTCGGAGATCGTGATCTCGACGCGCCGGTTCTGCTGCCGGCCTCCGGACGTGTTGTTGCTGGCGACCGGAAGCGCCGGTCCGAGGCCCCGCGTCACGATCCGCTGCGGATTGATGCCCTGGGCGACCAGGGCGCGGCGCACGGCCTCGGCACGGTCTTCGGACAGCTCCTGGTTCAGCTCGACGCTGCCGGTGCTGTCGGTGAAGCCGGTGACTTCGACGGTCCGTTCCGGATTCTGGCGCATGAAGGCCGCAAGGTCGGTGATGGTGCGCTGCGCTCCCGGGCGAAGCTCGGCCTTGCCGACCTCGAACAGGACGTCGCCGAGCGTCAGGACCATGCCGCGTTCGGTCTGCTTGGCCTGGAGTTCGGCGAGCTGGCGCTGAAGGCTCTGGACCTGCCCGGAACGGGCGTTGAGCAGGACCTGGTCGCGGCTCTGGTTGGCCTGCTCGATCTGCTGCTGCGCCGCATTGAGTTCGGCGGTCTGGAACGCGATCTCGGCCCGCCGCTCGGCCAGATAGGCCTCGTGGTCGACCACATCGACGTCCTCGCCGGCCGACTGGGCTTCCTGGGCTTCGCGCAGGGCCTGCTCGGCGCGCTGCAGTTCGAGGGCGGCCGTATTGACCACCTGAGGATTGTTGCGAGCCGACTGGTAGGCGGCGTTCGCCTGGGTGACGCTCGCCGTCTCGGTCGGAGCGTTGGCGCAGGCGGCCAGGAGGGCGCAGGCCGAAGCGCCAAGCGCCAAGCGGCGTATAACCGTCATGTGAGTTCCCATTGGTCGCGTCTCCCTCAACTGGTCGGCCGGGCGTTCAGCTCACGCCGAAGCGTGTCGATGCTGGCCTGGACCGCGGCGACCGCTTCCTTGGTGGTCTGGGTGCGGGAGCGGAGTTCAGCGAGGCGGGCGTCGACCTCTGCCTGCTCGGCGAGGCGCCGGGCCTCCTCGTTGTTCTCGTCCTGCATCTCGCGTCGGGCGGCTTCCAGCTTTTCGCGCGCCATATTGAGTTCGACGGGCGAGTATTGGACGGCGCCGGCCGTCTCGGCATTCCGGATGATGTTGTCCGACAGCGTCACTTGTTCGGTCGGCGCCGGGATATCGTTGGCGCAGGCGGCCAGCGCCAGGGCAGCACCGGCCACGAGGCATAGCCTGCCCAATCCCCGCACTTTGGACGTTATTGGCATGACATCACACTCTCGTCGGCAGTTGAAGGTCGCGGGTCGCACCCGCGTTGCCCTACAACCATCAAGGATGCGACTAGTTCCCCCGCAAGGCCGGGGAGAATTCGAACGGGTTTAGGCTGACTGTGCATATCGCCAGGACGGCGATCGGATGCGATCCTCCCCTGGTCAACCAGAGAATGCAGCGCGAAAATCTGCTGCCAACACGGGAGGAAACACCATGAATATGGACAGGCGAACGATTCTGAAAGCCGGGGCCGCCTCGGCGGCGGCCTTCGCGGCAGGCCCCGTCCTGGCCCGCGACTGGGGCCATCCGCAACCGGTGCGGTATCCCGACCCGGCGATCGAGGTCCTGGACCCGAGCTTCGCCAAGTACCGGATCGGCAACGCCAACGTCGAGCGCCTTGTCACGGGGCTTCGCTGGGCGGAGGGCCCGGTCTATTTCCGCGATGGCGGGTATCTGGTGTGGAGCGATATCCCCAACAACCGGCTGATGCGGTGGACCGAGGAGACGGGAGCGGTCAGCGTGTTCCGCCCGGTGTCCAACTACACCAACGGCAACACGCGCGACCGGCAGGGCCGGCTGATCAGCTGCGAGCACGGCGCTCGGCGGGTCACGCGGACGGAGTACGACGGCACCATCACGGTCCTGATCGACCGGTTCGAGGGGAAGCGGCTCAACGCCCCGAACGACGCCGTGGTCCATTCCGACGGCGGCATCTGGTTCACCGATCCCGGCTACGGCATCCTGGGCGACTACGAGGGCGGCAAGGCCGAGTTCGAATTGCCGACCAACGTCTATCGCCTGGACCCCTCCACGGGACGGGCGACCGTGGTGGCCGGCGATTTCCGGCGGCCTAACGGGCTGTGCTTCTCACCCGACCAGACGAAGCTTTACATCGCCGACACGGGGGAGAACGGGCCGAAGCAGATCCGCGTCTTCGACGTGGCGGAAGGCACGCGCCTGACCAACGGCCGGGTCTTCGCCGACATGGGCGCCGGTGCCGCCGACGGCATGCGCACCGACGTTGACGGAAACCTGTGGGCCTCGGCCGGCTGGGCCGGGGAGGGGTATGACGGCGTCCACGTCTTCAATCCCCAAGGCATGCTGATAGGCAAGATCCACCTGCCGGAGATCTGCTCCAACGTCTGCTTCGGCGGTCCCCGGAAGAACCGCCTGTTCATGACCGGCAGCACGTCGCTCTACGCGGTGTACGTGAACACGCGCGGCGCCCAGGATCCCTGAGCGCCGGCCTGCTTCAGTGGTGATGGTGCCCATGGCCGTGGTCGCAGCGGCCCTGGGCGTGCTTCTCCTCGCAGGAGAGGCCGTCGGAGACGGGAATCAGGCTGATCCAGGCGTTCAGGGTGGTCGGGTCGTAGCCGACCTCGCGCCGGTCCCCCACCTGGATCAGCGGGCGGCGGATCAGTTCGGGGTCCTTTATCAGGATGTCGAGCGCCGCCGCTTCGTCCAGGTCGGCCGGCACGACTTCCTTGCTCCGGACCGCCGGGGCGAAGCGGTTGAACCATTCCTCGACCGGGCGGTCGTTGAAATAGGGCCGCAGCGTCTCCGGGGTCCAGGGCTCGGACAGCAGGTCCCGGGCCACGACGGTGTGGCCGGCCGCTTCCAGTTGGGTCTTCTGCTTGGCGTTGGCGGGGCAATCGGGCTTGGCGTAGAACAGGACTTCGGCCATCGGGGGCTCTCCGGTCGGATGTGCGGGGTGCGACGGGCATTGTGCACCGCCGCATCCCGCGCCGCCCCTCGGACCATGCGTCGCACCCGGCTTCGAAGCCGTCAGGCGTTGGCGAGGGTGACCAGGGCTTCGGCCAGGACTCGGGTGCCGTCGGCAAGGTCGGACGGCTTGGCGTTCTCCGCCTCGTTGTGGCTGATGCCGCCTTCGCAGGGAACGAACAGCATGCCGCTGGGGCAGACGTCCTGGAGGAACTTGGCGTCGTGCAGCGCGCCCGACGATAGGTCCAGCGTCCGGATGCCCAGCCGTTCGGCGGCGCCGCGCATCGCGGCGACCACGGTCTGATCGAATTCCGTGGGCAGGCTGTGGAAGGTCTCCTCGATGGTCACGGCGCAGGGGCCGGCGTGGGCCCGGCAGACCGCGTCCACCTGGTCGCCAAGACGCTTCAGCGTCGATGCCTCGGGGTGGCGGAAGTCGATGGTGAAGAAAACCCGGCCGGGGATGGTGTTGGGCGAGCCGGGCTGGACTTCGAACCGGCCGACCGTGAAGCGGACGCGGTCCTCCTCGTCGTGCATCAGCCGTTCCAGCGCCGACACCATGGCGACCGCCCCCACCAGCGCATCGCGGCGGTTGCGCCGGGGGGTGGTTCCGGCATGGGCCTCGTCGCCCAGCACCTCGACCGCGAACCAGCGGGAGCCCTGGATGCCGGTGACGATGCCGACCGGGATTCCGGCTTCCTCCAGCCTGGGCCCCTGTTCGATGTGGCACTCCAGGTAGGCCGCGACCGGGAAGCCCAGGGGACGCACCGCCATGCCGCGCTCGCTCGCCAGGACGGCGGCCAGGGCGTCGCGTGCCGCGATCCCGTCGCGGTCCACCGCCGCCAGGATGCGGTCGAGCGGTATCGCCCCGGTGAACGCCGATGAACCGGAGCAGCCGGGCTGGAAGCGGGAGCCTTCCTCGTTGGTCCAGGACACCACCTCGATCGGACGCTTGGTGACGATCCCCGCCTCGTGGATCGCCTGAAGCGCCTCGAAGGCCGCCAGCACGCCGAAGGCGCCGTCGAACTTGCCGCCGGTCGGCTGGGTGTCGAGGTGGGAGCCGCTCATCACGGGGGCCAGCGAGTCGTCGGTGCCCGGGCGGCGGACGAACAGGTTGCCGATCGGATCGGTCGCGACGGAGAATCCCAGCTCCTCCGCCCACCGGGCCAGCAGGCTGCGCGACTGGGCGTCGCCGGGCGAGAGGGCCGGGCGGTTGACGCCGCCGCCCGGCAGTGCGCCGATCTTGGCCATCGCCATGTGGCGTTTCCAGAGGCGGGCTTCGTCGATGTAGGGAATGCTGGTCATGGGGCGGGCCTGGGCGCGTAAGGGATCGGGAGGAGCGGAATGCCCGGTCTAGCCACGCGCGGCGGCGCGGGCAAGCTGTCCAGGCGTGTCGGGTGCGTTCATGGCCTCGGCGGCGGCCTGGGCGGTGTGGCCGCCGGCATCGACCCGATCGATCGTGGCGCCGCGTTCCAGCAGCAGGTCGACGATCTCGGTCCGGTTGAACATGGCGGCGGTCATCAGCGCCGTCCTGCCGGTGTCGCCGCAGCCATCCACGTCGGCGCCGGCATCCAGCAGCATGCGCACGATCCCGACGTCTCCCTTGAAGGCGGCGGCGGCCAGCGGGGTCTGCCCGCGGTCGTTCGCCATCTCCATGTCGGCGCCATGGTCGAGAAGCTCCCGCACCGTGTCGGCGTGGCCGTGATAGGCCGCGATCATCAGCAGGCTGTCGCCCTTCTCGTTGCGCAGGTTCGGCGGCAGGCCGCGGACCAGATACTCGTGCAGTTCCGCCGCCTGGCCCGCCCTGACCGTCTGGAAGACCTGAAGAAGGAAGGCGAGGGTCTCCTCGTCCATCTGCGGGGGCTGTTGGTTCTGCATGTGGGTTCTCCCTGGTCTGCCTGTCCCGGATGGAACGGCCGACGGCGGTCTTCCGCCCCATCGGCCTTCGGGATCTTCAAGAATTCAGGGCCTGGAGCGCTTCCGGGGTGTCGATGTCGAGGAGGACCCCGTTGCCGTCCATGGTGACCTCACAGACCTGGTCGGCGTGGAGGCCGATCAGGTGCTTGGCGCCCACGTCGCCGGCGAGGTCCCGCATCTCGGCGAAGAAGCGGCGGTCCCATAGCACGGGGTTGCCGCGCTTGCCCGCGACGGTCGGAACGCAGATGGCGCGGCCCTCCTGCGGGCTGAAGGCGGCGATCAGGCGGTTCAGCGTCTCCGCTCCGACCCGCGGCATGTCGCCCAGGCAGACCAGCACGCCGTCCGCATCGTCGGGCAGGGCCGCGATGCCGGCGCGCAGCGAGGTGCTGAGCCCCTCGGCGTAGTGGGGATTGTGGACGAAGCGGATCTCGTGGCCGGCCAGGGCGGCCCGGACCGCCTCCGGGTCGTGGCCCGTGACGACCGTGACGGAACCGGCGTGGGAGGCGATGACGGCCTCCAGCACGTGGGCCACCATCGGCTTGCCGTCCACATCAGCGATCATCTTGTTCAGCGCGCCCATCCGGCGCGACTGGCCGGCGGCCAGGATCAAGGCCGCGATGCGCGGAGCGCGGGGAGCCTGCGGCTCGGCCACGGGCGTGGAGGCCCGGGGCAGGGGGCGGGTCGGGATCTCCGTCAGCAGGCCGCCGGCGCCCATCGTCATGATGTCCCGCCGGGTCACCGGGATGCCGGCGGCCAGCCGCTGGAGCACCCAGTCGAACCCGTTCAGCTTGGGCGATCGGGCGCAGCCGGGAAGGCCCAGGACGGGGATGCCGCCGGCGCGCGCCAGCAGCAGCAGGTTGCCCGGGTCCACCGGCATGCCGAAATGCTCGACCTCGCCGCCGGCCCGCTCTATGCCGGCCGGAAGGACGTCCCGCCGGTCGGTGATGGCGGAAGCGCCGGCGATCAGCAGCAGGTCGATGCCGGAGGATACGGCCTCGGCGACGGCGCCGGCGACCGCCGCTTCGTCATGATCGACGCGGATGTCGCCCGCCAGCTCGGAGCCGATGGCGGCCAGCCGGTCGCGGGTGACGCCGACCGTCTTGTCCAGGATCGATTCCTTCATGCCGGCCAGGCGGGTCTGGACCAGCGCGGCGCGCAGGGGACGGAACGCGGCGACGCGGATCAGCGGCCCGCCGTCGGCGGCGATCGCTTCGGCCCGGGAGACGACGTCCTCGGGAGCGGCGAAGGGGATGATCTTGATGGTCGCGACCATCCCGCCAGCCTCGACCGGCGCCGACGCGGGCAGGGTCGCGACGGTGACCGATTCGTCCAGGAGGTTCAGCCGATTCAACCGGTCCACGTCGACGACGCAGACTCCCGGCGCGGTGGCGAACAGGTTGACCCGGCCGGTGAAGGCCGCTGCCACGTCCAGGCCGGGACCGGCGGCAGCGCGGGCGATGCGGGAGGCGGCAGCGTCCTCGCCCACGTCGCCGTCTTCCAGCCTGGCGGTTGTCACCAGCCCGATGCCGGCGCGCTCCAGGGCGGCGGCGTCCTCGGCGGTGAGGAGCCGCCCCTTCTTGAAGGCGATGCCGTCGGCCCGGACGGAATGCACCAGGATGGCGCCGACCGCGCCGGCGGGGGAGACCTGACCGAAGCGCATGGTCCGGTCAGGCCGCCGCCGCGGCGGAGGACGGTTCCTGGCGCAGCACCTGGGTGATCTGGGCCATGATCGCCAGCGCGATCTCGGCCGGCGTGACGGCGTCGATGGCGAGCCCGACGGGAGCGTGGATGCGGGCGATCTCGGCTTCGGTGAAGCCGGCCTCGCGCAGGCGGTCCACCCGCTTGCCGTGGGTCTTCCGGCTGCCCAGGGAGCCGACATAGAAGGCCGGGGAGCGGAGCGCCACGTGGAGCGCCGGATCATCCAGCTTGGGATCGTGGGTCAGGGTGACGATGGCGGTGCGGCCGTCGATCGCGAGCTGGTTCAGCGCGTCGTCGGGCCATTCGCCGTTCATGGAGATGCCGGGAAAGCGCGCGTCGGTCGCGAAAGCCCGGCGCGGATCGACCACGACCACGTCGTATCCCGCCAGCGACGCCATCGGCGCCAGGGCCTGCGCGATGTGGACGGCGCCGATGATGATGACCCGCAGCGGCGGGTTGAACGAGTGGATGAACAGTCGGGCGTCGCCGATCTCCACGATGCCGCTGCGGTCCTCGCGGAGGAAGCGGCGCACTTCGGCCAGCTCCTCCCGGTCAAGGCCGAAGCCGCCGTGGGTGACGTCATCGTGGACCAGCGTCTGGAGGCCGGAGCCCAGGTCCGTGACCAGGGCCACCGGGCATTTCTCGGCGCGCGCCCTGACCAGGCGCTGAAGGATGTCGGTCTTCATTCCACCGCCTCGACATAGACCTGGACCTTGCCGCCGCAGGCGAGGCCGACTTCCCAGGCCTGCTCGTCGGCGACGCCGAAGCTGAGCATGCGCGGCTCGCCGTCCTGCATGGCCTGCATGGCCTCGTGGACGACGGCCCCCTCGATGCAGCCGCCCGACACGGAGCCCTGCATGGCGCCGGTCTCGTCCACCACCAGCTGGCTGCCGACCGGCCGGGGGGAGGAGCCCCAGGTGGAGACCACGGTCGCCAGTGCTACGCGCTTTCCCTCGGCCCGCAGCGCCGCCGCGATCTCGGGGATGTTGTTTTCGTACGTCATGCTGAAGCCACCTCCGCTAGCCATCGCGCCATGCCGCCGTGGCGCCGGGGTCCGACATGATCGAGCACCTTCGCCAGGTCGGCGAGGCTTGCCAGGTTGTGGACCGGTCGGAAATCGTCGACATGGGGCATGATGGCCCTGATGCCACTGGATTTCGGCTCGAACCCCTCGTAGCGCAAGAGGGGGTTCAGCCAGATGAGACGGCGGCAGCTCTTGTGGAGCCGCTCGATCTCCTCGCCCAGCCCTTCGGCCGCGTCGCGGTCCAGCCCGTCGGTGATCAGGATGACGACGGCGCCCTGGCCCAGGACCCGGCGCGACCAGACCCGGTTGAATTCGTGCAGGCTCCGCCCGATGCGGGTGCCGCCGGACCAGTCCTGCACCGCGCCGGAAACCTTCTCCAGCGACACGTCGATGTCCCTGTAGCGCAGGTACCGCGTCACGTTGGTCAGCCGGGTGCCGAACAGGAAGGTGTGGACCCGGTCGCGGTCGTTGGTCACCGCATGCAGGAAGTGGAGCAGCATGCGCGAGTAGCGGCTCATGGAGCCGGAGATGTCGCACAGGACGACCAGTGGCGGGTGGCGTTCCCGCCGCCGCTTGGTCGCGAGGTCGATCACGTCGCCGCCGGAGCGGAGCGTCTGCCGCAGGGTCGCCCGGAGGTCGGCGCGGCGGCCCAGGTGGCTGAGCTGGAAGCGCCGGGTCGGGACGGTCATGATCGGCAGCGTCATGCGCTTGATGACCGATTTCGCCATGGCGATCTCGGCCGCCGACATCTTCTCGAAATCCATGGTCTGGATCAGCTCGCGGTCGGACCAAGTCAGCGAGGCGTCGATCTCGATCTCCTGGTCCTGCTCGCCGCCGTCACCCTCTCCGGGCTTCGGCTTGTTGGTTTGCAGCGCCTCGGCTAGCCGGCGCGACATTTCAGGCCCTTCCTGCTTCAGGTCCGCCTTCAGGGTGGGGAGAAGCAGCGCCATCATGCGCTTCAGGATGTCGGGATTGCGCCAGAAGACGTGGAACGCCTGGTCGAACAGCTCGCGCTGGTCACGGCGGTTGACGAAGACTGCGTGCAGCGTCCAGTAGAAGTCGCGGCGGTTGCCGATGCCGACGGCCTCCACCGCCTCCAGCGCCTGGAGCACCTTGCCCGGGCCGATGGGAAGACCGGCGGCGCGCAGGCAGCGGGCGAAATGCATGATGTTGGCGGACAGGCGTCCGCCGTCGATCTGGATGTCCGGCTGGCTGTCGCTTGTGTCTTGGACCATGGCGGCCTCAGGCCGGGTGGGCGGCGGACAGCTCGGCCTTGACCTGGGTCAGGATGCGGTTCGCCTCGCTGCCTTGGATCTTGGCGATGTCGTCCTGGTACTTCAGCAGGGTGCCCAGCGTGTCGTTGATCGTGTCCGGGTCCAGTTCGAGCCGGTCGAGCTGGGTCAGGGCCTGCGCCCAGTCCAGGGTCTCGGCGACGCCGGGCAGCTTGAACAGGTCCATGCCGCGCAGGCGCTGCACGAAGCCCACGACTTGGCGGGACAGGTGCTCGGGCACGTTCGGCGCCTTTACCCGGAGGATGTCCTGCTCGCGGGCCGCGTCCGGATAATCGACCCAGTGGTAGAAGCAGCGGCGCTTCAGAGCGTCGTGGATCTCGCGCGTGCGGTTGGAAGTGATGATGACGGTCGGCGGCTGCTCCGCCTTGATCGTGCCGATCTCCGGGATGGTGATCTGGAAGTCGGACAGCACTTCGAGGAGGTAGGCTTCGAATGGTTCGTCGGTGCGGTCCAGCTCGTCGATCAGCAGGACGGGCGGGCCGTCGGCCCCGGTCTCCAGCGCCTGGAGCAGGGGGCGCTTGATCAGGAACTCGGGGGAGAAGATGTCGCCGCCAAGGCTCTCGCGGCTCTTCTCGCCGGTCGCCTCGGCCAGGCGGATCTCGATCATCTGGCGGGCGTAGTTCCACTCGTACACCGCGGAGGCGACGTCCAGGCCCTCGTAGCATTGCAGCCGGACCAACCGGCGGCCGAGCGTGGCGCTCAGCACCTTGGCGATCTCGGTCTTGCCGGTGCCGGCCTCGCCTTCGAGGAACAGCGGGCGGTTCAGCTTGAGGGCGAGATAGAGGGCCGTCGCCAGCGACCGCTCGGCGACGTAATCGCCACGCTGAAGCAGCTCCAGTGTTTCATCGACGGAGGCGGGCAGGGGATTTGTCATGATCTCGGTGATCTCAATGGGATGTCGGGTCCGGCGGACGTCCGGGGATCCTTTGCGCTTTGCATCGCGTCGATGTTCAGGCGCTGGCCGCGACCGCCCGCTTTGCCATGACCTTGACCAGACTGGCCCGGTACTCGGCGCTGGCATGGATGTCGGCGTTCAGCCCGTCGGGATCGACCGTCAGCCCGTCCAGCGCCGCCGGGTTCAGGCCGCCGGACAGGGCCTGCTCGGCCTCGGTCCAGCGGTACACCGATGGCGCGGCGCCGGTGACCGCCACCCGGACCCCTCCGCCGGTCTCGGCGACGAACACGCCGACCGTGGCGTAGCGGCTGGCCGGGTTGGGAAACTTGACGTAGGCCGCCTTGCCCGGCCTCGGGAAGGACACCGCCGTCACGATCTCGTTCGGCTCCAGCGCCGTCTCGAACATGCCGGTGAAGAAATCCTCCGCCGCGATCTTCCGCGTCGTGGTGCGGACGGTGGCGCCCAGCCCGACCAGGGCGGCGGGATAGTCGGCCGAGGGGTCGTTGTTGCAGATCGACCCGCCGAGGGTGCCGCGGTTGCGCACCTGGGCGTCGCCGATCCCTTCCGCCAGCTTCGCCAGCGCCGGGATCAGGCGCCTGACCACGGCGCTCGCCGCCACCTCGGCATGCGGCGTGGTGGCGCCGATCACCAGGGTGTCGCCGTCCTCGCAGATGCCGCGCAACTCGGCAATGCCCCCCAGGTCGACCACGTCGCTCGGCTGGGCCAGACGCTGCTTCAGCGTCGGGATCAGGGTCTGGCCGCCGGCCAGGATCTTGGCGTCCTCGTTGCCGGAAGCGAGCTGGGCGGCTTCGGCCAGCGTCGTCGGGCGGTGATACTCGAATGCGTACATGGCTCTGTCCCTCCCCGCCGCTTACTCGGCGGCCTTGGGAACGCCGGCGCGCATCGCCTCCGCCCCCGCCAGCACGGCCTTGACGATGTTGTGGTATCCGGTGCAGCGGCAGATGTTGCCCTCCAGCCCCTCGCGGACGGTCGTCTCGTCCAACTGCCCGTGGGTCTGCGCCAGGTCCACGGCGCTCATCACCATGCCGGGCGTACAGAAGCCGCATTGCAGGCCGTGATGCTCGCGGAAGGCCGCCTGCATCGGGTGCAGCGTGCCGTCGGCCGCCGCCAGGCCCTCGATCGTGGTGACTTCCGCGCCCTCGGCCTGGACCGCCAGCATGGTGCAGCTCTTGACCGAGCGGCCGTCCACATGGACGACGCAGGCGCCGCACTGGCTGGTGTCGCAGCCGACATGGGTGCCGGTCAGTCCGAGATGGTCGCGCAGAAGCTGCACCAGCAGTGTGCGCCCTTCGACCTCGCGCGATACGGACTTGCCGTTAACCTGCAAGGAAACGGTTGGCATGAGTCTCTCCCCCTTGTTGGCCGACCCGACGATAGTTCCGCCTGCCGGGCGGCAGCTTGTTCCACTGCCTTGTTCCACCGGCAACAATTCCGCATGACAGGCTATGAGAGCGGGTTGGGCAGGTCAAGCGATCCCGGCGGCAGTTCCGCGGTGGGTACCGGGCGGGTCAGGTGCTGTTTATCCATATCAGCCTTATCCGCGGTAGGAATCACGGGTAAACTCCGCTGCGGTTTCTTTCTCATTTCGGCTGGCCGACATGGTTCAACAACCGTAGGCCGGGTGCCGCTTCGCTCTACCCGACCTACGGGTATACGACTATCTCAAGCGACAACTTTGAGTTGTAGCTCAACAGGGTTGAAGTCGCACGTTCATGTGGCCTGATGCTGCGCTCACCGCAATGCGTCAGGCCTTGAAGCGGCCGGGGATCAGGTAAAAACCCAGAGAAGGGCGCCGACCATGACGATGACCAGCGGAATCCAGATCATCGGCTGCAGGCCGCGGCTCTGCTCGGCCGTGGCGGGTGCCGGAGCTTCCGTCCGGGCGGGTGCCGGCGGCGGGACGGCCGCCGTCTCGCTGCTCAGGGCGGCGGCCGGCTGCACCAGGGTGTCCTCGACCGCCGGGGAAGCTGAAGCCGCCGGGGACTCGACGACGGGGGAGGCTTCGGCCCTGGACGCTTCGATCACCGCCGGTTCCGCGACCGGCGCATCCGCCGGGCGGCCGACCACCTCGGTGAACTTGGCGAAGAAGTCGTCCGCCATCTTGCGCGCCGTGCCGTCGATCAGGCGGGAGCCGATCTGGGCCAGCTTGCCGCCGACCTGGGCGTGGGCTGTGTAGGTCAGCACCGTGTCGGGACCGGCGTCGGCGAGGTTGACCTTGGCCCCGCCCTTGCCGAAGCCGGCGGCCCCGCCGCTGCCCTCGCCGGTGATGGTGTAGCCGTTGGGAGGATTGATGTCGCTGAGCGTCACCTTGCCCGCGAACTTGGCCTTCACCGGGCCGACCTTGGCGGTCACCTTCGCGGTCATCTCGGTGTCGGACTGCTTCTGGATCTCCTCGCAGCCGGGGATGCATTGCTTCAGGATCTCGGGATCGTTGAGCGCTTCCCAAACCCGCGAACGGGGTGCGGAGATTCTGTATTCTCCGGTCATGTCCATGATGTCGTTCCTCGCGTCGCGCCGAAAGCTGGGCCGAGGGACCGTAATCCGCGGGTAGGCGGCGGACAAGCACCGTTGCGTGTTGTTGTTCTATGTGGCAAATCGCCCGTGCGGCGATTACCCTCGCAATTGCGCGTGAGAAAAATTCATAAGTCCGGGAGGTTGATGATGAAGAGGATGCTCCTTGCCGCCGCGACGGCAGCATTCATGGCGGTCGGCGTGGCCGCGCCGGGGACGGGCGGGGCGAGAGCCGACGAGTTCGTCAACGTCCTGACGGGCGGCACCAGCGGCGTTTATTATCCGCTGGGCGTGGCGCTCTCCAAGATCTATGCGGACAAGATCCCCGAGGCTCGGACCTCTGTCCAATCGACCAAGGCGTCGGTCGAGAACCTCAACCTGCTCCAGCAGGGCCGCGGCGAGGTGGGGTTCTCGCTCGGTGACTCCGTCGCCGCCGCGTGGGCCGGCGACGAGGAGGCCGGCTTCAAGAGCAAGCTTTCCAAGATCCGCGGCATGGCCGCGATCTATCCGAACTTCATCCAGATCGTCGCCCGCGGCGACAGCGGGATCAAGACGCTTCAGGATCTGAAGGGCAAGCGGGTCTCGGTCGGGGCGCCGCGCTCCGGCACCGAGCTGAACGCCCGCGCCATCTTCAAGGCCGCCGGGATGACCTACGAGGACTTCGGCAAGGTCGAGTACCTGCCCTTCGCCGAGTCGGTCGAGCTGGTCAAGAACCGCCAGATCGACGCCACGCTCCAGTCCGCCGGCCTGGGCGTCGCCTCGATCCGCGACCTCGCCGCGACCAACCCGATCACCATCGTGCCGATCCCGGCCGACGTCGTGTCCGGCGTGGGCAACCCGGTCTACGTGGCGGAGACCATTCCGGCCGGCACCTATGACGGCCAGACCGAGGATGTGCCGACCGCGGCCGTCGTCAATTTCCTGGTGACCCATACCGGCGTCAGCGACGACCTGGTCTACCAGATGACCAAGTCGATGTACGAGAACCTGGGGGCGCTGGCCTCGGCCCATGCGACGGCCAAGGACATCAAGCCCGAAGAGGGCGTCAAGGGCATGCCGATCCCGCTGCATGCCGGTGCCGAGAAATACTTCCGCGAAGCCGGCATCTTGAAGTGACGATGCCGAAGCCGACCGCCGTTCCCGGGGCGATCCCGGGGGCGGCGTCCGTCCCGCTCCTTTCCGACGCCTTCCGGAGGTAAAGCCGCATGGCGGCCAATACCGAAGCCGAGATCCTTCAGCCCGGCCACGGTCCGGCGGAGACTTCCAGTCCGCTGCATGCCGGGCCGACCGACAGGTCTACGTCCACCGGGAAGGTGATCTTCGCGATCGCGGTGGTCTTCTCCCTGTTCCAGGTCTACACCGCATCCTACACGCCGCTGTCCAGCCTCGTGGTCCGGTCGCTGCACGTGGGTTTCCTGCTGCTGCTGACCTTCGCCCTGTGCGCCTCGCTCCGGCGGGGGCGCGGCGGCGCGTTCTGGACGGACTGGGCCATCGGCGTCCTGGGTTTCGCAATCGGGCTCTACCACTGGTACTTCGAGAATGATCTGCTGCTGCGGGCCGGCGATCCCAGCACGACGGACATCGTGGTCGGGTTCGTCGGCATCGCGCTGGTGTTCGAGGCGGCGCGGCGGATCATGGGCATCGCCCTGCCGATCGTCTGCGGCGTCTTCCTGGCGTACGCGCTGTTCGGCGAGTACCTGCCGGCGCCGCTGGACCATCGCGGCTACGGCTTCGACCAGGTGATCGACCAGATGTTCCTGGGCACGGAGGGCATCTACGGCACGCCGATCTTCGTGTCCTCGACCTATATCTTCCTGTTCATCCTGTTCGGCAGCTTCCTGGAACGCGCCGGGATGATCAGCCTGTTCACCGACGTCGCGATGGGGACCGTGGGCCACCAGCGCGGCGGTCCCGCGAAGGTGGCCGTGGTGTCGTCGGCGCTGATGGGCACGATCAACGGCTCGGGCGTCGCCAACGTGGTGACCACGGGGCAGTTCACCATCCCGCTGATGAAGCGTTTCGGCTACCGCCCGGCCTTCGCCGGCGCGGTCGAGGCGACAGCCAGCATGGGCGGCCAGATCATGCCGCCGGTGATGGGCGCCGTCGCCTTCATCATGGCCGAGACGATCAACGTTCCCTACGTGGAGATCGTCAAGGCGGCGATCATCCCGGCGATCCTGTATTTCGCGACCGTGCTGTGGATGGTCCACCTGGAGGCCGGCCGGCTCAGCCTGATGGGCCTGCCCAAGAAGGACTGCCCCAGCCCCCTGGCCGCCATTCGGGAGAAATGGTACCTGGTGCTGCCGCTGGCAGTCCTGGTGTACCTGCTGTTCTCGGGCTACACGCCGCTGTTCGCCGGCACCGTGGGGCTTGGATTGACGGCCCTGATCATCCTGGGAACGTCGGTCGCGTCGCTGCTGGGACCATTGGCACTCCGCGTCGTCTTCTGGATCGTGCTCGGATTCGCGGCATCCGCCTTCTTCCAGTACGGCATCACGGCCGTCTACCTGCTGATCCTGGCGCTGATCGCGGTGAACCTGGTTACCCACGGCGGGCGAGAAACCCTGAAGCTTTCCATCGAGAGCCTGGCCGAGGGTGCCCGCAACGCTCTGAGCGTCGGCGTCGCCTGCGCGCTGGTCGGCGTGATCATCGGCACCATGACCCTGACCGGGCTGGGATCGAACTTCGTCCGCGTGATCGTGTCGGTGGGCGAAGGCAGCCTGTTCCTCAGCCTCGTGCTCACCATGCTGACCTGCCTGGTGCTGGGCATGGGCATCCCGACCATCCCCAACTACATCATCACCAGCTCGTTGGTGGGGCCGGCGCTGCTCGATCTCGGGGTGCCGCTGATCGTCAGCCACATGTTCGTGTTCTATTTCGGCATCATGGCCGACCTGACCCCGCCGGTGGCGCTGGCGGCCTTCGCTGCCGCCCCGATCGCGCGGGCCGGCGGTTTGCAGATCGGCCTGCAATGCATGCGCATAGCGGTCGCCGGCTTCGTCGTGCCCTTCATGGCGGTCTATGCGCCGGCCCTGATGCTCCAGACCGACGACCCGATCGCCACCGTCTACATCGTCGTGAAGGCGCTGATCTCGATCGGGCTATGGGGAGCCGCATCGATCGGCTATCTGCGGGCCCGGCTGAACGTGCTGGAGCGGATCTGGGCGACGGCGGCTGCATTCCTGCTGGTGGTGGCCCTGCCGATCACGGACGAGCTCGGGCTTGCCCTGTCCGCCGCCTTCGTCGCGTTCCACTGGTGGCGGACGCGCAAGGCCGTGGAAGGACAGCGGGTTGACCGGACCGTCTGATCGATGGCGGCTCCCGTGATCGCCCTGTGCATCGCCCTGGCCGGCGCTTCATCCGCGGGCGCGCCGCTGGCGCGCCTTCCGGTCGAAGCCTTCTCCCTGGGATGGACCCACTCGGTCGAGAGGATCGAGTGGCGCGAGGACTGGCGCATTTCGGACGGGCGCCTCCTGGTCGAGGAGGCGCGCGTGCGCGGCAGCGGCGCCGGGATGGAGGTGCCGGAGGGCGCCAAGCTGGTCGACGGCTCCTGGGTCTTCCGGCCCGGGGTTCCGCCGCTCGACCGCCTCGACCTCGCCAATTCCGGCTTCACCGCCGACTACCGCCTCTGTTCCGCGGAGGGCTGCCAAGATTTGGCAGCCCTTACCGGGGTCACGGACCGGCCCCTGACGCTTTTCGCCTGCCCGGCCGGATAAGGGCAGGCTTTCAGCTTGGCTTGTCCCTTATCCGGCGGCATACTCCGCCGCCTTACCGAGTGGCTTGTCGAAAATTGCCGAGATTCATGGAAAGCGACGTGACAGCACCCCTCCGCCGCATCGTGGGTGCGCCCGGCGCCCTCGTTGCGCTGATCATCTCCTGCCTCGTGCTCACCTTCCCCGGTCTCGCGGCAGCGGCCGAGGCGGTGGGGGAGCATGGCGGCGCCCCCCATCTGGAAGGGGCCGCGCTCGGGCTGATATGGGTCCTGCCGTTCGCGGGGATCCTGCTCTCCATAGCACTCTTCCCGCTGCTCGCGCCGAACATCTGGCACCATCATTTCGGCAAGATATCGGCCTTCTGGGCGCTGTCCTTCCTGGTCCCGTTCGCCCTGACATATGGATTTGACCTCGCCCTTTACGAGGTCCTCCATACCGTCCTGCTGGAATACATCCCGTTCATCGTGCTGTTGCTGGCCCTGTTCACCGTGGCCGGCGGGGTCCGGGTGACCGGAAGCCTGGCCGGCACGCCGATGGTCAATACCGGGATGCTGTTTCTCGGCACCGTGATCGCGAGTTGGATGGGCACGACCGGGGCCGCCATGCTGCTGATCCGCCCGCTGCTGAAGGCCAACGAAGGGCGGCGCCACAAGGTGCACGTGGTCGTCTTCTTCATCTTCCTGGTCGCCAACATCGGCGGGTCGCTGACACCCCTGGGCGACCCGCCGCTGTTCCTGGGCTTCCTGAAGGGCGTCGACTTCTTCTGGACGACGCGGCACATGCTGCTGCCCATGGCGCTGATCTCCGCAATCCTGCTGGCGATCTTCTTCGCCATGGACAGCTTCCTCTATGCCAAGGAACCGCCTCGGAAGGAGAAGCCCCGGGACGCCGAGAAGCTGGGGATCGAGGGCGGGATCAATATCCTGCTGCTGGGGGGCGTGGTCGCCGCGGTGCTGCTCAGCGGCGTGTGGAAGCCGGGCATCGGTTTCGAGGTTTACCATGTGCATGTGGACATCCAGAACGTCGCGCGGGACGTCCTGCTGATCGGCATCGCGCTGTTGTCGCTGAAGCTGACCAGCAACGAGAGCCGGCAGCTGAACGCCTTCAGCTGGTTCCCGATCCTGGAAGTCGCCAAGCTGTTCGCCGGGATCTTCCTGACGATCATCCCGGCCATCGCGATCCTGCGCGCAGGAACCGACGGCGCGCTCAGCGGCATCGTCACCGCCGTCACGACGCCGGACGGGCAACCGGTCAACTACATGTATTTCTGGGCGACCGGCGTCCTGTCGAGCTTCCTGGACAATGCGCCGACATACCTGGTGTTCTTCAACACGGCGGGCGGCGACCCGATGCACCTGATGCACGACGTGCCGAACACGCTGTTGGCGATCTCGGCCGGCGCGGTGTTCATGGGCGCCAACACCTATATCGGCAATGCGCCCAACTTCATGGTCAAGGCGATCGCGGAGGAGCGAGGAGTCAACATGCCCAGCTTCTTCGGCTACATGGCATGGTCGGGGCTGATCCTGGTGCCCCTGTTCGCGCTGACGACGGTGGTGTTCTTCCTGTAGGGGCGTGACGGGCGCCGACGGGTCCTGTTGGGGCTGTGCCGGCCGGCGGAGGCCGGCTGTTCCGCAACCGAGGTCCGGAGGACTCACATGACCAAAGGCACGCACAGCGAGGAGATCGATCCCTTGGGCAAGCCGACCCACGGGAACGAGCAGCCGATCGGAACCGGCCCGAACGCCCGCAACAGGATCGAGGCGGAGCGGCAGGGCCAGGACAACAAGGCGAAGGGTGCCGAGGGACGCAAGGCCGGAACCGGCCAGTCCTAGGCGTCGCATCGACCGCCGGTGCCGGCGAAGGAGACCGGCACCGGCGTCCAGGCGTCAGTGCGACATCAGGACGGGCAAGTCCATGTGGCCCAGGATATGCCTGGTCACCCCGCCGATGATCAGCTCGCGCAGGCGGGAGTGGCCGTAGGCACCCATCACCAGGGCATCGCAGTCCAGTTCCTGCGCGACCTGCAGGATGATCTCGCCGACGCTCGCGTCGTTGTCGTTGATGTTGTTGCGCAAGCCGACATTGACGCCGTGCTTGACCAGGTATTCGCAGATCTCCTGGCCCGACGAGTCGGGCTTGCCCGGCCGCTCGATGGTCAGGACGGTCACGGCTGCGGCGTCGGACAGGAAGGGGATCGCGTCGCGCACGGCGCGACCCGCCTCGCGCGTGTTCTTCCAGGCGATCAGCGTGTGCTTGCCGGAAGTCGGGATCCGCCGCTCCCACGGCAGGACGATCGTCGGGCAGACGGCCTGCATCGGAAGCTGGTCGGGAATCTGGAGCCGGACGCGGTCCTCCAGGTTCGCGGGATGCGACTGGCTGACCACGGCCAGATCGACGAACGGGGTCCGCCGGGCCAGCAGGGCCACGTGGTCGCCCTCCTCGACCCGGAAGGAGTAGGTCACGTCGGCGCAATGGTTCCTGACCTCGTGCTCGATCTCCTCCGCCTTCTCGTGGGCGATGGCCGTCGCCTCGGCGAGGTAGGCGTAGGAGGCGCCCCGGCCGGTGATCCCGGCCGGCATCGTGACGGGAGTCGCGATGTACAGGATCTCAAGATAAGCATCGAAGCGCTTGGCCAGCTCGATCCCGCGGTGCAGGCGGTCGGCGTGCTGCTCGTCGTTGGCCATGTGAAGCAGGATGGATTTGATCGGCATGGCTGGACGCTTCTCCCCGGAGTCATTTGTGGCGGTAACGATAGCGCCCCGTGCCGCGAGGTGGCAACGTTCGCTTGTCAGGATGCGGATTCCGCTTTCTTCTTCGACCCGATCCTGGGCTCCTCGCCTTTGAGCAGGCGGCGGATGTTGGCATGGTGGCGGATATAGACCAGCACCGCGATGAAGGCGCAGAGCTGGCCTACCTGCGGCCCCGCGAAGTACCAGCCGGTCAGCGGGCTGATGCCTAGTGCCACCAGTGCCGACAGGGAAGAGTAGCGGAGCGCGAAGGCGACCAGCAGCCAGGTGAGGCAGGCGATCACCCCGACGGGCCAGGAGACCGCCAGCAGCACGCCGAGGGCGGTCGCCACGCCCTTGCCACCGTTGAAGCCGAGCCAGACCGGAAAGGTGTGCCCGAGCATCGCCCCGGCTCCCGCCAGCACGGCCGTGTCGGGGCCGAACTGACTGGCAACCAGCACGGCGAAGGCGCCCTTGCCGCTGTCCAGGACCAGGGTGAGGGCCGCGAGCGGTTTGTTGCCGGTGCGCAGGACGTTGGTGGCGCCGATATTGCCGGAACCGATCTTCCGGATATCGCCGTAGCCGGCGATCCGGGACAGCACCAGGCCGAACGGGATCGACCCCAGGAGATATCCCGCGATGGCGGCGGCGAGCAGGTAGGGCCAGGAGAAACCCCAGCTTATCGGATCGGGCATGCTGCTGAATTCCGGTTGATCGAGGGGATCATGCGTCCAGGTCGAAGACGGTGACGCCGCCGACGATGGTGCGGGTGGCGCGGCCGGTGACGGGACGACGGTCGAAAGCCGAGTTGCGGGAGCGGCTTCGGAAACGGGCGACATCGACCCGCCACAGCCGGTCGGGGTCGAAGACGGTGAGGTCGGCGGCTCGCCCCGGGGCGAGCCGCCCCAGCGGCAGGCCCAGCAGGTCGGCCGGATTGCAGGTCAGGGCGGCCAGGGCCCGCAGCAGCGGCAGCTTGCCGTTATGGACCAGTTCCAGAACCAGCGGCAGCAGGGTTTCCAGTCCGACGATGCCGCAGGCGGCGTCGACGAAGGGAACGTCCTTGCGGTCGTCCGGCTGGGGCCTGTGGTCGCTGGCGATGGCGTCGATCGTGCCGTCCGCGAGGCCTTCCACGATGGCGCGGCGGTCCATCTCCCCGCGAAGCGGCGGGGACAGCTTGGCGGCGGTTCGGTAGCCGATCACGTCGGTCTCGGTCAGGGCGAAGTAGGCCGGCGCCGTGTCGCAGGTGACCGGCAGGCCGCGCCGCTTGGCGTCGCGCAGGACATCCACCGCCGCCCCGGTCGACACATGGGCGACATGGTAGCGGGTCCCCGTCAGCTCGACCAGGCGCAGGTCGCGTTCGATCAGGATGACCTCGGCCTGGGCCGGGATGCCGGGCAGGCCCATGCGGGTCGCCACCTCGCCGGCATTCATCTGACCGCCCTCGGCGAGGCTGGGTTCCTCCGGGTGCTGGACGACCGGGCGACCGAGGGCGCCGGCATAGCGCAGCACGCGGAGCATGACGGCCGCCTCGGCGATCACGGCTTCCCCGTCCGTGAAGGCCAGGGCGCCGGAGCGGGCGGCGAGCCCCATCTCGGCGAGGCCGCTCGCGCCATCGGTGGCGCGGCCGTAACGGTAGACCCGGACGGGGGAGCCGGTTTCGTCGCCGCCCGGCGGCAGGCAGACCATGGCGGTGACGCCGCCGGCGGCGGCGGCCTCGTGGGTCGCCTCCTCCCGTTCGCCGGTTGTCACCCGCATGTCGATCAGGCCCGGCGCCAGGCACTGGCCGCCGAGATCGATTGCTTCGATCCCGTCCGGCACGCCGTCGGCCAACAGGCCGGGACCGAAGTCCGCGATCGTCCCGCCCTCGGTCAGCAAGGTTCCCACGGCATCGAGGCCGGTGGCCGGGTCCAGCAGCCTTGCGTTCCGGTACGCCATGCGCCGCGCCATCACGCGACCTCGCGGGTGACGTGGTCGAGGCAGGCGGCGATCGCCGAGGCGAGGGTCGCCTGATCGGCTTCGATCAGGGGCGCCCCGGCATCGATACAGTAGATCTCGTCGAACTCCCGCTGCGACGGAACGAGGGTCCCGAGCGACCGCCGGACGTCGAGCGGGTAACGGACCACCGCGTCGGCCCTGCGAAGGCCGTCGGCCGGGACGTGATGGACTTCCGCGCCCAGCCGGTCGATGTCCGGCGGCAGCAGGGTCGGCGGTGCCACCACGCGGACGAAGGCGCCCAGCGCGTTCAGCATGTGGATCGAGGAGAATGCCGCGCCGTGGTGCAGGATATCGCCGGCGAGCACCACCACGCGGCCCCGCAGGTCGCCGAGGCGGCGGCGCATCGCCACAGCGTCGGCCAGCGCGTGGACGGGATCCTCGTGGCCGCCGTCTCCCGCGTTGACGATCGCGCAAGGGGCGCGACTCGCCACCCACGAGGCGCCGCCGGGTCGGGCATGCCGGACGAGCGCCGCCGCGCAGCCCGAAACATCACCGGAAGGCTCGCCGCCGAGGCGGCGCACCGCCGTTTCGAACGCCGCCCGGAGGGAGTCGTCGCCGGCCGGGAACAGGCCGCCGGCGCGGCGCCCGGCGAGCGGCCGATCCGTCGGCGGATCGTCGGCACGGTCGAGCAGGATTGTCAGCTCCGCGGCCGCCATGCCTTGCAGGGCCAGCAGATGGCGGGGGCGACCGGGAGCGCGCGGCGGGAAGGTCATGATGGGGCGGGACTATAAGGACGCGGTTCCCGCCCTGCAATCACCTAGAAATAAGCGATCAGCCGCCCCAGGGTCGCGGTGCCCGCCCAGGCTGCGGCCGACACGAAGGCGCCTGCCACTGCGAGGCCGGGTGACGGAAGGTCGGTGTTCCAAGTCTCCACCCCCCGCCAGGGTATCAGGTGGAAGACGACTATGTTGACGAGGCCCAGCCCGATCAGGCCCAGCTTGTAGACGAAGACCGGATTGTTCCAGACGGCCGTGGCATCGGCGGTGAACAGCAGGAAGCCGGTCACGGCCGCCACCGCGAACCCGCCCGCGGCGATCGGCAGCAGGAGGCGCGCCAGCGCGGCGAGGGGCAGCGATCGCGCCACGCCCATGATGCGCAGGTCGAAGGCGAAGATGCTGCCGACCATGGCGACGACCGCCAGCACGTGCAGGACGTTGGCGGCGGGATAGAGCCAGAGGGCCTGCCGGAGCGTCTCGCCCAGCGCGGAATGCTCCAGCGCGAGAGCCCAGCCAGGCCCGGTGCCGGCGTGCTCCATCAGCGCAGTTCGACCGACTTGCCGTCGACCCGGATCCGTTCCGCCCGCAGTTCGGCCGGTTCGCCCTTGTGGACATAGCCGTCGAGGCTGACCGTCTGTCCCTGGCGCAACGTGCCGTCCGGCAGCCCCCGGGTGGTCATGCGGGACGGCGGGGCCAGCACGATGAACCAGGTCTTGCCCTGGGACTCGAGCTGGATCGAGGCGTGGGGATTGGCGAAGGACACGGACTGGACGGTGCCGTCCAGGGTCGTCAGCGCCGTGCTGTCATAGCTACCCCAGCCATGGTGCGCCCAGGCGGCCGGCGTGGCGGCGAGGACGAGCAGGACCGCCGCCGCGGCCAGCGTCTTGCGTGAGTTCGGAAGGATCATCGGGAACTCCCGGTGCAGGACTGTCGATGTGCCTAATATAGGGCTGGATAGCGGACGGGAGCGGTTCTTTCGGCGGTTTCGGCGCCCTCTCGCATACCCCTTTCGATAAAGTATCCGCTGAAGCAAAATCCATGAAGATCCAATTCGATTTCTTCTTTTACTGTCGAAGATTGTGAGGCGTTTCACTGAATCCAGGGTTTCTCTTGTGCTTTGGTGCGCTCCTCGAAACAGAGGAGGCGATGGCATGCGCAACATGACCGTGAGGCTCAAGGGGCTTTCGTTGCTGACGCTGGCCCTGGCGCCCCCCGCCGTGATCCTGGGCGGCTTGGTGTTCGCCGGCAAGCTGGTATTCGATGCCGGGCAGGCGACGCGCGATAGGATCGAGACAGTCGTCGAGACCGTGAACACAGAGATCGTACCGAGGCTTGAAGCGATCGGCCGGACCTATGGCGGGATGGCCGATACCCTTGACCGGCTGAACGGTCAGATCGACGGGGTTTTCGTGAAGCTGGGAAGCATCCAGGATCTGCGGATCGAGGCGGGGCAGCTCGGCTTCGCCGGCGCGCGCCAGATCCAGGTACCCTCCCGCACGGTTTCGTTCGGATCCGGCTTCGCCAAGATCGACGTGGAAACGGGAAAGCTGCTCAACGAGACGCTTCCGGCCATCCGCATCCCCGACCGGCCCGTCACCATCCCGATCGGCCCGTTGCGCGAAGCCTTCGCCCCCTTGGGGCCGGGCGGCCCGATCGGCCGGGCCGTCCAGGCGGCCCAGGGGGAGATCGGCAAGGCGGTCGGCGAGGTGAAGAGGCTCGGCGAACCCGTGGGCGCCCTGGTCGACACGGCGGCCGGCTGGTTCGGCCCGCTCCGGCAGACCCTGGCCACGTTGGGGTTCGTGATCACGGCGATGGCGTCCGCCGTGGTCCTGCTCATCGCGCTTTATGTCGGCGCCGGGATCTGGCTGGCGGTGCGCCGCCGCGCCGAGGCTGCCGCCGCCTACCGGACCGGCGGCGAACTGGGCTACGTCCTTTATGTCCACCGCACGCTGATCCTCGACGGACTGGCCCAGCTTCGCGGGCGCGACCCGTCGGCCAAGCCCCCGGCCGATGACTTGAGCAGGGTTGTCGAGCAACTCCGTGCCGAGGTGGCCGACCTGCGCGCGGAACTGGGCCGTACCCGCATGGCTGCCTGCGCGGCCGAGTGAGGGAGAACGCGCCCTTCGGGGCGGCGATCCGACGGAGGAAACAACGATGTCCAGGATGAATGGTCCCGATCAGGCCGCGCGCCGCGCGGCACCCGTCGCCACGGCCTGCATGGCGGCGGTCCTTCTCACCGGCTGCGTCACCGGTCTGGCCGGCGGCGAACGCGCCTCCGTCCATCCGCCGGTGACCGGCCGGGTCCAGGCGGAGCCGATGGCGCAGGCGGTCTATCCCGTTGTTGCGACGGCGCCGCCGGTGTTCCTGGGGCCCGCGGCGGCGGAATGGCAGGCCATGGACATGCTGGCGAAGGCGGTCGGCGAGACGCACAAGGAGATGTGGGAGAAGTGCGCCGCCTTCTGGGGCGAGGAGAACGCTCTCCTGCCGTCGCGCAAGGAATGGGTCTTCTATGACGACGGCTGGCTGAGCCGCGGCGTCTCGGACTTCGAGCACGGGGAGTTCCTGGCGCAGGTCCTCGTTGAGCCGGGAGGCGATCCGGAGGCGGGCGAGGCGGCGGGGATCGAGCGCCTCCGCAAGGTCGTGGACATGGCCCTGACCGACACGCCGGCCGACCTGCCGGGGCGCGACCGGGTCATGAAGGAGGCGATGGACCGAGTGGAGGAGCAGGGCATGCCCTTGCCCCCGGACTGGGCGGAGGAGGCCGGCCCGGAGGCGGACGGCGGGCCGGCCGTGCTGGCCGGCATCCTGCCGGCCGACACTGCCCGGCGCCTGTCGTCCGGAACGGTGACGAGGACCGCGGTCGTCGGCGAGGACGGCCGGGAGCGCACCATGCTGAGCTACAGGGTTCCCTTCACGGAAGGGGCCTATGCGAAGCTGGCCGAGCGGTACGCCGAGGCGGTCTTCCGGGAAGCCGGCGAGTTCGACATCCCGCCCTCGCTGATCCTCGCGGTCATGGAGACGGAAAGCGCCTTCAATCCGCGCGCCCGCTCCCACATTCCCGCTTTCGGCCTGATGCAGCTGGTGCCGACCAGCGGCGGGCTGGACGCCCACCGGTTCGTCAACGGCGAATCGGCTCCCATGCTGATCCCCGAGTCGCTGTACGACGTCGATACCAACGTCAAGCTCGGCACCGCCTACCTGAAGCTGCTCGACACCCGCTACCTGAGGGACGTCGATCATCCGGAAAGCCGTCTCTACGCCTCCATTGCCGCCTACAACACGGGAGCCGGCAACGTGGCGCGGGCTTTCAACGGCACGACGAACATCGGCCGGGCCGCTCCCCTGATCAACCAACTCCCGCCGGAGGAGGTGTTCGATCATCTGAGCGAGCAACTGCCCTTCGAGGAGACCCGGCGCTACCTCGTGAAGGTGACCGAGGCCCGACGGCGCTATCTTGACTGGGACCGGGTCGCCGCGGACGCGCAACTGGCGGCCCGGACCGTCGAGGACACCGAGGCGGAGACGCGGTGATCAGACGATGCCGGCCTCCCGCAGGCGCCGGATCTCGGCCTCTTCCAGCCCGAGCCAGTCGCCGAACACCTCGTCGGTATGCTGGCCCAGCGTCGGCGGGGCGTGGCGGTAGTCGACCGGCGTGTCGGAGAACCGCATCGGGCTGCCGAGGAGATGGATCGGTTCCGGTGTCAGCGGATGGGGCAGGGCGATTTCCATGCCCCGTTCCTTGACCTGCGGGTCGTCGAAGACCTGGTCGATCCGGTTGATCGGGCTGCACGGCACGCCTAGGGGTTCCAGGCCCTTGAGCCAATGGTCCCGCGGCATGGTCGAGATCAGCTGGCGCAGGACCGGTATCAGGTCGTGCCGATTGCGCACGCGAAGCTCGTTGGTGGCGAAGCGCGGGTCGGTCGCCAATTCCGGCCGGCCGGCGAACTGGCAGAACCGGGCATACTGCCCGTCGTTGCCGACGCCCAGGATGATGTATCCGTCGGAGGCCGGGAAGGCTTCGTAGGGAACGATCGTCGGGTGCGCGTTGCCCATGCGGGGCGGCGTCTCGCCGCTGGTCAGGTAATACTGGCCGGCATAGGACAGCCAGGCGACCTGGGTGTCCAGCAGCGCCATGTCGATATGCTGGCCCTTGCCGGTCCGGGTGCGGTGGTGCAGGGCCGCCAGGATCGCGACGAGGCCGTACATCCCGGTCATCAGGTCCGCGATGCCGACGCCCAGCTTCTGCGGGTCGCCGTCCGGCTCCCCGGTCACGCTCATGATGCCGCCCATGGCCTGGACCAGGAAATCATAGCCCGCCCGCGGGGCATAGGGGCCGGTCTGGCCGAACCCGGTGACCGAGCAGTAGATCAGCCCCGGAAACTCGTCCTTGAGCTGGTCGTAACCGAGATTGTAGCGGCTCAGCGTCCCGACCTTGTAGTTCTCCAGCAGGATGTCGCTTTGAGCGATCATCCGGCGGGCCAGGGCCTGCCCTTCCGGCTTGGTGAAATCCAGGGTGATCGAGCGCTTGTTGCGGTTGGCCGACAGGTAGTAGGCGCTCTCGGTCGTGTCGTTGCCCTCCGCGTCGCGCACATAGGGAGGACCCCATTTCCGGGTGTCGTCGCCCAGGCCCGGCCGCTCGACCTTGACCACGTCGGCGCCGAGGTCGCCCAGCACCTGGGTGGCGCTGGGACCCGCCAGGACGCGGCTCATGTCGAAGACCTTCAGCCCGGCGAGCGGACCGGAAGGGGCGGGGCGGGCGGTCGATGTCATGGACGGTGCATCCGGCAGCGGAAAGGGAAACCCTGGGACAGGCGAACGGCGGGTCGCACCCGGTTATAGGGACTGGCCGGCGCCGTTGACAAGCGCGGCCGCCGTGCCCGTGCGCTCCTCCGCCTTCCTGTAATCGCGGGCCTCGCCGCACACCCATTCATAAAAGGCCGCCACCTTGGGGCGGTCGAAGTAGCGGGGCGGCGCCACGAAGTAATAGGCCAGCTCGGTCGGCAGGGTGATGCCGAACGGTGCCACCAACCGGCCGGCGTCCAGGTCGTCGGCCGCCAGCACCCGGCGCGCCAGCGCGATGCCGTGGCCGGCCACCGCCGCCTGGAGCACCAGGGCCGAATCCGTGAAGCGGGGGCCGCGCGCCGCGTCCACGCCGCGCACGCCGGCCGACTGGAGCCACATGGTCCAGCCGATCAGGAAATCGTCGTGCAGCAGGGTGAACCCGGCCAGGTCTTCCGGCGTGCGCAGGCGTTTGGGGCCTTCGAGCAGGGCGGGTGAGCAGACCGGGAAGATATCCTCGGTCAGCAGCTTCTCCGCCCGCACCCCTTCCCAGCCGCCGCGCCCGAACCGGATGGCCGCGTCCACGTCCTGCTGGGTGAAGTCGACCATCTGCGGGGTCGTGGACAGCAGGACGTCCAGATGGGGATGCTGCTCCTGGAAGTGCGGCAGCCGCGGGACGAGCCATTTGGCGGCGAAGGAGGCGATGGTGCTGATGGTGAGCGAGCCTCCGCCGTCGGCGGCCTTGAGCTTCGCCGTCGCGTCGGCGATCTGGTCCAGCGCTTCCCGCAGCGGCGGCAGATAGCCCTGGCCGGCCTCGGTCAGCACCAGCGCCCGGTTGAGCCGCCGGAACAGCGGCACGCCCAGCACGTCCTCCAGCCCCTTGATCTGGTGGCTGATGGCGGCCTGCGTCACGTTCAGTTCCTCCGCCGCGCGGGTGAAGCTGAGATGGCGCGCGGCGGCCTCGAAGGCGCGGATGGCGTTCAGCGGTGGCAGGCGGCGGCCCATGGTCCGGTTCGGCGATTAGTTTTGCTCATGGAGTCTATGGGAAGGCCGGACCGGGATGCAAGGAGGCGAACCCCTCCGGGGGCGTTTCGCATAGCCGGTGCGCGCAAGCATCGTCACTGCCTCGCTGTCGGAGTGGCATGATCGTGGATGGTGGAGAACCCTTCGGGCATGGACGCACCTCCGTGGACTACGGCTTCCGGGGAAATGAAGGAAAGCACAGGGTGCATCCCGGTACTGTAATCAGCGTCACACGCGGTAATTAGTTTTCCTAATCCGCATTATGAGAAAGCGTCGTTTGTGCGCAAGAACCGGGTCGCGCAAATATTCGGTTATCACGATGATGTCTTTCGATGATGACCGGTCGAAGCCGGAGCCGCTTCGGTCCCGCTTTCGCATAAGGAGAGCCAAGATGTCCGTCGGCATTGGAAAGTCCGCTCCGCACGGTGCGGACATAAGCCTGAAGAGCTTCAATCGCCTCCTGGTGACTGCCTTCGATACCTTGCTGGAATGGCAGGACCGGGCGCGGCAGCGCCACCGCCTGGGCGAGATGGACGATCACCTTCTGCGCGACATCGGCCTGTCCCGCGCCGATCTGGAACAGGAAGTGGTCAAGCCGTTCTGGCGGCCCTGACGGTCGTCCAAGGAGCGACGGGCCGGCTCAATCGCGGTCGGCCCGTTCGTTCATGAGATCGCCCGTCACCGAGGCGATCTCGTCCAGCGCGCTGGTCAGGCGCGGCAGATAGCGGCGCCCGTCGTCGGTCAACTCCAGGCCCCGGGCGAAGCGACGGAACAGGACGACTCCAAGCCAGCTTTCGAGCATCTTGACATGGTGGCTGATCGCCGCCGGAGTCACTTTCAGCTCCTGCGCCGCGCCCGTGAAGCTGCCATGCCGCCCCGCCGCCTCGAATGCCCGTACGGCGCTGAGCGGTGGCAAATGCCGGCTCTGATGCGTTTCGAAGTCCAACCTCTGTACCACCCCCGATCCATTCCGCTCCGAATGATGCGTTCAGCGTTGAAACAGTCCGGAAGGGACTGAGGTTTCATCCGAACAGCAGCAATGCGAGCGGAATGGACGGCAGGGCCAGGACTGTCTGAAGGGTGATCGTCCCGGCCATCAGCCGGGCGTCGCCGCCCATCTGGCGTGCCAGCACATAGGCAGACGCTGCGGCCGGCAGGCTGTTGAAGAGCACCGCCACTGTCAGGGTCAGGCCGTGGACCCCGAAGACGGCGCCGTACAGCGCCGTCAGCCCCGGCACGACCAGCAGTTTCGTCAGCGACGACTGGAGCACGGCACCACCGGCGGAGCGCGCCGCCGCGAGATCCAGGCCGGCGCCGACCGCCAGCAGCCCGAGCGGCAGGGCGGCATCGCCCAGGATCTCGAAGACGGGGCCGATCAGGGGCGGCCGGCCGATGCCGACGAGGTTGAGCGCCGCTCCGGCCGCCACGCCGATGATGATCGGGTTGCGCAGGATGCCCAGGGCGACCGCCCGGATCGAGCTGCCGTTCCCGGAGCCGTAGCGGGACAGGACGATCACGCACAGCACGTTCACCAGCGGCACGACCGTCGCCAAGCCGATCGCGAACAGCGTGACGCCGGGTTTGCCGAACAGTGCCGCGGCGGCGGCCAACCCGACGAAGGTGTTCGGCCTCACCGATCCCTGAAAGACGGAGGTGAAGGCGGGACCGTCTGGATGGAGATGCCTGCGCAGCAGAAGCAGGAACAGTGTGGTGGTCAGGATCGCCGAGACCAGGGCCAGTCCCATGGGGACGACCGCGAGGTCGCCCAGGCTGGCCTTGGACAGGTTGTCCAGCAGCAGGAGCGGAAAGAAGATGTAATAGGTGAGCTTCTCGACCGGCACCCAGGCTTCGTCCGGGACGAACCGGCGCCGGCGCAGCACGTATCCCAGCAGGATCAGGATGAAGATCGGCGTGAGGGCGGTGAAGACGATGAAGAGCTGGGACATTCAGGAACTGCCGTCTTCGGTCCCTTCCTCCCCGCCGCTTTCCCGGTCGAAACGTTCCTGTTCGAGCCGTTCCTCTTCGGCCAGCCGCGCCGCCGCGCGCATCCCCGCGAGCGCGTCCAGCGCGCCCTGGAGGATGTAGGCGGCGGCCATCTTGTCCACCACCTCGGCGCGGCGCTTCCGGGTCATGTCTGCGTCGATCATCATGCGCTGGACCGCGCTGGTGGACAGTCGCTCGTCCCAGAACGCGATCTCCTGCTCGCCGCCCAGGATGTCCCGATGCTCCAGCATGCTGGCGCCGAACTGCCTGGCGCGTTCGGCCGAGGGTCCCTCGCTGCCGTCCATGTTGACCGGCAGCCCGATCACGACGGCGCCGACCTCCCGGTCCTTGATGATCCGGGCCAGCTCGCGCGCGTCCACCGTGAACTTGGTGCGCTTGATCGTGCCGATGGGCGACGCCACGGAGAATCCGGGGTCGGAGATCGCCATGCCGATGGTCTTGGTGCCCAGGTCGAGCCCCAGCAGCCGCCTGCCGCGGGGCACGATGTCGAGAAGGTCCGTGAGCTTGCGGATCGCCATATCGGGTGTTACTTTCGGCACACAGTCATAAAGGCACACTGCCGGAAAATTACCATTTTCTGCCGTCGGCCGGGGCAGTGCTCCGGCACGAGGCGTTCGCGGACGGAGAGACTTACCCCATGTCGCTCGATAAGGCCACCGTGGCGAAGATCGCCCACTTGGCCCGCATCAAGGTGCCCGAGGCCGACCAGGACCACCTGGCCGGCGAACTCAGCAACATCCTGAACTTCGTCGAGCAATTGAACGAGGTCGATACCGCCGGCGTGCAACCGATGACCAGCGTGGCACCCCACAAGCTGCGCCGCCGTCCCGACGCCGTCACCGACGGCGGGATCCGCGATGCCGTCCTGCTCAACGCCCCGGACAGCGCCGAGGGCTTCTTCGTCGTGCCGAAGGTTGTCGAGTGATGACGGATCTGACAAAGCTGACCATGACCGAAGCCCTGGCCGGGATGTCCAAGGGCGAGTTCACCAGCGTCGAGCTGACCGAGGCGCATGTCCGCGCCGTCGAGGCGTCGCGCCCCCTGAACGCCTTCATCACCGAGACTCCGGACCAGGCGATCGCCATGGCCGAGCGGGCCGACGCCCGCCGCGCCAAGGGCGAGGCCGGCCCGATGAACGGCCTGCCGATCGCGGTCAAGGACCTGTTCTGTACGGAAGGCTTCCAGACCACCGCCGGCAGCCACATCCTGGAAGGCTTCAAACCCCCGTATGAGTCCACCGTCACCGCCAACCTGTGGCGGGACGGCGCCGTCATGCTGGGCAAGGTCAACCTGGACGAGTTCGCCATGGGCTCCTCCAACGTGACCAGCCATTTCGGCCCCGTCGTCAGCCCCTGGAGCCAGGGCACCCTGGTGCAGCGCGACCTGGCGGAGGAGGGCGGCTTCCTGTCCGAGCTGACCGCCGCCGTGCGCCAGCCGCGCCCGGTGCAGGAATGGCAGTGGACCCGCAAGCTGGTGCCCGGCGGATCGTCGGGCGGTTCGGCCGCCGCGGTGGCGGCGCGCTGCGCCATGGCCGCGACCGGGACCGACACCGGCGGCTCGATCCGCCAGCCGGCCTCGTTCGTCGGCATCGTCGGCATCAAGCCGACCTACGGCCGCTGCTCGCGCTGGGGCATCGTCGCCTTCGCGTCGTCGCTCGACCAGGCCGGCCCGATGACCCGCACGGTCGAGGACGCCGCCCTGATGCTGGGTTCCATGTGCGGGTTCGATCCCAAGGATTCGACCAGCGTGGACATGCCGGTGCCCGACTTCCGCGCGGCGCTGACCGGCGACATCCGGGGCCTGAAGGTCGGCATCCCGAAGGAATACCGGGTCGACGGCATGCCGGCCGAGATCGAGAAGCTGTGGCAGCAGGGCATCGACTGGCTGAAGGCGGCCGGCGCCGAACCGGTCGAGATCAGCCTGCCGCACACCAAGTACGCCCTGGCGACCTATTACATCGTGGCGCCGGCCGAATGCTCGTCCAACCTGGCGCGCTACGACGGCGTCCGCTTCGGCCTGCGGGTCGAGGGCAAGGACCTGAAGGACATGTACGAGAACACCCGCGCCGAGGGCTTCGGGGCGGAGGTCAAGCGCCGCATCATGATCGGCACCTACGTGCTGTCGGCGGGATACTACGACGCCTATTACCGCAAGGCGCAGCAGGTCCGGACCCGGATCGCGCAGGACTTCGAGCAGGCCTACAAGCAGTGCGACGTGATCCTGACGCCGACGGCGCCCAGCACCGCGTTCGCCATCGGCGAGAAGATGGACGATCCGATCGCCATGTACCTGAACGACGTGTTCACGGTGCCGGCGTCGCTGGCGGGTCTGCCCGGCATCTCGGTGCCGGCGGGGCTGGCATCCGACGGCTTGCCGCTGGGCCTGCAGATCCTCGGCCGGCCGTTCGACGAGTCGACCGTGCTGCGGGTGGCCGGCGTGCTGGAGAATGCCGCCGGCTTCGACGCCCTGCCGCCCTTCGTCGCCGCCCGCGGCTGACGCCGACCCTGATCCTGAGGAAGTTGGATAATGACCAGTGTGATCAACGGGACTAATTTGATCAAGGGCGAGACCGGCGACTGGGAAGTGGTGATCGGGCTGGAAGTCCATGCCCAGGTCATTTCGAACGCGAAACTGTTCTCGGGAGCCTCGACCCTTTTCGGTGCCGAACCGAACACGCAGGTGAGTTTCGTCGATGCCGCGTTCCCCGGCATGCTGCCCGTCATCAATGAGCACTGCGTCGAGCAGGCGGTCCGCACGGGCCTGGGCCTGAAGGCGCAGATCAACCTGTTCTCGGTGTTCGACCGCAAGAACTACTTCTACGCCGACCTGCCGTCGGGCTACCAGATCAGCCAGTTCCAGCAGCCGATCGTGGGCAAGGGCGAGATCGTGCTGGACATGCCGGACGGCACCAGCCGCACCGTCGGCGTCACCCGCCTGCACCTGGAGATGGACGCGGGCAAGAGCGTCCATGACCTGCATCCGAGCCGCACCTATGTCGACCTGAACCGGTCCGGCGTCGCCCTGATGGAGATCGTTTCGGAGCCGGACATGCGCACCTCGGAGGAGGCCGCGGCCTATGTCCGGAAGCTGCGGGCGATCCTGCGTTATCTCGGCACCTGCGACGGAAACATGGAGGAAGGCTCCATGCGCTGCGACGTCAACGTGTCGGTGCGGCGGCCGGGCGAGCCCTACGGCACGCGGACCGAGACGAAGAACGTCAACTCGATCCGCTATGTCCAGATGGCGATCGACTATGAAGTTCAGCGCCAGATCGAGGTGATCGAGGGCGGCGGGACGATCGTTCAGGAGACGCGGCTGTGGGACACGACCAAGTTCGTGACCCGGTCGATGCGCAGCAAGGAGGAGGCGCACGACTACCGCTACTTCCCCGACCCCGACCTGCTGCCGCTGGAGCTGGAGCAGTCCTGGGTGGACGCGATCAAGGCGACCTTGCCGGAGCTGCCCGACGACAAGAAGGCGCGCTTCATCAGCGACTACAAGCTGTCGAACTATGACGCCGGCGTGCTGGTCGCGGAACGGGCGAGCGCCGACTTCTACGAGACCGTCGCCAAGGGCCGCGATCCGAAGCTGGCCGCCAACTGGACCATGGGCGAGCTGTTCGGCGCGCTCAACAAGCAGGGCAAGGGGATCGAGCAGTCCCCGGTCTCCGCCGAGGACCTGGGCGGCCTGATCGACCTGATCTCCGACAACACGATCAGCGGCCGCATTGCCAAGGACGTGTTCGCCGAGATGGTCGCGACCGGCAAGCCGGCGGCCCTGATCGTCGAGGAGAAGGGCCTGCGGCAGGTGACCGACACGGGTGCCATCGACAGCGCGATCGACGGCGTCCTGGCGGCCAATCCGGACAAGGTCGCCGAGTACAAGGGCGGCAAGGAGAAGCTGTTCGGCTTCTTCGTCGGCCAGGTCATGAAGCAGACCCAGGGCAAGGCCAACCCCGCCATGGTCAACGAGATCCTGACCAGGAAGCTGAACGGCTGACGCGACGCGGCGGGAATGCCGGGCCTGCGGGTCCGGCATTCCGCTTTCTTCCCTATATATCCAGAGAAAACCAGGAGCCCCCGCGATGGCCGGCAAGCCCGACAGCCTGAAGCCCGAAACCCTTGCCGCCAACGCCCTGGGTTGGATCGACCCGAACACCGGCGCGATCGTGCCGCCGATCCATCCCAGCACGACCTATCTGCGCGACCCCGACAACAGCTACGACACCCACGGGCGCGTCTACAGCCGTGCCGACAACCCGACCTACGACCAGGTCGAGGCGTTGCTGAACCGGCTGGAAGGCGGGCAGGGGGCTCTGGTCTTCTCCTCCGGCATGGCGTCGGCGACGGCGCTGTTCATGGCCCTGAAGCCGGGCGACCATGTGGTGGCGCCCAGCGTGATGTACTGGTCGCTCCGCAACTGGCTGATCGACTTCGCCAAACCCTGGGGGCTGGACGTCGAGTTCGTGCCGAGCGCCGACATGGACGCCCTGGCACGCGCCGTCCGGCCGGGCAGGACGGCGCTGGTCTGGGTCGAATCGCCGAGCAACCCGATGTGGGACGTGACCGACATCCAGGCCGCGTCGGACATCGCCCACGCCGCCGGGGCGCGGCTGGCCGTGGACAGCACCTCGGCCAGCCCGGTGATCACCCGCCCGCTGGCGTTCGGCGCCGACTATGTGATGCATGCCGGCACCAAGTACCTGAACGGGCACAGCGACGTGATCGCCGGCGCGCTGGTCACCGCCGCCGACGACGACCACTGGAACCGGATCAAGGGTGTCCGCAAGGGCCTGGGAGCGGTGCTCGGCCCGTTCGAGAGCTGGCTGCTGCTGCGCGGCATGCGCACCCTGTACCCGCGGGTTCGCACTGCATCGGCCAACGCGCTCGACATCGCGCGGTATTTCGAGGGGCATCCCGGCGTCGCGGAGGTTCTGTATCCGGGGCTCCAGAGCCACCCCCAGCACGACATCGCCCGCCGCCAGATGATCGAAGGCTTCGGCGGCATGCTGTCGATCCGCATGAGCGGCGGTGCCGCCGCCGCGGTCGCGGTCGCGGCCAGTACCGAGGTCTTCACCCGCGCCACCTCGCTGGGCGGGGTCGAAAGCCTGATCGAGCACCGCGCCAGCATCGAGGGCGCGGACACGCCGGTTCCGGACGACCTGCTGCGCCTGTCGGTCGGCATCGAGGATGCCGAGGATCTGATCCGCGACCTGATCCAGGCGATCGAGAAGAGCCGTTCGGCGGTCTGAGGCGCCGCGGTGGGGCCGCGGTAAAAAGGTAATGGAACGCGTACGATAGGGGCTTGCCGAACAAAGCCCCGCTCGCTATACAGAGCGCCGCGCCGGATAGGTGGCCGAGAGGCTGAAGGCACAGCTTTGCTAAAGCTGCGTGGGGGAAACCTCACCGTGGGTTCGAATCCCACCCTATCCGCCATTCTCACGATCTAATCTATTGAACTATCAGCGTTTTTCTGGTCCAGGTCTGGATTGTACCATCCACTGATCCATCCGCGCATGGGCGAGGGAAGCGTCAGATGCGGATTTCGTCATGCTGATCTTCTCGCCGGAGTGACAGGCCAATCACCTGATTAACCTCTCTCCCGGTTGCTGGTACACTCCAGCGCGGGGGTTTCTTGCCCCTGGAGCATGACCATGACCAGATCTGACAGCTTCGCCGATCTCGACGTCACCGAGCAGCTTTCCCGTCTCCGTCGCCAGATGGAGGAAACCGACAAGTACCGCGCCGAGACGCGCAGGTTAATCGAGGAGAGTGACAAGTGCCGCGCCGAACAGCGCAAGCTGATTGCCGATTTGCAGAAGCTGGACCGCGATCGTCGTCTCGACCCGGTCATCATCGCTTCGACCATCGTCGGTGTAATCAGTGGACTGGTTGTTGCCGTGGTCAACCTGCTGACCAGGTACCTGCCATGACCGTCACAGCCGCGGTATCCGAAGCGATGAATGGCGAAAAGCTGGTCACGAAGACCGACATACAGCCCCTAGCGACCAAAGCCGACCTGTCGGAAACGAAGGCCGATCTCCTGAAGTGGGTGCTCCCAATCCTGCTTGGTCAGCCCGCCTTGACCGCCGCCCTGGTCAAGATGCTGTGATGCCCACCCCTCGCTCCCGTCGCGAAGAAGCTGGTCAAGCCGCTGCTAGTCACCCCGGAGGAGCTGGAGACCTTTCTCTCCAGGTCCATCCCCGCGCAGGCGGGGAAGCAGCGCGTGATCCGGAGTGCCCTTGTTCGTCTCGGATCTATCCCCGCATGCACGGGGGAGCCAGGATGTTCGCCTCGGTGATCGGGCCAGCCTGGGGTCTATCCCCGCAGGCACGGGGAAGCCATGGCCTTGGTCTTGACGTCCCGCAGGTGGGCGGGTCTATCCCCGCAGGCGCGGGGGGGCCGATACCGCCTTGCCCGAACTCGGCGCGGACCTGGGTCTATCCCCGCAGGCGCGGGGGAGCCAAGCTGTACCGCTCCGTCGCCTTGTACCGGACGGGTCTATCCCCGCAGGCGCGGGGGAGCCGTGGATCGAGACGGTGTTGGTCATCATGGCGGAGGTCTATCCACGCAGGCGCGGGGGAGCCCCCACGTCCGATTTCACGGTGGTGGCCGATCGGGGTCTATCCCCGCAGGCGCGGGGGAGCCTTCTGCGTCTGCGTCGCGAACGAGCGGTCCTGGGGTCTATCCCCGCAGGCGCGGGGGAGCCGGTGAGGACTTCCAGGACCCGACCGGGCTGGGGGGTCTATCCCCGCAGGCGCGGGGGAGCCCCGGCCGCTGATTTGAGGCGGATAAGCGGAAAGGGTCTATCCCCGCAGGCGCGGGGGAGCCGCCGTCGTAGCCGCCTTCCGTCCATAGATAGAGGGTCTATCCCCGCAGGCGCGGGGGAGCCCTCAACCGGATGAGCAAGCAGATCGCGATAAAGGGTCTATCCCCGCAGGCGCGGGGGAGCCTAAAGCGCAATAATGCGCCTAGTAGACGTCCAGGGTCTATCCCCGCAGGCGCGGGGGAGCCTTTCATGTCATGAGGCTTACTGATGCCCCGGAGGGTCTATCCCCGCAGGCGCGGGGGAGCCGCAGGATGCGGCCGGCCGTGGACGGCACGAAGAGG